>NZ_VTTK01000019.1:0-116787 GCF_008365135.1 Azospirillum sp. Sh1 | reverse complement strand
CTTTCCCGATCAGGACACCATCATCGACGCTTGCTGCGACGCCTGGAACGCGCTCGTCGCCGAAACCGGCCGCATCATATCCCTCTGCTTCCCGCCTTGGCTCCAGAAGGTCATTTCATAGGAGAGTCGGTATCACACGCTGCCGACGCCTCGTACGCCATTACGAGCAGTACCTCCGCACCTCCGTTGCCTTCATCCGCATCGCAATGATCCGGCTGATGCTCCGGCGGCTCGGTCGGAAATAATCTTTCAGGACAGACTCTTATGACTGCCGAGCTTGTCGAGAACGGCGACATCTCCCGGCTTCCCTGCAGCACCGCCGCTATCCATTCAACAATCCGAGATCATGAATCCGTGCTCGCCGGACTATTTATCCTTGATTGCGAATGTCTCGAAGCGAGACCAGAGTCGCTCCGCTTCCTTTAGGCGGTCGGCTATTTCAGCTTTGCGGAGTGCGGCCACGACGTTGCTCAGAGCGTTGGCCGCGAACATCAGAGCCGCATAGGAATCGAACAACGAGGCCCCTTCGACCGGGCAGTGAATGCCGAAACTGGCCATCGCGGCTATCGGCGACGTTTCACTGTCGCCGAGCAGCAGAACCTGGGCCGAGCGCTCACTGAAGGTTTGCGCCACATAGAGAGATGAACGGGCATAGCGTCGGGGATCGACGACCAGCAGACTGTCGTCGGGGCCAACCTGCAGCAAGCGGTCCGCAAGCAGCGACTGCTCGGACGTCAGCATCACCACCCGGTCCAGACAAAGGTTGAGCTGGGCGTACAGGTAGAAGGCGACGGCATGCGCCTTCTTTTCCCCATAGACGTAGAGCGTCCCCTTCGACTGTACGAGAATCTCGGCCATGCCGATGATCCGGCTCGGTTGCATCCCGGCACTGGCCGCCTGAATGTTGCGCAGATCGCGCTCCAGGGTCTGGGCGACCAGGTCCGTCATGGACTCCGCGTTGGCCCCCTTCGACCCCAAGCGGCCGAGCGGTGAACTAAGGCGCTGTTCGATCTGTTCGCGGACTTCTCGCTGCACGTCGGCAAAGCTGTCGTAGCCCAGCTTCGTGAAAAACCGCGTCGCGGTCGCCGCGCTGACATCGCACTTCTGCGCAATCTGGGCGGCAGGCTCGTAGGCCAGACCGGCGTAGTTCATCGCGACGTAGCGGGCGAGAGTCTGCTCGCTTTCCGTCAGGTCGGTGCGGCGCAGGCCGATCCGTTCCAGCAGGTTCATTACTCGGTCTTCCCGGTGCGCATGTCGTGCAAATTTCATAAACGGATGCCTATGAAAAACACATTGCGACCACTCATGCAACGATGTAAGGTATCTTTCATAAAACCTCTTTAGCGAAATGCACAGCTCCACAAACTGTGCGTTGCCCACTCATAAGGGAGGACATCTTGCTTTCATTGCGGACCCTTACCCTCCTGTCCGCGTCGCTGGCGGTCGCGCTGGGAAGTGCGGCTCCATCACGTGCGCAAGAGAAGGAGCTGGTCGTCGTCGCGACGGGCGGCGCGTTCGAGCAGGCGCTGCGCAAGAATTTCTATGAGCCCTTCACGGAAAAGACCGGAATCCGCATCCGTCCGGTGGCCGCCAGCAACGCCGAAACCTGGACCAAGGTGAAGGCCATGCGCGAGGCGAACGCTATCGGCTGGGACATCGTCACGGCTTGGCCGGAGGATCTGGTGGCGCAGGCCGACAGCCTGGCCAAGCTTGACTGCTCCAGGCTCACGAACCTCTCCCAGGCGGTTGACGGTGCCTGCACCGAGCGCGGCCTGCTGCGCACCATGGGCGGCGTCAGCATCGTGTACGACGCCAAGCGGTTCGCTCAGGGCGGTCCACAGACCTGGGCCGATTTCTGGGACGTCAAGCGCTTCCCCGGACCGCGCGCGATGCCCAACGCCGGCGCGCCCTGGTGGCCGCTCATGGCGGCATTGATGGCCGACGGGGTGCCGCGGGACAAGCTCTTCCCGCTCGACCTCGACCGTGCGTTCAAGAAACTCGACGAGCTGCGCCCATCGATCGCCGTCTGGTGGCGCACCGGCGACCAGAGCATGCAGCTGCTCCGCTCCGGCGAGGTCGTCATGGCCATGATGTGGTCAGGCAGCGGTTTCGTCCTCAAGGACCAGGGGCTGCCCATCTCCGTCGTCTGGAACGACGCCGTGCCGAACATCGGATATTGGGCGCTACTCAAGGGTGGAGCGAACCAGGACAAGGCCTACGCCTTTCTCGACTATTACCTGACCCGCCCGGAAGCCCACCTCACCTTCGCGAACGCATTCAAATACGACACCTCGAACCGCAACATGCTGGCGCTTCTCAGCCCCGAGGACCGTGCAGCGCGTGGCTCGGCGCCGGAAAACATGGCGAAGATGGCCGTGATCGACCCGGCGTGGATCGCCGCCAACCGCGCCGCGGTCATCGAACGGTGGAATCGCTGGCTCAGCAAGTGACGCTCCCGATCGCCACCCGATCCTGAAACCACGGCGCCGGTGTTCGCGGCACAGTCGAGAAATTTCGACGTGCCGCGGGCGCACCGAAGCGGCGCATCATTCCTTGGACACAGCGACCATGGAAGCTTGCCACCCGAATGGGTCCGGCCTGACTCTGACCCAACTGGCGACGGCTCTGGCCGAGGGCCATCTGTCCTCCGAAGCCATCGTCTCCGGCTGTCTCGATCGCATTCACCGGGACGATCCGACGCTGAACGCCTTCGTTGTACTGGCCGACGACGCCCTGTCGCTGGCCCGTGAAAGCGATGCCCGCCGCCGCAGCGGGCTGGCGCGCGGTCCGCTCGACGGCATACCGCTGGCGGTCAAGGACCTGTTCGATGTGGCCGGCCTGCCGACGCGCGGCGGGTCGAACGCGCGGCCAGCGGCCCCGGTGTCCGCGTCCTCCTGGCCGGTGAAGCGGCTGCAGGATGCCGGGATGATCGTTCTCGGCAAGACCGCGACGGTCGAGCTGGGCTGCGGCGGCTGGGGCACCCAAAGTGCATCCCCGATTCCCCGCAATCCCTGGAACACCGGGGAACACTGCGTTCCCGGCGGGTCGAGCAGCGGGTCCGCAGTCGTGGTCGCCGCCGGGCTGGCGCCGCTTGCACTCGGTTCCGACACCGGAGGGTCGGTGCGCATTCCCGCGGGCTTCTGCGGCATCGTCGGCTTCAAGCCCTCTCCGGGGCTGGTGCCGCTCGATGGGGTGATCCCCTACAGCCCGACGCACGACGTCGTCGGGTTGCTCGGTCAGACCGTCGAGGACGTGCAGACCGTGTTCACAGCGCTGTTGCAAGGCGACGGGACGGCCGGCGGGGTGTCACAGAGATCCGGTGTTCCGGTGCGGATCGGCGATCTCGATGACGCCGAACTGGACACGGTGACGCCGGAGGTTCAGGCGCTCTACCGGGCGGCCCTGGCCAAGCTAGCAGATGCCGGACACCTTATCGGACGGTTCGGCAGTCCGGAGCGCCTTGAAACCTATTCGGTGCTTGCTGGCCACCTCGCGCTCCACGAAGCATACGCCGCCCACGGAGCGGCGATCGAGGCGACGCCGGAGCTGTTCGGGCCGGTCGTCCGCAACCGCATCCTGAGCGGCCGGGGCAAGCCGCCGCACGAGGCGATGATTGCGGAGCGGCGGCAGCACCAGCGGCGGTTCGACGCCGCGATGCGCGGGTTCGACCTTATCGCGCTTCCAACCTGCCCCGACGGCGCGATCCCCGTATCCGCGGTGGACGAGGACCACGTGCCGACAGTCTTCACCCGGTTCGCCAACTATCTCGACCTCCCGGCGCTGTCCATCCCGATCGGCTTCACCGCCCGCGGCATGCCGGTGGGCCTGCAGTTCGCCGCGCGGCGCCATGACGACACGATGCTGCTGTCGTTCGCGGCCAAGGCGGAGCGCGCCATCGACAGCCCGGTTCCAAGGCAGCGCGAGACGCTGTGCCGCGTCGCGGCGTGACGCACGTCGTCCCGAATATTCCCCATCGCCGCACCAAGAACCCCGCCCCGCCGCCATGCAGCGGTGGGTGTCTCCTGAGAGGAGAACTCCATGACCACAGCCCACTCCATGCACGAGGACTATTCCGGCTTGCAGCCCATTCGCGGCGGAACAGTGTCGATGGACAGCATCATCAAACACTACGGCAGCTTCACGGCGGTGGACGGCGTCAGCCTCTCCGTCGGCCGGGGTGAGTTTGTGGCGCTGCTCGGCCCCAGCGGGTCGGGCAAGACGACGCTGCTGATGATGATCGCCGGCTTCGAACATCCGGACAGCGGCGCCGTGTGCATCGACGGCGTCGACGTGTCACATATGCCGGCGCACCGCCGCGACGTCGGCATGGTGTTCCAGAAATATGCGCTGTTCCCGCACATGACCATTCTCGACAATGTGGCGTTCCCGCTGCGCATGCGCGGCGTTTCCGCCGGGGAGCGCAGGCTCAAGGCGCTGGACGCGCTGCGCGTCGTCGGGCTGGAGGGTATGGAGAAGCGGCTGCCGGCACAGCTCTCCGGTGGCCAGCAGCAGCGCGTGGCCCTGGCCCGCGCCATCGTCTACCGGCCCCCGGTGCTGCTGATGGATGAGCCGCTGGGGGCGCTCGACAAGAAGCTGCGCGAGCGCATGCAGATCGAGATCAAGCACCTTCAGGAATCGCTGGGCGCCACGGTGATCTACGTCACCCACGACCAGGAGGAGGCGCTGACCATGGCCGACCGCATCGCGGTCATGAATCGCGGCCGGCTGGAGCAGGTCGGCACCCCGGCGGAGCTGTACGAGCGGCCGGCGAACCCCTTCGTCGCCAGCTTCGTCGGCGAGACCAACCTGCTGGACGGCGAGCTTGTGGCCACCGCCGGAAAGGAGTGGACGGTGCGGCTTGCCGGCGGGGCGGTGGTGCGGGGCACGCCGGCCGCCGCCGCTGTCCGTCACGGCACGGCGGCGGGGGCACGGGTGCGTCTGACGGTCCGTCCGGAGCGCATTGCTCTGGCACCCGCGGCCGCCGGCGGGATGGGCGCCACAGTGACTGACGTGATCTACGCCGGCCCGACGCTGATCTACCTGCTTCGCTCCGACGGCCTGCCCGAAATCACCATGCGCGTCCCGGTGCAGAGCGACGCGATGAAGCCCGCGCGCGGCGAGGCCGTGTCCCTGACCTGGGACCCCGCCAACGCGCTGGTCTATTGAGGGGCACCGCCATGACCGCATCACTCAAACGGCTTGCGGCCACGCTGTGGCAAACCGACGGACGGAGATTTCCGGCACCGCTCTCCCTGCTGCTGGTCGGCCCGCTGGTGATCGGCCTGTGCGTGGCCTTCCTCCTGCCGGTCGGCCGCCTGCTTGCGGTGAGCGTCTGGAACCCGGACTTCACCCTCGCCGAGTTCGTCCACATCGCCGAGTCCCCGCTCTACCTGCGCATCCTCGGCCGGACCCTCCTGCTGGGTACCATGGTCACCGCCCTGACGTTGGTGCTGGCCTATCCGGTGGCCTTCCTGATGGCCCGGCTGAGCGGCTGGCGGCTCGCCGTCGCGACCGCCTGCGTCCTGGTGCCGCTGTGGACCAGCGTGCTGGTGCGCAGCTATGCCTGGATCATCATCCTGCAACGCAATGGCCTGCTCAACTCCGTGCTGATGGGCCTGGGGCTGACCGATGCGCCGCTGCCGCTGCTCTACAACGAGCTGTCGGTCGCCATCGCCATGACCCACGTGCTGCTGCCCTACATGATCCTGCCGATCTGGGCGGCGCTGCGCACCATCCCGCGCGACCTGCCGCTGGCGGCGCAGAGCCTCGGCGCCAACGCCGTCCGCGTCTTCTTCCTGGTGGTGCTGCCGCTGAGCCTGCCGGGCGTCGCCTCGGGCGTGCTGATGGTCTTCATCCTGTCGCTGGGCTTCTATGTCACACCGGCGCTGGTCGGCGGACCGGAGACGCTGATGGTCGCCACGCTCATCGGCCAGCAGACCACGGAGCTGCTCAACTGGCCCTTCGCCGGAGCGCTCGCTGCCCTTCTGCTCGCCATCACACTGCTGCTCGTCACGGTGTTCAACCGCTTCCTCGGGCTCGACAAGAAGGCCGCGTCATGACCTCGCACGCGCATTCCGCGCCGGCGGCCAACGCGGCCGCCCGGCGCCAGAACCTCTCGAAACACCTCGGCGACGCGCTGCTCAAGGGCGTCTGCGCCCTGATCTTCCTGTTCCTGCTGCTGCCGACCCTCGTCGTCATTCCGACGTCGTTCAGCGACACCCAGTATCTGGCTTTCCCGCCGGCCCACTGGTCGCTGCGCTGGTACGTCGCGTATTTCCAGGACCCGGAATGGATCGGCGCCACGCTGTTCAGCCTGAAGGTCGCCGGATTGACCACCGTCGCGGCCATGACCTTCGGCACCTTGGGCGCGCTGGCGCTGGTGCGGGGCAGGGTGCCGTTGAAGGGCGCGGTGCGGGCCGTCGTGCTGGCGCCGATGATCGTGCCGCACATCGTGATCGCCGTCGCCATGTACATGGTCTACATGAAGTGGAACCTGCTGGGCTCGCTGACCGGCTTCGTGCTGGCCCACACGGTGGTCTGCCTGCCCTTCGTGGTCATCACCGTCTCGGCCGGCCTGCAGAAGATGGACCCCAGCCTGGAGATGGCGGCGGCCAGCCTGGGGGCGAACCGGCTGCGCGCCTTCCGGCATGTCACGCTGCCGCTGCTGGGACCGAGCTTCGCGACCGCTGCGGCCTTCGCCTTCATCACCTCGCTGGACGAGGCGGTGATCTCCTACTTCCTATCCAGCAGCACCGAAAAGACGCTGACGCGCAAGATGTTCGAGGACATCGACTTCGACCTGTCGCCGACCATCGCGGTGGTTTCCACGCTCATCATCGTCATGTCCGTGCTGTTGATGGGCACCATCGAGGGACTGCGGGCGCGGGCGGCACGCCGGGCCAAGGCATAAGGCACGCACCATGGAAAAGCTCATCGCTCCGTCTCTGCCGCAGCCCTGCGGCGGGGACGGAAACGGGGAACCGCGCCCGCTCTACGACGTGGTTCTGCGCAACGGCATGGTGGCCGACGGCAGCGGGCGACCGGTTTTCGCGGCGGATGTCGCCATCCTGGCGGACCGCATCGTCGCGGTCGGTCCGTTGCCCCAGGGCAGCGGCGCGCTGGAACTGGACGTCACCGGGCTGGTGGTGGCGCCCGGATTCATCGACGTCCACACCCACGACGACCGGCTGATCCTCATCCAGCCGGAGGCGGAACCGAAGGTCACGCAGGGCGTGACGACCGTGGTCACCGGCAATTGCGGCGTCAGCCTCGCTCCCGTGATCCTCGATGCCGCGGGCTCCGACGGCGCCGTGCCGGCCCCGCTGAACGTGCTGGGCAAGGCGACGGACGACTTCTTCGGCACCTTTTCCGCTTATCTGGCGGCGGTGGAGGGGGCGTCACCCGCGGTGAACGTGGTGCCGCTGGTCGGGCACATGGGGCTGCGCGCATCGGTCGGCGCCGACCCGGCGCGCGCGGCGTCGGACAGCGAGGTCGCCGCCATGCAGGCGATGCTGGACGAGGCGATGCGTGCGGGGGCCTTCGGCTTCTCCACCGGCCTCGCCTATCCCTTCAGCCGCAACGCGCCGATGGAAGAGGTGGTGGCGCTCGCCTCGGTGGCCGGCCGCTACGATGCGGTCTACACCACCCACATGCGCGACGAAGGGGAGGGGGTGCTGGCGTCGCTGGAGGAATCCTTCGCCACCGCGCGGGCGGCCGGCGTGCGGCTGGTCATCTCCCACCACAAGTGTCTCGGCGTGTCGGTCTGGGGGCGTAGCGTCCTGACGCTGGCGGCCATCGACGCGGCGGCTGAGATGTCGGACATCGCCCTCGACGCCTACCCATACACCGCAAGCTCCACCGTTCTGCTGCCGGAAAAGCTCAAGCGGTCCAGCGAGACCTGGGTGACCTGGTCCACCCCCTTTCCCGAGGCGACCGGCCGGCGGGTCGAGGATATCGCCGCCGACTGGGGCTGCACGCCGGAGGAAGCGGCGGGACGCCTGGCGCCGGCCGGTGCGATCTACGTCAACATGGACGAAGGGGATGTCCGCCGCATCCTGAAGCACCGGCTCTGCATGATCGGGTCGGACGGTTTGCCGCACGATCAGCACCCGCACCCGCGGCTCTGGGGCACGTTCCCGCGCGTGCTCGGCCATTATTGCCGCGAGACCGGCCTGTTCACCCTGGAAGAGGCGGTGCACCGGATGACCGGGCTGCCGGCGCGACAGTTCGGCATTCCCGACCGCGGAGTAGTCCGCGCCGGAGCCTACGCCGACCTCTGCGTCTTCGACCCGGCCACGGTGAGCGACCGCGCCGACTTCCGCAGCCCCACCGAGCCGGCGGACGGCATCGTCCACGTCTTCGTCAACGGCCAGCCCGTGCTGCGGGACGGCGGCATCGTCGGCGCGCGTCCCGGGCGGGTCATCCGCAATCCCCACACCAGTGCGGCCTGACCCGCGCAGGAGGCGTTCATGAACACAGGTCCGGGCACGCGCGCCAGAGGCATCGCGGCCAAGCTGCTGCTCCTCTTCGGTGCCTTTACGGCGGTGTCGCTCGCCGTGGCCGGCGTCAATCTGCGGGGTCTGGAGGCGATCGGCCGCAGCGGGGAGGCCACCGTCCAGGGGTATGAAGTGATCGGCCGGCTGCAGCAGATCCTCCAGAACGTCTCCGAGCAGGACATGGCCGTCAGCCTCTATCTGGCGTCCACCAATCCGGAGGTTCTGGCGCCGTTCAGGGACACGCTCAGGCGACGGTTCGACACCCTTGTCGGCGAGACGCAGGCGCTCCGGCCGGCTGACCTGTCTCACCGCGCCCGCCTTGAGGCGACCGTCGAGGCGGTCAACCTGTGGCGTGAGGCGGTGCAGGGCGACATGCGGATCATGACCGCCACCGACGCGTCGCGCACCGCGATCGAACGCATCCGCCACGCGGTCAGCGAAACCATCGAGGCGGAGCGCGCGAGCCTTGCCGCGCAGTCGCGGGCTGCGTCGGAACGGTTCGCCGAGCAGCGCCTGATCATGGCCATCGGAGCGGCGGCGTCGGTGATCGGAGCGGTCATCCTCTATGCGTTCGTGGCGCGGCTGGTGTCCCGTCCAATGCTGCGCATCGCGCAAGTCATGCAGCAGCTGTCGGCCGGCGATACGAGGATCACGGTGCCGCATGCTTCGCGCTCCGACGAGATCGGCACCATGGCGCGGTCCGTCCAGGTGTTCCGCGACGCGCTGCTGGAGCGTGGGCGGCTGGAGACCGAAGCGGCGGCACAGGCCGATCGGGCCGCGGCCGAGCAGCAACGTCTGATGGCCGGTATCTCGAACCGCCTGGAAAGCAGCGTGCACAGCGTGGTCGCGGCGCTCAACGAGCGTGCCGGCCAGCTCCAGCAACGCTTCGGCATCGTCTTCGAGGCCGCCGAGTGCTCGAGCCGCGAGGCGGCCAATGTCGCCTGCTTGGCCGACGAGGCGTCGGTGCGCGTGGATGCCGTGGCCGGCGGTGCCGAGGAACTGTCGGCATCCATCGCCGAAGTGTCCAGCCAGGTCAGCCGCGCCGCCGATGTCGCCCGCGAGGCCACCGCCAAGGCCCATCACACCAACGCGATGGTCGCCGGCCTGGAGGAGGCGGCGGAGCGCATCGGGCGCATCGTCACGCTGATCAGCGAGATCGCCCACCGAACCAACCTGCTTGCTCTGAACGCCACCATCGAAGCGGCACGGGCCGGCGAGATGGGCCGCGGCTTCGCGGTCGTCGCTTCGGAGGTTAAGAGCCTGGCCTCGCAGACGGGCAGGGCGACCGACGAGATCAAGGAGCAAGTCGGCGCCATGCAAAGAGCCACCGGCGGGGCGGTGACCGCCATCCGCGAGATCGCCGATACGATCTCCGCCATGCAGGAGATCTCCGCCACCATCGCCACGGCGGTCGAACAGCAGGGCGCCGCCACATCCGACATCGCCCGCAACGTCCAGGGAGTGGCGTCGGGCACACGGAAGGTGTCGCACCACATCACCGACGTCAGCGTGGCGGCCGAAACCTCGTCGAAGATGGTCCGCGAAGTGCAGGCGGTCGCCGGCGAATTCGTCACCGAAGCCGAAAACCTGCACGGAGCGGTGGCCCGGTTCCTGGCGCAGCTGCGCGCCGCGTGAGCGGGGGGGCCGCACTCCACCTGCCGCGCTACAATTGAGAGACGCACGCATGCACATCATCGTTCTCGGAGCCGGCGTCGCCGGCCTGACCACCGCCTATTGCCTTGCCCGGGACGGCCATGAAGTCACGGTCGTCGACCGGGAGCACGGTTCGGCGCGCGGTGCCAGCTACGCCAACGGCGGTCAGCTCAGCTACAGCTACGTCGCACCGCTGGCCGGCCCCGGCGCCTTGCGGGATTTGCCGCTCTGGCTGCTCGACCGCAATTCGCCGCTGCGTTTCCATCCGCGTCTCGATCCGCATCAATGGCGCTGGTGCCTGCAGTTCCTGGCGGCGTGCACCGGCCGGCAGAGTCGCCGCGCAACTGAGCGGCTGCTGGCCCTCTCCTTGTACAGCCGCGCTCTGCTGGAAGAGTTCGTAGCGCGAACCGAACTGGACTTCTCGCACTCCCGCACGGGCAAGCTGGTAGTCTACTCCAGCGAGAAGAGTTTCCAGGGCGCCGTGGCGCAAATGCGCTACCAGGAACGCTTCGGCTGCGTTCAGCACGCCGTGGAGGCGGCAGAGTGCCTGACGATCGAGCCGTCCCTGTCCCGCATTCGCGACCGCTTGGTCGGCGGGATTTTCACGCCCAGCGAGCAGGCCGCCGATTGCCATCGGTTCTGCGTCGGGCTTGAAGCGCTGCTCCGTGCAGAGCCCTACAATGTCAAATTCGCCTATGGCCTCGCCGCCAGCCGGTTCGTCTGCGACCGGGAGCGGGTGTTGGCGCTCGAAACCGACCAGGGCGCGATCGAGGCCTACGCCTATGTCCTTGCTTTCGGAACGGGAAGCCGGGCGCTGGCCGGCACGGCGGGGATCGATCTGCCGATCTACCCGCTGAAGGGATACAGCATTTCGGTGGCGGTGCGCGCAGCGGCGGCGTCTCCCGCCGTCAGCGTCACGGATTATGCCCGGAAGATCGTCTACGCTCCGTTGGGCAATCGGCTGCGTGTCGCGGGTATGGCCGACATCGTCGGGTACGGGCGGGACATGGACGAACAGCGGCTGGCGCTGCTGATCCGGGAGGCGAGGGCTGCTTTCCCTGACGTTTCCGATTATCGACAGGTCGAGCCATGGTGCGGCTTGCGGCCGGCGACGCCGACCAGCATGCCGATCCTCGGACCGACGAAATTGTCCAATCTGCTCTTGAATGTCGGGCACGGCGCCCTCGGCTTTACCTTGGCGATGGGGTCGGCGCGGGTCGTCGGCGATCTGGTGGCCGGCCGTCGCCCGGCCATTTCGCTCCAGGGGTTCACCTTGCCCAGTCTCGCTGCAACCAGCGCCGAACTGGTTCCCGCCTCTTAGCGAGTGCCTGGGCGGATATCCGGGCGGATCGGGCAATTGAACCGACCAATCTGCCAATTTTGCTCAACGGCGGCCATTCGGCCATTTCCGGAGGTTCCAGTGTTCATCAGCGATGCAGACGTTCGTAGCGTCCTGACCTTTCCCGATGCCATTGCTGCCATGGCAGACGCTTTCCGTGATCATGGACGCGGTGGCGGCGCCATGCAGGAGCGCGTTCGGGTACAAGGCGGCGGTGTATCGCTCAGCATGATGGGTGCCATCCTCACCGACGCTGGCGTTACGGGCGCCAAGATCTATCCGACAGTGGGCGGCAAGTTCAATTTCATCCTTCCTCTGTTTTCCAACACGGATGGGCGGCTGATCGCCGTCATGGAAGGCAACGCGCTGACTGAATTCCGCACTGCGGCGGTCACGGTGGTGGCTGCCAATGCCTTGGCCCGGCCCGATGCCGAGGTGCTGGCCGTGTTCGGCACGGGCATCCAGGCCCGTGCGCATCTGGAAGCCTTTCTGACCACCCGGACATTCGGCCTCGTGCACATTGTCGGTCGCGAGGGGGCTGTCGATTGCGCCACATGGGTTCGCGACAGCTTCGGTGTCGATGCGGCGGCGGTCGAGGCGGATGAGGCAGTGCGTGAGGCCGACATCATCGTCACGGCCACCCGTGCCAAGACCCCACTTTTTTCCGGAAATTTAGTGAAGCGTGGTGCCTTCGTGGCGGCAATCGGATCAAGCAAGCCCGACACCCGGGAAATCGATGCGATCCTGCTCGAGCGCGCGGGGCGCATTGTCGTGGAGTGGAAGCCGCAGGCGCGCCGCGAGGCGGGCGATCTGGTGCTTGCCGGCGACGCGGTGGACTGGGAGCGTGTGGAGGAACTGGGCGCCGTAGTCGCCGATCCCAATGCGTGGAGAGGTGATCACGAGCAGATCATCGTCTACAAGTCGGTTGGCGTAGGAATTGAAGATGTGGCGCTCGCCAACCTCGTTGCTTGTCGGCTCTGTATCCGCACATAAGATTAGAGAATTGCCACTGAGATCTTGTTCGTAGCGGGGGCATTCCAATTATAAGCTGTTTGAACGCTACCTTAACAAGAGCGGAACTGTTGCAGCGGTCGGACGTACTGGTATGCAGATAGCCGTCAACAATACTATCACCTTCATGGTCGGTTGACGAGCTGAGGGTCTGAACAACCTGCGTTCTGATTGGTTTGGGCGTTTGCAAAGTCGCGCCCGGACTGGAGGCCCTACTCCCGCGCTACCGGGCCGCGCCGCCCGCCGCCATGCCGCCGGGAACGCCGTTCGATCCGGGTATCCGCTCGCTGCTGGCCTACCTGCATCACAGCCATCATGTCGGCTTCGAGCGGCTGTCACGCCTGCTGAAGGAGGTGTTCGGGCTGACCATCTCCGAAGGCGCCATCGCCAATGCCTTCCGCCGCATGGGCGCGGCGTTCGACACCGCCTGCGCGGCGATCAAGGCCAAGCTCCTGACGGCCCCCGTCATCGCCTCGGACGAGACGACGACACGGGTCAACGGCACTTTCGTCGTCGCTTGACGGCTCAGCTGCCGCCACCCGGGTGGGCAATCACATCTCCGCTCCATCTGGAGCTTAGCAGAGGTGTCCACTGATACGGAGGAGGGCCAGGTTCGAAATCTGTCGCGTAAAGGAGAGGCAAGTGCCTGAAGCGGCAAGCTCGCCATCAATCAGAAATGTGGGAGCCTGCAGCTGAAATGCTCCACTTGGTCATACCGGTTTCCGATGGTTTGGCGTCACTGAACTTACGATTGGTCATTACGTCAGAGACGGCGACAAGGTCATTGCCTGCGCTGGACTCATTCTGGAATGAAATGGAAAAATTCCAACACGCTAATCAATGATTTTGTGCTTTTACAGCCGTCATCGCTCGGGACAGAACTCGCGCCTTGGGTGTATAAAAACACTCATAAAATATACAGCCTGCCATTGTTGTTTCCAAGATTTTACTGAACTAATTTATGGTTCCAAAACAGCCTCCAGAGACCATTCCATGGTTCCAGCGTCGCGTTTTATGGTTCCTTCCAGACGATTCTCATAAGCCCAAGAGCCGCAGCCTGCCTTCGTCTCAGCCGAAGGCAGGCTGCGCCAAAGCCACATTGTGACCATCCGTCGCATCGATCAAGCTTGTTCCAGAGAACGAGGCCGACTGGACGGGAGGACGGAGCATGGCCCTGCTGGATCGCGACAACACCGGACCCGGCGACGGCAAAGGTCCTATGGCCGGGGTGGACCGCCGGCTGCTGCTGCTGGCGCTTGCCCTGGCGCTGCTGACCCTGCTGGCGCTGCTGGACCAATACCGGCCGACGCCGGGATCGGCGCCGCCGGTGGAGTGGCGGCTGCCCACTGTGGAGCTGCCGCGGACGGTGCCGATGGCGCAGGCGCCAAGCCCGCGCCGGGACGAGCTGCTGGGCGCGGACTGAGCGGATCAGCCGACCGGCAGGCTGTCGCTTCCCTCGCCCAGCGGGCGTTCCATCATCACGCCGTCCAGCCAGCGGCCGAACTTGAAGCCCACCGCAGGCAGGATGCCGACATGCCGGAAGCCGCAGGCGCCGTGCAGGCCGATGGAGCCGTGGTTGGCGCTGTCGCCGATCGCCGCGATCATCCGGCGGTAGCCCGCCGCCTCGCACATCTCCAGCAGCGGGATCATCAGCGCCCGGCCGATGCCGCGCCGGCCCATTCCGTCGGCGACATAGACCGAGTTCTCCAGCGTGAAGCGGTAGGCGCTGCGCGTGCGGTACGGCCCGGCATAGGCGTAGCCGGCCAACCGCCCCTCGCACTCCGCCACCAGATAGGGCAGGCCGCGGGCCAGGATGTCGGCGCGGCGGCGGGCCATCTCCGCCTCGTCCGGCGGGACCTCTTCGAAGGAGGCGGTGCCGTGCAGCACATGGTTGGCGTAGAGGGCGGTGATGGCGGGAATGTCGGCGTCGGCGGACGCCCGCACCGTGATGGCAGGGCCGATGAGCGAAGACATGAGAATCAACTCCGGTCAGGACGGTCGGCGGGAAGAAGAAGGGCGCAGACGGTCGCCAACCCGCCGCCGACGCCGAGAAGCGCGAAACCCCAGCCCCAGCCGGAACCACCGGTGCCGCCGGCATGGTCAAGCACCAGCCCGACCGCCAGCGGTGCCGCACCGCCGGCGCCGAAGCCGAGGATGGAGCGCACGGCGAGCGCCGCCCCCAGGCTGCCCGGCTCGACCGATTCCGTCATCGCCGTGGACAGCACCGGCGAATCGCCGAGCGCGGAAAAGCCGTAGAGCGCCGCCACCGCCAGCACCAGCACCAGCGGCATCCCGTCCATCCAGCCGATGGTGAAGGAGCAGGCCGCGCCCAGCAGTCCCATCGCCACCAGCACCGCCCGGCGGCCCAGCCGGTCGGACGCGCGCCCCATCAGCAGCGAGGACAAGAAGCCCGAGATGTGGATGGCCCCGGCGATCCACAGCCCGCGCACGCCCGCTCCACCGGACCCTGCAAGGCTGGCGGTGAGGAAGGCCGGAAGCCAGGCCCACATACCCAGCAGTTCCCAGCAATGGGTGGTGTAACCCACGGTCAGCAGGAGGGAGCGGCGGTCGGCCAGGAAGCGGAAGGCGCCGCGCAGCCGCCGCGCTCCCCCGCCGGCCACCAGATTGGCCCGGCCGCGCAGTCCCGGCGTGCCGAGCAGCGCCGCCAGCAGCGGCCCCAGCCCGCAGGCGATGAAGGCGGTCTCGTAGTCGAACCGCTCCGACAGGCCGGCGGCGAGCGCGATGGAGCCGAAATAGCCGAGCGACCCCGCCGCCAGCAGCCAGCCCACCGCCGCCCCGCGCCGCGCTGCAGGCACGCCCTGCGCCACCAGCATGATGGACGGGGCGTAGGTGCCGCCCTGGGTCAGCCCGACCAGCGCGAACAGCAGCAGCCCGCTTTCCGCGGAACGGGCGAAGAAGGCGAAGGCGATGCCGGTCAGCGCTGTCGCCCAACTGGCCCACAGGAAGACGCGCTTGGCGCCCAGACTGTCGGCGAACCAGGAGGACCCGACCAGCGACAGGGCATAGCCGACGTTGAAGGCGGTCTGGATCGACCCGGCTTCCCCTGCCGACATGCCCCAGGCCTGCATCGCCGGCCCGAGCGCGCCGGCATAGACCATGAAGGACAGCGAGGTGGCGAAGCGGCTGGCGCACAGCAGCACGAGCCAGATCGGTCGAGGAGCGGGGCTGGGGGCGGCGGTGGGGATGGCGGCGGTCGTCATGACCACACCGTCGCGGAGGGCGGATAAAAAGGCAAATTTATTGATTTGATCGGAATCATAAGGAAGACTAGGGGTATGCGCGGCCTGAACCTCGACCAGCTCATCACCTTCGCCACCGTTGTCGAGCATGGCGGCTTCACCGAGGCGGCCGGCCGGCTCGGCCTGACCCAGCCGGCGGTCAGCATGCAGATCCGCAATCTGGAGGAGCGCTTCGGCGTGCGGCTGGTGGAGCGGGTGGGCAAGCGGGCCTTGCCGACGGCGGCCGGGCGCGACCTGCTGCCCTTCATCCGCCGGCTGCGCGAGGAGATGGAGGCGGCGGCGGTCGCCATGGGCCGCCACCGCGCCGGGCAGGTCGGGCGCGTGCGCATCGGCACCGGCGCCACCGCCTGCATCTACCGGCTGCCGCCGATCCTGACCGCGTTGCGCAGCGCCCATCCGGGGCTGGAGATCATCGTCGTCACCGGAAATACGCCCGACATCCTGGACGCGGTGGAGGGCGGTTCGCTCGATCTGGCGCTGGTCACGCTGCCGGCCGGCCGTCCCGGCCTGTCCATCGAACCGGTCTGTGCCGAAGAGCTGGTCTGTGTCGGCCCCGGTGGCGACCCTTGCGACGGCGCCCGGTCTCCGGCGCCGGGAGTCACCCCGGCGGCGCTGGCCGACCAGACGCTGATCCTGTACGAGCGCGGCGGGACCATGCGCGCGGTGATCGACGGCTGGTTCATGGCCGGCGGCATCCAGCCGCGCCCGGCGATGGAACTGGGCAATGTTGAGGCGATCAAGAACCTCGTCGCCGCCGGGCTGGGCCGGTCGATCCTGCCGTCGGTCACCGTCGGGAGTCCGCAGGATTGCGACCGCTTCGCAGTTCAGCCGCTGATGCCACCATTGATCCGCAAGTTAGGGTTGGTATTGCGGCGTGATAAAGTGCTTGATACGGGCGTGCGGGCAATGGTGAAGGCGATTACCGATATGCGGTAACAGCATCGGTTAAATTTCACACACTGAACATCTTCCGGAATATTGCTTTTGGATGGTTTACAGAGGCTTTAGGCAACGCGCACTCTCGCCAACTGAGACTTTCGTTTTTCTTGGGCGGCTATGACCAAGCAGCAGTCTGTCCCGAAAGAGTCCGCCGGCAACCGAATGGAAGGCGGGCGGGGCCGGGATGCCCAACCGGACGCCGGATTGGCTTCCGGACCGGCCTCCGGACCCGACGCGAAACTGCTGGCGCGGCTGAAGGAGCTGGAGCGCGAGAATGCGCGGCTGCAGACGGCGCTGTCCACCGCCTGCACCGGCTGCGACGACCTGCTGACGGTCACCGCGCTGAACCAGGATCTGCGCACCGCGTGCAACGCGCTGGAACGCAGCCGCGCCGCCCATGCCGACAGCGAAAGGCGGTTGCGCGCCATCCTGGACAGCGCCACCGGCCATGCCATCCTGACCCTGTCGCCGGCCGGCCGGGTGACCAGCTGGAATCCCGGCGCCGTCCGCATCCTGGGCTGGACGGAGGAGGAGGCGCGGGGGCAGCCGGTCGACATCCTGTTTCCGCCGGAGGAGGTCGCCGCGGGCGTGCCCGACGCGCTGCGGGTGCGTGCGCTGGCCGAGGACCGCATCCAGGAGGAGCGCACCTTCCGCCATCGGGACGGATCCGCCGTGTGGGGGTCACTGACCATCCTGCCGCTCCAGGGCGACGAGGAGGGCTTTCTGTGGATCCTGCATGACCGCTCCGACCAGCGGCGGATGGAGGAGGCCATCGCCGACGCGCGCCGGCGCGCCACCGACATTCTGGACAGCATCGACGAGGCGCTGGTGGCGCTGGATTGCGACTATCGCGTCATCTACCAGAACCGCCGCGCCGAACAGCTCGACCGCCAGTCGCTGTCGATGATGCGCGGTCGCCAACTGTGGGAGGTGTGGCCGCAGTTCGCCGGGTCGGATCTGGAGGCGCTGTGCCGCAAGACGATGACGGAGCGCCAGCCGACCAGCATCGAGAAGCGCTTCGACGGCGAAGACACCACCATGTGGCTTGAAATCCGCTTTCTGCCGACGGCGGAAGGGGTGGGCTGCTTCTTCCGCGACATCACCATGCGCAAGCGGGCGGAGGAGGAGGCCCGCGCCTCGCACGAGCGGGCGGTGACGATCCTGGAGAGCATCAGCGACGCCTTCTATGCCGTCGACCACGACTGGCGCTTCACCTACATCAATCGCAAGGCGGAACAGCTCTGGGGCCGGTCGCGCGACACGATGCTGGGCCGCCGCCTGTGGGAAGTCTTCCCCAAGGCATTGGGCAGCGATTCACTGGAGGCGCAGAAACAGGCGGCGCGCGAAGGGCGGGAGATGACCGTGGAGGTGCTGTCCCCCGTGCTGAACTGCTGGGTGGAGGTCAACATCTATCCCAGCGCGGACGGCCTCTCCGTCTATTTCCGGGACATCACCGCCCGCCGGCAGGCGCAGCAGGCGCTGATGCAGGCGAAGGAGACGGCGGAGGCGGCCGACCTTGCCAAGGGCAAGTTCCTGGCCGCCGCCAGCCACGACCTGCGCCAGCCGCTGCAGGCGCTGCTGCTGTTCGTCGACGTGCTGAAGCCGCATGTCCAGGGCAGCCAGGGCGCCAATGCGCTGATGCATCTGGGACGCGGACTGGACGCGCTGAAGGAACTGCTGGACAGCCTGCTCGACATGTCGCGGCTGGATGCCGGCGTGGTCCAGCCGAACATCGAGAATGTGCCGGTCGCGCCGCTGTTCGACCACATCGCCGCGTCGTACCGGCCGGTGGCGGCGGCGAAGGGGCTGGAACTGCACGTCTCCTCCTGCAACGCCGCCGCCCGCACCGACCGCACGCTGCTGACCCGCATGGTGCGCAATCTGGTGGAGAACGCCCTGCGCTATACCGAAAGCGGGCGGATCGACATCGAATGCCGGCGGGCCGGCGGGCGGCTGCTGATCGAGGTGCGCGACACCGGCATCGGCATCCCACCCGACCATCTGGAGCGCATCTGGGAGGAGTTCCACCAGGTCGGCAACCCGGAGCGCGACCGCAATCGCGGCCTGGGTCTGGGGCTTGCCATCGTGCGGCGGCTGTCGCAGCTGCTGAACCATCCGGTGGACGTCCAGTCCAAGCCGGGGCAGTGGACCAGCTTCGTCATCGCCCTGCCGCTCGGCCGGACCGTCGAGGCGCCGGCGACCGCGGCGGAGGCGGCGACGGCCGGGCGGGGCCGCTTCGCCGTGGTGGTCGACGACGACGCCATCGTGCTGCTGGGGCTGGAGACGATCTTCCGCGAATGGGGGTACGAGGTTCTGGTCGCCGGCTCCGAGCAGAAGGCGGTGGAGGGGCTGAGCCGCAAGGGCCGGCGCCCGGACCTGATCGTCGCCGACTACCGACTGCGCGAAGGGCAGTATGGGACCGACGCGGTCGCCCACATCCGCGCGCTGTACGACGCCCCCGGCAAGCCCCCTTCCCCCGGCCCGATCCCCGGCCTGATCCTGACCGGCGAGACCGGCCCCGACTGCGAACGCGACGCCGCCGCCCATGGGCTGGGCATCATCCACAAGCCGGTGACCCCGCGCCAGCTGAGCCACGCGCTGGGCGAGCTGCTCGGGGGTACGTGACGGTTTCGCCGCCGTCCGTCCCCCCGGCGGAGCGTGGGTGCCTCAGCCCTGCTCGATCAGGTCGGCGCAGGCGTCCACCGCGGCGGCGGCGTAGGGGCGGATGCGCGGCGGGATCTGCGACGGGTTGATGCCCGGCCCGAGGATGCCGACGCCGACCGGCTTCATGAACTGAAGCTGCAGGTCGATCAGGCTGGAGATGACGGCATGGCCCATGACGTTGCCGTGCTCGGTCTCGCCCCGCTCGATGATGCCCAGCGCCACGGCGCCGGCGACGTCGTCGCGCATCAGGAGGCGCTTGATCGCCAGCGGCTTCTCCATCGAGCCGGGAACCCAGACCTCCGCGACGATGCCGAGGCCGCGGCGGGCGGCGACGGTGCGCGCCTCGTCCAGCATCTCTTCCACCTCTTTGCGGTGGAACCGTCCGAGCACGATGCCGATGTTGCTCACCCTCTGCTTCTCCCATGTTCGCGGTGTCATCTTCGCCCAAACTGTCGCGTCGCCGCGCAAAGCGCAAGGGGCGTCGCGCGGTGCCGACGGCGGCTTGGGCGGTATGGAGATTTCCCATCGGCTTTATAAAGTTGCGCGGGTAATTCCCACCGCATCGCGGAGACGGCCAAGCTGTCGCGGAGGTGGCCCAAGGAAAAACCCCTATGGACAGGCTCGGTCTCCTTGCGCGAACTGTTGCCGAGTGCGACAGGCCGTCGCACTGCGCTACAATTCAGCACAAATTGGTCGCCGCCGCTTTTCTTACGACCATGTAATGATGAGGGCGTGGCGTTTGCGACGGGCCTGGAGGGCTGGGACGTCGCCGGCGCAAGAGAACGACCAGGCGAATCCGGAACGGCAATCATGTTGAAAGGTGCGATCGAATACGCGCCGTCGACCTTCGAGGAGCGGGGGGCCGCGGTGGCCTTCACCACGCCGCTGCTGTCCCAGACCCGCGTGCGCCGCGGCGAGCGGTCGAAGCTCGAGGTGCTGATCCCCAGCCTGTCGCAGGGCATGGGCATCTATGTCGTCGCCTGGAAGGCGGTGCCGGACATGGTGTCGATGACCATGCACGACCGCTATCTGCACGACCTGATCGTGAAGGAGGACGCCTGCTCCCCGCATGAGATCCGCCGGGCGACGCTGAAGGCGGCGCGGCGCGGGCTTGCCGGGCCGCAGGCGGCGCAGGCCGCCCGCCGCGCCCTGGAGGAGGACGAGGAGCAGAGCACGCTTACCCACTATCTGCTGATCCTGGCGATCCTGAAGGCGGTGGGTCTTGAATCGCCGGAGATGCTGAAGGCCGGCATCGACACCGACGAGGGGCAGCGGCTGACCCGGCAGCTGATGACCCGCGCGGCGGAAAGCCTGAAGATGGATGCCACGCTGCTCTATTCCCGGCTGGCCGACATCGCCGCGGTCACCGCACCGGTGGGGCTGGCGCGCTCGCCCAGGCCGGGGCGGCTGACGCGCGGGCTGAACGACCTGAAGGCCTTCCGCGACAGCATGACCGGCTGGGCGAACGACGTGCCGAGCGACGCCGCCCCGGTGGCGCAGTTCTGCGCCGAGGTGGCGCAGCACACCATCGCCATCGGCGACAAGGTTCTGGGCGACTTCCACCGGCGGGTGGAGGCCATCGGGCCGTTGATGCGCGATTGGGACAGCGAGATCGTCCGCGTGCGCGCCCAGGCCGGCCGCATGGCGTGGCTGCTCGACGGCTGGAGCCATATCACCGGGGCGTGGGAGGTGGCGCAGGCCGAGGACCACCACCAGCAGGCGGCGACCGTCAACGACCTGTTCCGCATCCTGCCTCTGCTGCCGCGCAAGGAGTCGAGCCGCGATTTCGTCGAGGATGCCAAGCAGGTCAAGCTGGCCCACCGCCGCTCCGTCCGCATGCTGGAGGACTGGCGCACCGGCCAGATGGACATCGACGCCATCCGCCGGATCGAGGCGGTGAAAGCGCGCGTGCCATGACCGGCGGGGCAGGGGAAAAAGGGCAAGCCGACCGTTTGCCGGGGCTGGAGACCCGGCTGTTCGACATCCCCGAGGACAAGTTCATCGAGGTGGTCCGCCTGCTGGAGCGGGTGCGCGACCATCCCGACGTGCGCCAGACCTTCGCCGCCATCCGTCCGCGGCTGGTCCAGGTGCGCCCGAACCGCCGCCCGACGCTGAAGCGCGTGCTGTGCATGCCGTTCGAGGATGTGCTGGAAAGCTTCAGCGGCGTCGACGTGCCGCTGGGCCGCATCGAGCGGCGGGTGATCGACCCGGTGTGGAAGCTGGTGACGGAGTGCGGCGACACCGCCCTGATCGACCAGCTCGACCGGCAGGTGCAGGAGACGGCGCCCGGCAATCTCAACGCGCTGCGCAACATCGGTCGGCGGCTGTGGCCGATGGCCGCCCAGGCCATTCGGGGGGCGGTGGAGCAGGACGGCGCCCGGCATGCGCTGTGGCGCGTGCTGCATGGCGACGAGGATCTGCAGCGGCAGGTGCTGGACGTCGCCGCCTTCCTGGAGATCGGGCTGACGGTGGAATCGCTGAAGGACGCGCTGGCGCCGAAGCCGCTGCCGGCCTTCGAGGACGAGCATGTCGGCATCATCGAGCAGGCGGTCCAGGCGGTGGCGCGGCAATCCGCCGGGCTGGTCTATTACCTGCTGCTGGTCGCCGCCTCGCGCATGGCGAACCCGGCCGACCTGCTGACGGTGCTGAACGATCTGGATTTCGGCAAGGCGCGGCGCGAGCAGCCGGTGATCTTCGCCCAGCTGAGCGGGCTGGTGGTCACCAACCTGGAGGAACGCTCGGCCCGGCTGGACGGCAACGGCTACAGCGCCGGACCGGGCGTGGCCGCCGCCGCTATCGCGCCGGAGGAGGCCATCGCCATCGCCGAACGGCTGGTCGCCAGCGTCGCCACCACCTCCGCCGTCATGGATTTCCTGGCCGAGCCGGTCTATCGCGAGCGGCTGGAGGCGGTGAAGACGGCGGTGCGGACCATGGTGACCGGCACCGTGCTCGACACCGCGTCCGGCGGCATCCTGACCGCCGTCGCGGCCCCGGCCGAGAATGGCCGTCCTGCCGCGGTGGACGAGGAGGCCCAGGCGGCGGCCGAGGACCACGCCCGCGCGCTGCGGCGCTGCGAGGGGCTGGCCGACGCGCTCGGCCTGCACGAGCCGCTGAAGACCGCGATGGCGTCGATGGAAAAGGGACTGATGGCGCGGGCGCACGCCCTGCTGGCGCAGTACCCGAAGGCGGCTGGCGACCCCGACGACGCCGAGACGGCGGAGATCGGCCTGTTCTACGCCCTGCGCCTGCTGGAACTGGTCGCCGGCCCCGCCAAGGCCGACCAGCTCCGCACCGCCATCATGGCCGCGACCGGCGAGTTCGCGGAGGAGTAGGGGGCTCCCAATCTCCCTCTCCCCCCCGGGGAGAGGGTCGGGGTGAGGGGGATGCATGGGGTGAATTTGCCGGGGAGCGGAGAGTGTGCGATGCTTGGAGATCCTCGCCGCGCGACCCCCTCACCCTAACCCTCTCCCCGGGGGGGAGAGGGGGCCTTGCTCGGGAGAGGGCACTTTCTCACGAGGTCGCCGGCAGGGCGTCCCTCGCCTCGTCCTTGGCTGCGCGCTCGTCGGCGTAGCGGCGGGCCAGGACGGCGCCGACCATCAGCTGGATCTGGTGGAACACCATCACCGGCAGCAGCACCAGACCGGCGGTGGCGGGGGCGAACAGAACGCCGGCCATCGGCACGCCGCTGACCAGCGACTTCTTGGAGCCGCAGAAGACGATCACCGCCTCGTCGGCGCGGGAGAAGCCCAGGCGGCGGCTGAGCAGCGTCGTGCCGATCAGGAACAGCGCCAGGATGGCGCTATCGATCAGCACCACCATGCCCAGCGCCGACGGTGGCACCTGATGCCACAGGCCGTTCACCACCGCCTCGCTGAAGGCGAGATAGACGACCAGCAGGATCGAGCCGCGATCGGTGACCCGCAGCATCGTCTTGTGCCGCGCCGCCCAGGCGCCGACCCAGCGCCGCAGAAGCTGGCCGGCGACGAAGGGCAGCAGAAGCTGTGCCGCGATGGTCTGCAGCGTGTCGAGCGACAGCGCCGTCCCCTGCACCTTCAGGAACAGCGCCACCAGCAGCGGCGTCATCAGGATGCCGGAGATGTTGGACAGGGTGGAACTGCACACCGCGGCCGCGACGTTGCCCCGCGCCATCGAGGTGAAGGCGATGGAGGACTGGACGGTGGAGGGCAGCAGGCAGAGGAACTGCACCCCGATCGCCAGGGCCGGCGGCAGCAGGCTGTGCGGCAGCGTTTCCACCACGGCCCAGCCGATCAGCGGGAAGGCGACGAAGGTCAGGCTGAAGATCAGCAGATGCAGGCGCCAATGCGCCATGCCCGCCACCACCTCTTCCGGCGGCAGCCGGGCGCCGTGCAGGAAGAACAGCAGCGCGATGGCCGCCTCCGCCAGCCAATGCACGCCCTGGGCGAACTGCCCATGCACCGGAAGAACGGTCGCCAGACCGACGGTCGCCACCAGGGCCATGGTGAAGCCGTCCAGGTTCGGGCGAGGCACGCGAATCATTGGTTGGTCCCCCAAATCGATGGTACTGGCCGGACATAACGCCTTGGCTTCTCTTATAACGGCCTTCCCCAGTCTGGAATACAGTATTCAACATGCATGGCAGCCTTGAAAAGATTGGGGAAAATCGGCGCACCCCCGGCTTTTTTCCACGATGCGGAAATGCGCGGCGGAGGTGCGGCGCGGCCAATCCCCTGAAGCTCAATGGGTTTTCGGCGGTCTCAGCTTCCCCCTTGCCACCGGCCTCGCCATACGGTAACGTATGGTCAAAGAACGGATGATTTCCCAGGGGAGCGATACGTCCATGCTGTCCAACCAGTACCCCAGCCTGAATTTCGACCTCGGCGAGTCGGCCGACATGCTGCGCGATTCGGTGCGGAGCTTCGCCGCCAACGAGATCGCCCCCCGCGCCGCCGAGATCGACCACACCAACGAGTTCCCCAACGAGCTGTGGCGCAAGATGGGCGACCTCGGCATCCTCGGCGTGACGGTCGAGGAGGAGTACGGCGGCGCCGGCATGGGCTATCTGGAGCATGTCGTGGCGATGGAGGAGGTGTCGCGCGCCTCCGCCTCGGTGGGCTTGAGCTACGGCGCGCACTCCAACCTCTGCGTCAACCAGATCCGCAAGAACGGCAATGAGGATCAGAAGCGCCGCTATCTGCCCAAGCTGATCTCCGGCGAGCATATCGGCGCGCTGGCGATGTCGGAGCCGAACGCCGGGTCGGACGTGGTGTCGATGAAGCTGCGGGCCGAGAAGAAGGGCGACCGCTATGTGCTCAACGGCACCAAGATGTGGATCACCAACGGCCCCGACGCCGACACGCTGGTCATCTACGCCAAGACCGACATCAATGCCGGCCCGCGCGGCATCACCGCCTTCCTGGTGGAGAAGGGCTTCAAGGGCTTTTCGGTGGCGCAGAAGCTGGACAAGCTGGGCATGCGCGGCTCCAACACCGGCGAGCTGGTGTTCGAGGACTGCGAGGTGCCGGAGGAGAACATCCTGGGCGGCGTCGGCCGCGGCGTGAATGTCCTGATGTCGGGCCTGGATTACGAGCGCGCGGTGCTGTCCGGCGGTCCGCTCGGCATCATGCAGGCCTGCATGGACGTGGTGATCCCCTATGTCCACGACCGCAAGCAGTTCGGCCAGCCCATCGGCGAGTTCCAGCTGATGCAGGGCAAGCTGGCCGACATGTACACGATCATGAACGCCGCCAAGGCCTATGTGTACGCCGTCTGCAAGGCCTGCGACCGGGGCGAGACCACCCGCAAGGACGCTGCCGCCGCCATCCTGTTCTCCGCAGAAAAGGCGACCTGGATGGCGCTGGAGGCCATTCAAACGCTGGGGGGCAACGGCTACATCAATGAATACCCGACCGGCCGCCTGCTGCGCGACGCCAAGCTCTACGAGATCGGCGCCGGCACCAGCGAGATCCGCCGCATGCTGATCGGGCGCGAACTGTTTAAAGAGACCGCGTAAAGCGGTTCGGCAACAAGGCATCGAGGGAAAGGGACAGACCACCATGACCGACAGCATCGTCATCGCCGCCGCCGTCCGCACGCCGATGGGCGGCTTCCAGGGCGACCTCATGGGCCTGACCGGCCCGCAGCTGGGCGCCGTCGCCATCCAGGCGGCGCTGGAGCGCGCCGGCCTGGCCGGAGACGCGGTGGACGAGGTGTTCATGGGCAACGTGCTGTCGGCCGGTCTGGGCCAGGCCCCGGCGCGCCAGGCGGCGCTGGGCGCCGGGCTGCCGAAGGGGGTGGGCTGCACCACCATCTCCAAGGTCTGCGGATCGGGCATGCGGGCGGTGATGTTCGCCCATGACGTCATCAAGGCCGGCTCGGCCAAGGTGGTGGTGGCCGGCGGCATGGAGAGCATGTCCAACGCCCCCTACCTGCTGGACCGCGCCCGCGGCGGCTACCGCATGGGCCACGGCAAGGTGCTGGACCACATGTTCTTCGACGGGCTGGAGGACGCCTACGAGAAGGGCCGCCTGATGGGCACCTTCGCCGAGGAATGCGCCAGCAGCTACAACTTCACCCGTGAGGCTCAGGACAACTACGCCATCGAAAGCCTGAACCGCGCCCGCAAGGCGGTGGAGGACGGCTCCTTCAAGGCGGAGATCGCGCCCGTGCTGGTCAAGGGCCGCAAGGGGGATACGCTGGTCGATACCGACGAGCAGCCGGCCAAGGGCGATCCGAAGAAGATCCCGACGCTGAAGCCCGCCTTCGCCAAGGACGGCACGGTGACGGCGGCCAACGCGTCGTCGATCTCCGACGGCGGTGCGGCGCTGGTCGTCACCACCCGCAGCGAAGCGGACAAGCGCGGCCTGCGCGTGATCGCCGAGATCAAGGGCCATTCCAACCACGCCCAGCAGCCGGCGCTGTTCACGACGGCTCCGGTCGGCGCGATGCAGAAGCTGTTCGAGAAGGTGGGCTGGTCGGCCCGCGACGTCGATCTGTTCGAGATCAACGAAGCCTTCGCCGTGGTGACCATGGCGGCGATGCGCGATCTGGACCTGCCGCACGACAAGGTGAACGTCCATGGCGGCGCCTGCGCGCTCGGGCACCCGATCGGGGCTTCGGGCGCGCGGATCATCGTCACGCTGCTGGCGGCGCTGGAGAAGTACGACCTGAAGCGAGGCGTGGCCAGCTTGTGCATTGGTGGTGGTGAGGCGACAGCGATCGCGGTGGAGCGGGTGTAAGGCACTCCCGCCCCTATTCCCCCTCTCCCCCCCCGGGGAGAGGGTCGGGGTGAGGGGGATGCACTGCGTGCCTTCCCGAGAGTCCTTGCCGTGCTTCCCCCTCACCCTAACCCTCTCCCCGGGGGGAGAGGGGACTATAGAAATCCGAGGAAACGCCCGATGCACCTGACCGAAGAACAGACCATGGTCCGCGACATGGCCCGCGCCTTCGCGCAGGACCGGCTCGCGCCGACCGCCGCCGAGCGTGACCGCAGCGGCGCCTTCCCCAAGGCCGAGCTGGCCGAGATGGGCGAACTCGGCCTGATGGGCATGCTGGTGCCGGAGGAGTTCGGCGGCGCCGCCACCGACCATGTCGCCTATGCGCTGGCCATCGAGGAGATCGCCGCCGGCGACGGTGCGGTGTCCACCATCATGAGCGTGCACAATTCGGTCGGCTGCATGCCGATCCTGAAGTTCGGCACGGATGCCCAGAAGGACCGCTTCCTGAAGCCGATGGCGCGCGGCGAGATGCTGGGCGCCTTCTGCCTTACCGAACCGCAGGCGGGGTCCGACGCCTCGGCGATCAAGACCCGCGCACGGCGCGACGGCGATCACTGGGTGCTGAACGGCACCAAGCAGTTCATCACCTCCGGCTCGCAGGCCGATGTCGCCATCGTCTTCGCGGTGACCGATCCGGCGGCGGGGAAGAAGGGGCTGAGTGCCTTCATCGTGCCGACCGGCACGCCGGGCTATCAGGTGGCGCGGACGGAGGAGAAGCTGGGCCAGCACTGCTCCGACACCTGCCAGATCGTCTTCGAGGAGTGCCGGGTTCCCGCCGACCTGATGCTCGGGGCGGAAGGGGCGGGCTACAGGGTGGCGCTGGCGAACCTGGAGGGCGGGCGCATCGGCATCGCCTCGCAGTCGGTCGGCATGGCGCGCGCGGCGCTCGACCACGCCATCCGCTACGCCCAGGAACGCCAGAGCATGGGCGTGCCGATCATCCAGCATCAGGCCGTCGCCTTCCGCCTCGCCGACATGGCGACCCGCGTGGAGGCCGCGCGCCAGATGGTGCTGCATGCGGCATCCTTGCGCGATGCCGGGGTGCCCTGCATGAAGGAGGCGGCGATGGCCAAGCTGTTCGCCTCCGAAATCGCCGAGAAGGTCTGCTCCGACGCCATCCAGGTCCATGGCGGCTATGGCTATCTCAACGATTTCCCGGTCGAGCGCATCTATCGCGACGTCCGGGTCTGCCAGATTTACGAGGGCACCAGCGACATCCAGCGGCTGGTGATCAGCCGCGCGCTCGTTCAGTAACCCATTCAGCAATCAAGACCGCCAAACCGGGAGGAAGACGGCATGACCGTCCTGAAGAGCGCCCTGAACGCGCGCTCCGCCGAGTTCCAGGCCAACGCCGACGCCATGCAGGCGCTGGTCGACGATCTGCGCCGGAAGGTCGCCGCCATCCAGCAGGGCGGCGGCGCGAAGGCCCGCGACAAGCATCTCGCCCGCGGCAAGCTGCTGCCGCGCGAGCGCATCCGCCAGTTGCTCGACGTCGGCTCGCCGTTTCTGGAGCTGTCGCAGCTTGCCGCCGACGGTGTGTATGCCGAAGACATCCCGTCCGCCGGCATCATCGCCGGCATCGGCAGCGTTGCCGGGCAGGAATGCATGATCGTCGCCAACGACGCGACGGTGAAGGGCGGCACCTATTACCCGCTGACGGTCAAGAAGCACCTGCGGGCGCAGGAGATCGCCCAGCAGAACAACCTGCCCTGCATCTATCTGGTGGATTCAGGCGGCGCCAACCTGCCGAACCAGGACGAGGTCTTCCCCGACCGCGACCATTTCGGCCGCATCTTCTACAACCAGGCCAACATGTCGGCCGAGGGCATCCCGCAGATCGCAGTGGTGATGGGAAGCTGCACCGCCGGCGGCGCCTATGTCCCGGCGATGTCGGACGAGGCGATCATCGTCCGCAACCAGGGCACCATCTTCCTGGGCGGCCCGCCGCTGGTGAAGGCGGCGACCGGCGAGGTGGTGTCGGCGGAGGATCTGGGCGGCGCCGACGTGCATTCCCGCACCTCCGGCGTGACCGACCATTACGCGATGAACGACGCCCATGCGCTGGCGATGGCGCGCCGCGTGGTGTCGAACCTGAACCGCGCCAAGCACATCGACCTCGACCTGCGCGAGCCGGAGGAGCCGGCCTTCGACCCGCGCGAGCTGTACGGCGTCATCCCCAGCGACGCCCGCAAGCCGTTCGACGTGCGCGAGGTGATCGCGCGGGTGGTCGACGGTTCCCGCTTCGACGAGTTCAAGCCGCTCTACGGCACGACGCTGGTCACCGGCTTCGCCCACATCTTCGGCTATCCCGTCGGCATCATCGCCAACAACGGCATCCTGTTCAGCGAATCCGCCCTGAAGGGCGCCCATTTCGTCGAGCTGTGCTGCCAGCGCCGCATTCCGCTGGTGTTCCTGCAGAACATCACCGGCTTCATGGTCGGCCGGAAGTACGAGGCCGGCGGCATCGCCAAGGACGGCGCCAAGCTGGTCACCGCCGTCGCCTGCGCCAAGGTGCCGAAATTCACCGTCATCATCGGCGGCAGCTATGGCGCCGGCAATTACGGCATGTGCGGCCGTGCCTACAGCCCGCGCTTCATGTGGATGTGGCCGAACGCCCGCATCTCGGTCATGGGCGGCGAGCAGGCGGCGGGCGTGCTGGCCCAGGTCAAGCGCGACGCCATGGAAGCGCAGGGCAAGCCCTGGTCGGCCGAGGACGAAGAGGCGCTGAAGGCGCCGATCCGCGCCCAGTTCGAACGGGAGAGCCATGCCTATTACGCCAGCGCCCGGCTGTGGGACGACGGCATCATCGACCCGGCCGACACCCGCATGGTGCTGGGCCTCGGCCTGTCGGCCTCGCTGAACGCGCCGGTGCCGAAGACGCCCTTCGGCGTCTTCCGGATGTGATGGGGGTGGGCATGAGCGATATTCTGATCGAGGTTGCCGACACCGGCGTCGCCACCGTCACCATGAACCGCGGCGACGTGCACAACGCCTTCAACGAGCAGGTCATCGCCGACCTGACCGCAGCCTTCCGGCAGGTGGGCGAGGATCCGGCGGTGCGCGTCGTCCTGCTGCGCGGGGTGGGCAAGAGCTTCTCGGCCGGGGCGGATCTGTCCTGGATGAAGAAAATGGCCGGCTACTCCCACGCGGAGAATCTGGCCGACGCCATGGGCCTCGCCACCATGCTGCGCACGTTGGACGAATGCCCGAAGCCCACGGTCGCCGTGGTGCAGGGGCCGGCCTTCGGCGGCGGCGTCGGGCTGGTTTCGGCCTGCGACATCGCCATCGGCGTCGAGACCGCGACCTTCGCCCTGTCGGAGGTGCGTCTGGGCATCATCCCCGCCGCCATCAGCCCCTATGTCATCGCCGCCATCGGCGAGCGCGCCTGCCGCCGCTACTTCCTGACCGGCGAGCGGTTCAGCGCGGCGGAGGCCCACCGCATCGGCCTGCTGCATGAGCTGACCAAAGCCGACGGGCTGGAGGAGACGGTGGCGAAGACGGTCAAGAACCTGATGGACAGCGCCCCCACGGCGGTCACCGCCGCCAAGGAGCTGATCCGCGCCGTCGCCCGCCGGCCGCTGACCGACGACGTGGTGCGCGACACGGCGGAGCGCATCGCCCGCCAGCGCGCCAGCGCCGAAGGCAAGGAGGGCGTCGGCGCCTTCCTCGACAAACGCACCCCGTCCTGGCGGAGCTGATCCAATGTTCGACAAGATCCTGATCGCCAACCGCGGCGAAATCGCCTGCCGGGTCATCCGCACCGCCCGCCGCCTGGGCATCAAGACCGTCGCCGTCCATTCGGAGGCCGACGCCAAGGCGATGCATGTCCAGATGGCCGACGAGGCCGTCTGCATCGGCCCGGCCCCGGTCGGCGAAAGCTATCTGCGCGGCGACGTCATCCTCGACGTGGCGAAGCGCACCGGCGCCCAGGCCATCCATCCCGGCTATGGCTTCCTGTCGGAGAATGCCGGCTTCGCCGCGGCTTGTGCGAAGGCCGGCGTCGTCTTCATCGGCCCGCCGATCGAGGCGATCCGCGTCATGGGCTCCAAGGCGGAATCCAAGCGGCTGATGGCGAACGCCGACGTGCCGCTGGTGCCGGGCTATCACGGCACCGACCAGGACTTCGCCACCCTGTCGGCGGAGGCCGAACGCATCGGCTATCCGGTGCTGGTCAAGGCGTCGGCCGGCGGCGGCGGCAAGGGCATGCGTGTGGTGCGCGCCGCCAACGAGCTGGCCGATGCGGTGGCCGGCGCCCAGCGCGAAGCCAAGGCCGCCTTCGGCGACGACAGCCTGCTGCTGGAGAAGTATCTCGGCCGGCCGCGCCATGTCGAAATCCAGGTCTTCTGCGACACCCACGGCAACGGCGTCTATCTGTTCGAGCGCGACTGCTCGGTCCAGCGCCGCCACCAGAAGGTGATCGAGGAGGCGCCGGCCCCGAACCTGCCCGACGATCTCCGCCGCCGCATGGGCGAGGCCGCCGTCGCCGCCGCCAAGGCGGTCAACTATGTCGGCGCCGGCACCGTCGAGTTCCTCTATGAGGATGGCGGCTTCTACTTCATCGAGATGAACACCCGCCTGCAGGTCGAGCATCCGGTGACCGAGAAGATCACCGGCCTCGATCTGGTCGAATGGCAGCTGCGTGTGGCAGCCGGGGCGGAACTGCCGCTGCGCCAGGAGCAGCTGACCCGTAGGGGCCATGCCTTCGAGGCGCGGCTCTATGCCGAAGACCCGCAGCGCGACTTCCTGCCCGCCATCGGCAAGCTGGTTCGCCTGCGTCCGCCGTCCGAGAACGAGCATGTCCGCGTCGACACCGGCGTCCGCGAAGGCGATTCGGTGACGATGTATTACGACCCGATGATCGCCAAGCTGATCGTCTGGGACGAGGACCGCGACAGCGCGCTGCGCCGCCTGCGGGTGGCGCTGGCCGAGTATGAGGTCGTCGGCGTCACCACCAATGTCGGCTTCCTCGGCGCCATCGCCGGCCATCCGGCCTTCAAGGCGGTGGAGATCGACACCGGCTTCATCGAGCGCCACCGCGCCGACCTGCTGCCGCCGCCGGCCCCGGTGGCCGACAAGGCGCTGGCCGCAGCATCCCTGTCGGTGCTGCTGAAGCGCCGCGAGGAGGCGCAGGCGGCGCTGCGCGCCCGGTCGGACCGCTATTCGCCCTGGCTGCTTGCCAATGGCTGGCGGCTGAACGAGGAGAACCATTACGACCTGCGCCTGATGGACGGCGAGACGGCGCGCGAAGTGACGCTGCATTTCCGGGCTGATGGCTATGAGGTCGCGGTGGATGGCGGCAGGCCGATGCCCGTCACCGGGGTCAGCCTGACGGACGGCCTGCTGACCGCGACGCTGGACGGCATGCGTACCCGCGCCACCGTGGTGCAGCAGGGGCTGGACATCACCGTGCTGATCGACGGTGCCGTGTCGCGCCTGACGCTGGACGATCCCAGCGCCCGCGCGGCGGAGCAGGAGGGCGGCTCCGGCCGTCTGACCGCGCCGATGCCGGGCACCGTGGTCCGCGTGCTGGTCGAACCGGGCCAGAGCGTCGAGGCCGGCGCGCCGCTGATGCTGCTGGAGGCCATGAAGATGGAGCACACCATCAAGGCCCCGGCCGCCGGCACCGTCAGCGCCGTGAATTTCGCGGCGGGCGATCAGGTGTCGGAAGGCGTCGACCTGCTGGTTCTCGACATCGCGGAGGCCTGACGATGCAACTGCCGAAATTCGTCCGCATGGTGGAGGTCGGCCCACGCGACGGCCTCCAGAACGAAAAGTCGATGGTGCCGACGGCGGTGAAGGTGGAACTGGTCGACCGCCTGTCCGACGCCGGGTTGAGTGTGGTGGAGGCGGCCAGCTTCGTCTCGCCCAAATGGGTGCCGCAGATGGGCGACAGCGCCGACGTGCTGGCCGGCATCGCCCGCAAGCCCGGTGTCCGCTATGCCGCCCTTACCCCCAACCTGAAGGGGCTGGAGGGCGCGCTGGCGGCCAAGGCCGACGAGGTTGCGGTGTTCGGCGCCGCGTCGGAGAGCTTCAGCCAGAAGAACATCAACTGCTCCATCGCCGAAAGCCTGGACCGCTTCGCGCCGGTGATGGAGCAGGCCAAGGCGGCGGGCGTGCCGGTGCGGGGCTATGTCTCCTGCGTGCTCGGTTGCCCCTATGAGGGGGAGATCGCGCCGAAGGCGGTGGCGGAGGTTGCGGAGCGGCTGTTCGCCATGGGCTGCTACGAGATCTCGCTGGGCGACACCATCGGCACCGGCACGCCGACCAAGGCTCAAGCGATGATCGCCGCGGTGGCGGAGCGGGTGCCGGTCGAGAAGATCGCCGTCCATTTCCACGACACCTATGGGCAGGCGCTCGCCAACATCCTGGCGGCGCTGCAGATGGGGGTGGCGGTGGTCGACAGCTCCGTCGCGGGCCTGGGCGGCTGCCCCTATGCCAAGGGGGCCAGCGGCAATGTGGCGAGCGAGGATGTGCTCTACATGCTGAACGGCCTCGGCATCGAGACCGGGGTGGACCTGGACAAGCTGATCGCGGCCGGGGCGTTCATCAGCGATGCCATCGGCCGCCCCACCGCATCGAAGGTGGCCCGCGCTCGTGGTTGTGCGTGAGGGAATCTTCGGCAACGAAGGGCCGCGCTTCCGAAAGGGGGCGCGGCCCTTTTGTATTTGGGGGCGCCCGATATCCGAACGTCCCGTATTAACGAGAAGGTATCGACGAGAAAGACTCTGCAATGTATGTGATAATGGCTGGCGTTAATGAAGGAATATGCTATAGTTATATTCACAACATACATTTAAATGTAATTCCTTTTGCGCCGAGTCGGGCATAATTATTTATAGTTTGTATATGAAACCCTGTGCCAGTGGTAAATTTTTTATGAATTCTCTTTTCTCTTCTCAATATACTGAGGGGGCGCCAGTGAAAGCCCACCATATGATGACAGGAAAATAAACCGCCTATTAATTGTCAATATCGCGTTTGACTCCCCAAAAAACATACAAAATACCCTTGCATTCTCGTTATAAGGGAATGCCGGGCGATGGGCATACTATCTTCGAAAAGCTGCGATGAGCAGGTTGAACAGAATCCGTCGTGCTCCCCCGAAGCCTTCATCAAATATTGGAGCGACAAGGGCGGATCGGAGCGCGCCAATTATCAGAAATTCATCAACCAGCTCTGCGCGCTGATCGGGACGGCGGAGCCGGAAGCGTCGTCGGAACAGGACGCGCTCAACAATTACGTCTATGAAAAGAGGGTGCGCGCGCTCGATCTGGAGGGCGATGACGGGCGGAACAACTATCTTGACTGCTACAAGCGGGATTGCTTCGTTCTGGAGGCCAAGCAATCGCGCAAGCGCCAGCGCGGCGGGCAGGAAGGGAGCGACCTGTTCGGCGGGTTGCCCCACAGTTCCCCGCCCGCCGGGACGCGGCCGTCATGGGACCGGCTGATGCGGCAGGCGCGCGCCCAGGCCGAACGCTATGCCAAGGCGTTGCCGACCGATCACGGCTGGCCGCCCTTCCTGATCGTCGTCGATGTCGGGCATGTGGTAGAGACCTATGCCGACTTTACCGGACTGGGCAAGGCCTACATGCCCTTCCCCGACAGCCGGTCGCATCGGATCAGGCTGGCGGATCTCGCCGATCCGGAGATACGGGCGCGGCTGAAGGCGATCTGGGAAGCGCCCAAGAGCCTCGACCCCAGCGCCCGGCGGGCCGAGGTGACGCGGGACATCGCGCAGCGCCTCGCCCGGCTGGCGCAGAGCCTGGAAAAGCGATACGAGCCGAAACAGGTGGCGCTGTTCCTGATGCGCTGCCTGTTCACCGCCTTTGCGCAGAATGTCGGGCTGCTGCCGGACGGCGCCTTCACCGGCGTGCTGAACGACGCCCGGCCACACCCGCAATTCCTGCCGCGCTATCTGGAACCCTTCTGGCGCAGCATGGACAAGGGCAGCGATCACGACACCACCATCCGCGCCCGCGTCCGCCATTTCAACGGCGGGCTGTTCCGGGAAGCCGAGGCGCTGGCGCTCGACGAACAGGAGATTGGCGAACTGATCGCCGCCTGTTCACGCGACTGGAAGAATGTGGAGCCGGCGATCTTCGGCACCCTGCTGGAAAACGCGCTGAGCAAGCGCGAGCGCAGCCAATACGGCGCCTTCTTCACGCCGCGCGCCTATGTGGACCGGCTGGTGGTGCCGGCGGTGATCGAACCGCTGATGGCGGAGTGGCGGGCGGCGCAGGTGATCGCCGAGAACGCCCAGAGAAAGAACGAACCGGCGCAGGCCATCAAGGAAATCAAGGATTTCCATCGGAAGCTCTGTTCCGTCAGGGTCTTGGATCCCGCCTGCGGAAGTGGAAATTTTCTTTACGTCGCCCTGGAGAAGATGAAGGCCCTGGAAGGGGAGGTCATTGCGACGCTGGAGGACATCGGCGGCGGGACGCAGGCCAATCTCGACCTCGCCGGGCACACCGTCGGTCCGCACCAACTGCTTGGGCTGGAGAAGAATCCCCGCGCCGTGCCGATCGCCGAACTGGTGATCTGGATCGGTCATCTGCAATGCCATCTGCGCCAGCGCGGGCCGGAAAGCCTGAGCGAGCCGATCCTCCACTCCTACGACAACATCCGGCAGTGCGACGCGGTGCTGTCCTGGGAGCGGGTGGAGCCGATGCTGGACGAGGACGGCCAGCCGCGGGTGAAGTGGGACGGCCTCAGCTGGAAGACCGATCCCTTCACCGGCCAGGAGGTGCCTGACGAAAGCCGGACGGTTCCGCTGCAACGCCATGTCGGCGCCAAGCCCGCCGACTGGCCGGAGGCCGATTACATCGTCGGCAACCCGCCCTTCATCGCCGGCAAGGACCTGCGGGCCGAACTGGGCGACGGCTATGCCGAGGCGCTGTGGCGGGCCTACCCGCACATGCCCGGCGGCGCCGACTTCGTCACCTACTGGTGGGACAAGGCGGCCGATCTGGTGCGCAAGCGGGCGGCCCGGCGCTTCGGCTTCATCACCACCAACAGCATCACCCAGACCTTCAGCCGCCGGGTCATCCAACGGCACCTCGACGCGAAGACGCCGCTGTATCTGCCCTTCGCCATCCCCGACCATCCCTGGGCGGACGGGCAGGGCACGGCGGCCGTGCGGGTGGCGATGACGGTGGGTGCGCTCGTCGAGCATGACGAGCGGACCGGCTTGTTGAAGACGGTGGAGCGTGAAGAAAAATCCCCTGACAAGGACGGAGCCGTTCCAGTCGAGTTGAAACCATTTCCCGGAATTGTGAGAAGCGATCTCACGGTCGGTGCAGACATCGCATCCGCCAAGCCGCTGGCATCGAATGGGAAGATTTCTTCACGCGGTGTGTCGCTCCATGGGGCGGGCTTTCTCGTCACCCCGGCACAGGCGCGCGCTCTCGGCTTGGGGCGGATTGCCGGATTGGAAGAGAGGATACGCGAATACCGGAACGGCCGTGATCTGACCGGGCGCTCCCGCGGGCTGATGGTCATCGACCTTTTCGGCATGACGGAAGCCGAAGTCAGGCAGAAGTATCCGGAAGTTTACCAGTGGCTGTTGGATCGCGTGAAGCCGGAGAGAGATAAGAACAACAGAAAATCATATAGAGAGAATTGGTGGGTGTTTGGCGAGCCGAGGACGGAACTGCGAAGTGCGATTAATGGTATAAGTAGGTATATTGCAACTGTTGAGACGAGCAGGCATAGAATATTTCAAGTGTTGCCGTCGAATACGAGGCCGGATAACAAGCTCGTTCTAATTTTCTCCAATGAAGCGTACATCCTTGGGGTGCTGTCGAGCAAAATTCATTGCACATGGTCGATATCTGCTGGAGGTTGGCTCGGGCAGGGTAACGACCCTGTCTATGTCAAAACCCGTTGTTTCGACACCTTCCCCTTCCCCAACGCCACGCCGCATCAGAAGCGCGTGATCGGTCAGCTTGCCGAGGAACTCGACGCCCATCGCAAGCGGGTGCTGGCCGAGCATCCCGACCGGTTGACGCTGACCGAGCTTTACAATGTCCTGGAGAAGGGGCGGAGCCGGGAGGAGCTGACCGCGCGCGAGATGGAGATCTACCAGCTGGGGCAGGTCGGCGTGATGCTGGACCTCCACAGCCGGATCGACCATGCGGTGGCGGACGCCTATGGCTGGCCTGCCGATCTGGAGGATGCGCGGATTCTGGAAAATCTCGTGGCGCTGAACGCCGAGCGCCACCGCGAGGAACGCGACGGCCTCGTCCGCTGGCTGCGGCCGGACTACCAGAACCCGAAGGGGCAGGGCGCCGCCGTTCAGATCGCGGCTACGCTCGACATCGCGGCGGATACGGCGAAGCGGATCGTCTGGCCGAAGGCGCCGACCGAACAGGTCCACAGCCTGATGGCGGCGCTGAACCGCTGCGGCCGTGCCGTCGAAGCCGAAAGCCTCGCCCGCCAATTCAAGGGCGCGCGGTCGCCGAGGGTCAAGGAGCTGCTCGACATCCTGGTGTCGGTCGGCCATGCCCGTCAGATCAACGACCGCTATGCGCCTTGACCGAAACTCTCGCGGTCGTCCGCCGTCCGCATCGTCCGGATATGCGGACCACTAAATTGTACGTACTACAAACTTGACGATCCGGACCGTCCAGGGCATCATCATCGGCGTGATGGATGGTGCCGAAAACGCATTGTTCCCACGACGCCGACCGGACTGAGTGCCGGTCGGAACCACGGCTGGAGTTCCAGTGGCAACGACCCACGGCCGCTAACCGCGCGCCGCCACATGACCTGTTGCCCGTCCGGCTGTTCGGCGGCGGAGCCATACCCGGGTGGCTCCGCCGCCGATTGTTTTTTGGGCATAGGCCCCGATCCGGCAATCCCCGCCATCCTCCCGCCTCATTTCTGTCACGTCCTGTCCCGCTCCGCATTTCACAACGGCGGCGGTCAGCGCGTAATGGATTTTGCCGAATTTCATACCACTTTTGAGCAAAGACACCGGAAACCCCTGCCGGAATCGCTCGAAATTCAAACGAAACTTCCAAAAATATTGATGCGCTTTCGCAAAATGGGGGTATGGGCTGTGGCTTTAACGCGCCATTAACCAGACTGGATTGAGTTTAGGCATATCAGACGCGGCCAACTCCAACCAGCGCGCGAAGTTGACTTCCAGGCTAGATGGAAATGGTTCGTCCCGTGTTAATGCCGATATCTCCGTTTCCCCTTGGATTTGAAAGGCCCGCCCCCATGACCGTGCCGGCAGTCCTCCGCGATGTGGCGCAGTACGGCGCCTACGCCGCCGGCCGGGGCCGACATGCGGGCCTGCTGGTCGCGGTCCTGCTGCTGGCCGGTTGCCCGGCCAACACCGCCGGACCCTGGGGCGGACCGGACGTGACGGCGGCCCGCTCGAATGCCCATCCGGCCTCCCCGCCGGTGCCCAAGCCCAAGCCGGTCCGGAAGCTCCCCGACGCCGCCACGCTGGCGCCGGCCCTGCCGATGCCGCAGCCGGGGCCGCCGGTGACCGCCGGGGAACTGACCGCCGGCAAGCTGACCGCCGATCAGGCCACCACCCATCTGGCGGCCATCGGATCCGACATCGCCAACCAGGCGGCGATGCCGCCTAACGCCACCCAGGCGGCGACACCGCCTAACGCCACCCAGGCGGCGACACCGCCTAACGCCGCCCAGGCGGCGGCACCGCCGACGGGGGGCACGCCAACCCAATCCGCAACCACCAACGCCGACCCCGACAGCCTTGTCGGGCTGGACGAAGTCCAGACGCTCAAACTCCTGGGGTCCCCCGTTGCACGGGAAGAGGCGCCTCCCGCCAAGATCTGGCGGTATGCCAAGGGCGATTGCACCCTCAAGGTGTTCTTCTTCATGGATATGACCTCGTCCCAGGACTTCCGCGCCCTCTCCTACGATATGAAGAGCAGCCAAAATGTCCCTGACGCCGACCACCGATGCTTCGCCCAACTCCTCGCTCAAGCTGACGCAGGGCGCCCTGTCCGCGCCGGGATTCAGTAAGGCGGAGTCGAACAAGGGAATGTCCGCAATGACCGATCCGACCATTGCCCGCATCGCTCTGGTGGACGACGACGACCTGTTCCGTGAGTCGCTGAGCCTCAACCTCGGCGACGAGGGGTACGAGGTCATCACCTTCGACCGCGGCGAACCGGCGCTCGACTTCTTCGCCGAAGGCGGGTCGGTCGACATCGTCCTCCTGGACTGGCGCATGCCCAAGCTGGACGGCATCGACGTGCTGCGCCAGATGCGTGCCCGCGGCATCGCCACGCCGGTCATCTTCCTGACCGTGCTGTCCGACCAGATTTACGAAGAGGCCGCCCTGGCCGGCGGCGCGCTGGACTTCGTCGAGAAGTCGCGCAGCCTGTCGATCCTGCTGAAGCGCATGCGCCTGATCCTTGACGGGATCAAGGGCGACGCCACCAAGGGCACCGAGGATGCGGAGGCCGGCGGCGCCAGCACCAGCCACCGCCTGGGCGAGCTGGAGCTGCGCCTGGACAACAGCCGCGCCTTCTGGAAGGGCAAGCGCATCGACCTGACGCTGACCGAGTTCAACATCGTCAAGCTGATGTCGACCCGCCCGGAAGAGGACGTGTCCTACCGCGAGATCTACGACCTCGTCCACGGCAAGGGCTTCGTCGCCGGCTACGGCCCGTCGGGCTACCGCGCCAACGTCCGCGCCTTCATCAAGCGTATCCGCCAGAAGTTCCGGTCGGTCGACGCGACCTTCGCCTGCATCGAGAACTATCCGGGCTTCGGCTATCGCTGGGGCAAGGGTGAGAACGCGGCCAACCAGGGCCGCGATGAAGATGGTATCGGCGAGGATATGTTGATCGATGGCGCTGCTGCCGATTGACCTCGCGATGCGGGCGCCCCGACGGGCGTCCGCCCGCCTGCTCTGGCTCTGGCGCTCGATGGCGAGCCGCCTGGTGCTGCTCACCCTTGTCTTCATCGCAGTGCCGGTCCTGCTCTATGACCAGTTCCAGCGCGCCGACGAGGCGTCGCAGCAGCTTCTTCTGAAAAGCGCCCAGCGCCAGGGCGAACTGATCGCCCGCGCGCTGGAGCCCGAACTGCTGGGCGTCGACCGCACCGCCCTTCCCAGCCTGAGCATCGCGCTCGCCCGCTATGGCGACGACCGCACGCGGCTGAAGCTGCTGGTGCGCCCGCGCGTGGCAGCATCCGGCGCCGCCACCACCCCGTCCGGGGCCAAGGCCGGGCCGGAGCCCTTCTTCTACGTCGCCGCGGCGCCCAGCCTGTCCACCGCCGACATCGATGCCGAACGGCGCCTGCTGCTCGAACAGGGTGTGCTGGACCGGCTGGGGTCGAGCTGCGCCGGCAATTCGACGCTGGCGATGCGCGTCCCCCATCTGGAAGGCGGGGAGGAGGTGCTGTCCTCCATCACCCCGATCAAGACCAGCTTCGGCTGCTGGGCGCTGGTGACCAGCCACGCGACGGAAGCCTATATCTCCTCCTCCATCGGCCGCCCATACTGGAGCACGCCGGCGGTCCAGGCCGCCGCCGTTATCTATCTGGCGATGGCCGCCCTGGTGCTGGCGGTGCTGGCCGGCATCTGGCGCAACCTGAACCGCTTCGGCGATCTGGCCCGCCGCATCGTCGGCGGTGACGACACGCCCGAGCGCGAGGACCGCGACGCCTCCTTCGCCGCGCGCAACACAGTGCCGGAACTGGCCGGCGTGGCCGAGGATTTCGACCGGCTGGTCGCCACGCTGCGCGACAGCGCCCAATCGCTGCGCCGTGCCGCCGAGGACAACGCCCACGCCTTCAAGACGCCGATCGCCGTGATCCGCCAGTCGGTGGAGCCGCTGCGCCGCGCCCTGCCGGCGGAGAACGCCCGCAGCCAGCGCGCCCTGACGATGATCGAGAAGTCGCTGGACAAGCTGGACGGGCTGGTGTCCTTCGCCCGCCGCATGGACGAGGCGGCGGCCGACCTGCTGGCCCCGTCGCGCCGCCGCGTCGATTTGTCGTCGCTGGTGGAGCGGATGGCCGGCGGCTATACCGGGCTGCTGGCCGAACGCCGCCTGCACATGCGCTCGCGCATCGACGCCGGGCTGGTGGTGCGGGCCAGCGAGGAGACGCTGGAGACCATCGTCGAGAATCTGGTGGAGAACGCCGTCAGCTTCTCGCCGCCCGACGGGACGGTCAGCGTCCGCCTGACCCGTACGGGGGCCTGGGCGGAGCTGGTGGTGGATGACGAAGGACCGGGCGTCGATCCCGCCAACCTGGACCGCATCTTCGAACGCTATTTCTCCCACCGCGAACCCGGCCGCGGCATGCCCGAGGACGAGGCGGCGGCGCATCAGGCCGGCGCGGCGCATTTCGGCATCGGCCTGTGGATCGTCCGGCGCAACATCGAGGCGTTCGGCGGCCGTGTCCGCGCCGAGAACCGCCCGACCGGCGGCCTGCGCATGACGGTGGCCCTGCCGCTGGCGGCCTGATCGGCTGTGCTGCGGGCAAGCAGGCTCGGTTCGGCGTCCTTGTTGCCGCTGCGCCCGTCAGAGGCATCGAATTTGAGAATCCTGTTCCTACCCAAGGAGGAGCGTCATTCCCGCGAACGCGGGAATCCAGCCGGTTCGGCGACGTTCCGTGAAAGTGTCCTGGATCCCCGCCTTCGCGGGGATGACGGAAGTCTCGTCGTAGGAAATTTGCTTTCATATACGATGATCCTGCTCCGGCTATGGTCCGGCATGGCCTGATCCCGTTTTTTCCGTTAGGATCGTGGCCGCCAGCCGAACAGCATTCCGAGCCGCCGATGGACCGCAACCTCGATTCCACCGACATCAAGATCCTGCGCGAACTGCAGGATGACGGCCGCCTCAGCAATGTGGAACTGGCCCGCCGCATCAACCTCAGCCCGGCCGCCTGCCTGGAGCGGGTGAAGCGGCTGCAGGCCGACGGCATCATCCAGCGCTATGTCGCGCTGCTCGACCCTCATCGGCTGGAAGCGGGGATGCTGGTCTTCGTCGAAGTGGTGCTGGACCGCACGACGCCCGATAACTTCGACGATTTCAAGGCCACCGTGCTGCGCATGCCGCAGATCATGGAATGCCACATGGTCGCCGGCGGCTTCGACTATCTGGTCAAGGCCCGCGTGCGCGACATGAACGAATACCGCCTGTTCCTGGGCGAGTTGCTGTCCACCGCCCGCGGCGTGCGGGAAACCCACACCTACGCCGTGATGGAAGAGGTGAAGAGCGTCACCGCGATCCCGCTGGACGGGCTGTCCAACGGGTCGTTGCGCGGCTGAATGGTCAGACAGCAAAGCATTTTCCAAATTGCATAATACTTTGGGGCCAGTCCGCTTTTCCGGACGCATTTTGCGACGAGCGGCGCTGTCCGATTTCGCGCTACTGGTGCAATCCGACACAAAATTCGTTCGTTATCTGACAATTTGATGCGGCACACCGCTTGCAGCAAAAGGTCCGGTCCGGGGGGCGACCGATCCGGCCGTCCGGCGGCTTTCGTTTCGCCCCGATCCCCGGCCGCTTCCTTCGAGACTTTGGCTGGAGCGGAGCCGCCTAATGCGCGTCAACACACCGATCACCGACCGGGAAGTCCATCTGACCGAGGGGGTTCCCCTGGTGTCCCGCACCGACACCGGCGGGCGCATCACCTTCGTGAACCAAGCCTTCGTCGAGATCAGCGGCTTTGACGAACATGAGCTGATCGGCGCGCCCCACAATCTCGTCCGCCACCCCCACATGCCGAAGGAGGCCTTCGCCGACCTGTGGGCGACGGTGAAGACCGGACGGCCCTGGGAAGGGCTGGTGAAGAACCGGACCAAGGGCGGCGATTACTATTGGGTGCGGGCCAACGTCACCCCGGTGGTCGAGAACGGCGCCGTCACCGGCTATATCTCGATCCGCTCCAAGCCCGCGCGCGAGGACGTCGCGGCGGCCGAGGCGCTGTATGCGGAGATGCGCGACGGCCGCGCCGCGCTGGCGCTGGCGGAAGGCGCCCTGGTGCGGAAGAACCGTGCCGGCCGCGCCGCCGCCTTCGCCTGGGCCAGCCTGTCGGGGCGGCTGGCCGCGGTGTTCGGGCTGCTGATCCTGGCGGTTCTGCTGGCCGGCTGGCTCGGCCTGGACGGCATGGCGGATTCCAACCAGTCGCTGCGCACGGTCTACGAGGACCGCACGGTTCCCGCCTATCAGATCGGCGCCATCCAGAACCTCGCGCGCGACAGCCGGCAGCGGCTGACCGACCTCGCCGCCGACCTGCGGGCGGGAAGCGGCGCCGGCGACCTCGCCGCCGTGGAGGCCGCGGTGGAGAAGGACGTGGTGGAGAACGCCGCGGCGATGCGGCGCCTTCTGGCCGACTATCTGGCGACCTACCTGACTCCGGAGGAAGCCGTCCTCGCCGAAAAATTCAAGCCGCTGGTCGGGACCTATCTGCAAGGCGGGATCGGCCCGGCGCTGGCGCTCGCCAAGCAGAAGGATGCCGCCGGGCTGGACGCCCATCTGCGCAGCGCCGTCCGCCCGGCCTTCGCCGATCTGCGCCGGGTGTCCGACGCCCTGCTGGAGCTTCAGATCCGGGTCGCGCGGGAAGAGTTCGACAAGGCGGAACGGGATTACGGACGCCGCGTCGTCCAGGTGGCCGTGGCGATGCTGCTGAGCGCCCTGCTTGCCGCCCTGTTCGGCTGGGCGATCCTGCGCATGGTGCGCCGCCCGCTGGTGGTGCTGGAACGGACCTTCGAGCGCATCGCCCGCGGCGCCCTGACCGACCCGATGCCGGCCGTTGGCGTCCCGGAGTTCCGCCGCGTGGCGTCGGAGTTGAACGCCATGAAGGCGAAGCTGGCCTATGGCATCCATGAGAAGCACGAGACCGAACTGCGCCAGAAGGCGCTGACCCGTCAGGCCCTACTGGAAACCTGCAAATCGATCGAGAGCGATCTGGACTCCACCTGGATCGGGGTGGAACTGGCCAGCAACCGCGCCGGCGACGGCATCCGCCACCTGATGCAGTCCCTGGGCGTGGTGCGGGAGAACACGGTGGTGGTGTCGGCCGCCTCCGAACAGGCCAGCGCCAACGCCCAGTCGGTCGCCGCCGCGACGGAGGAGCTGAACTCCGCCGGGCACGAGATCGCCCGTCAGGCGGCGCGCTCCAGCGAGGTGGCGCGGCGCGCGGTGGACAGCGCCCGCGGCTCCGCCACCGCCATCGGCCAGATGGAGGTCGCGACGGAGGAGATCGCCAAGGTCGCCAACCTGATCAACTCCATCGCCGGCCAGACCAACCTGCTGGCGCTGAACGCCACCATCGAGGCGGCGCGTGCGGGGGAGGCCGGCAAGGGCTTCGCCGTCGTCGCCAGCGAGGTCAAGACTCTCGCCAACCAGACGGCGAAGGCGACCGAGGACATCGCCCGCCAGATCGAGCAGCTGAAACAGGCCGTGGGCGGCAGCGTCACCGCGATCCAGACCGTCATCTCGGTGATCGAGGAGATCGACGAGGCCGCCGCCGCCACCGCCGCCGCGGTGGAGGAGCAGTCGGCCGCCAACGCCGAGATCGGGCGCAGCGCCACCAACTCGGCCGGCGGCGCCTCCCAGGTGTCGGGCAGCGTGCTGCACATCCGCGACCAGACTGACGAGATCACCGGCATCGCCACCGACGTCAGCCGCCGCATGACCGATACCCAGGGCGCGGTGGCCGACCTGAAGCGCCGGCTTGTCATCGCGCTGCGCCAGTCGGTGGCGGGCGACCGCCGCGTCTCCGACCGCATCCCGTGCGAGGAGCCGATCGGCCTGGCCGTTGCCGGCGACCGCCGCACCGTCACCATGCTCGACCTGTCGCTGGACGGGCTGCTGGTGGAGAGCAAGGGGCTGCCGGAACTGGCCGAGCAGACGCGGCTGATCGTGACGCTGCGCGACGTCGGCGACCTGCCGGCCATCGTCGCCGGTACCAGCGACCTTGGCCTGCATCTGGCCTTCGACGAGCTGTCGGACGTGCAAACCGACCGGCTGCAGCGTGCCTACACCGCGATGATCGAGGCGGATTCGGCCATCATCCGCACCGTGCAGGACACCGCGGCGGCCTTGGGCAAGGCGCTGGACGGCGCGCTGTCCAACGGCAGCATCGGCGAGGAGGCGCTGTTCTCGACGGAGCTGTCAACCGTCCCCGGCACCGAGCCGGAACAGTGCCTCGCCCCCTTCACCGAACTGACCGACCGGCTGTTCCCGGCGATCCAGGAGCCGGTCCTGGCCTCCAACCCGCGCTTCCAGTTCTGTGCCGCGGTCAACGCCGTCGGCTATCTGCCGACCCACAACGCCCGCTATTCCGAGCCGCAGCGGCCGGGCGACACCGCCTGGAACGCCGCCCATTGCCGCAACCGCCGCGTCTTCGCCGACCGGTCCGGCCTTGCCGCCGCCCGCAACACCCGCCCGTTCCTGCTGCAGGCCTACCGTCGCGACATGGGCGGCGGCCAGATGGTGCGCCTGAAGGAGATCGACGCGCCGATCGTCGTGCGCGGCCGCCACTGGGGCAATCTGCGGCTGGCCTTTATGCCGTAGGCGTCCCAGGGCGCGAGGCGAGTGTCCGGGCGGCCGCGTGGCTGCGGGAATTGAGCGGAGTTGCGACATCGGGACGCATTTTGGCCGGCAAAATTGCTTTTGACTAACGGGATTGCATTTCGCACCATCCGCAAGTTGCGGAAATGATTGAAGAATAAGTTATGAATTGAGTGGGACCAATCCCCCAGGGTCAGGAACCGGCCTTGTCCGCCACGGAGGGGGCCTTCCGCTTCGTCCGGCCATCCTGCCGCACCCGCCACCCGCTCCCGATTTGACCGGGCCCATCCCGGAAGGACACGCGATGCCGATCAGCACCGCCGGCCGTGCCGGCATTCTTCTCGCCCTTGCCTGCAGCCTTCCGCTGCTGGCGTCCTGCCAGACCGGCCGCGGCCCCGTCTACCCGAGCACGTTCGTGCCGACGGCCATCTATGCCCAGCAGCGCGGCTGGCTGGTCGAGCGCTACACCCCGACCAATCCCGGCGCCGTGCCCTATTGCGTCGCGTCGAAGCAGTCGCCCGCCCAGGAGCTGGCCTTCATCGCCACCCGGAGCAACACCGGTCTGGCGATGAACAAGACGGGCGTGCCGGTGATGGCGGGGGCGACCTATCCGATCGAAGTTGTGTTCGACAGCGGCAAGATCCATCATGTGCAGGCGAGGCCGGGCGGATTCGGCATGCTGATCGCGCCGCTCGGCGGGCCGGACGTCGGGTCGGTGCTGTCCCGCTTCGCCTCGGCGGACACGGTGGCGCTGGCGGTGCCGGGGCTCGGCATCCGCAAGCTGTACGAGCTGGACGGGTCGAGCTGGGCCATCGGCAAGCTGTCCGAGTGCATCGGCGCGCCGTCGCGGCCCAAGCATGCGCCAAAGCCGACGCCTGGGCCGGCGCAGCCCGGCGGTCCCTCCGCGCCGGGCAAGGCGCCATCCGCCGGCCCCACCCCGCAGTTGGAACCCATCGCGCCCCAGACGCCTGCGCCCGCCTACAGCCCGGCTCCGGCCCCGGCCCAGTCGGCGCCTCCGGCAGCCCCGGCCAGCGGCGGCATCGACCTCGACATGCAGATCGACCAGCCCATCGATCTCGACGAACCGAAGCGCTGATCGGTCCGACCGCCGGACGGCGGCCTTGCCCGAACTCGCGGAAATACGCCTGACCCGGACGCCGCCCCTTCGCGGGCGGCGACGGACATGCAGTGGGGATGTCTCGTGAAACAGCTTTTGATTCCGCCCCTGGCGCTCGGCCTGCTGCTCTCGCTCGCCCCAGCGGCGGGTGCGGCGGAAGACGGCCGGCGCCTTGCTTTCTCCGGAGCCCTGAAGGTCGAGGTCTTCGCCGACGGACCGTCCTGGTGCGCCGACCGCGCCGCGTTGAAGGTGGTGGCGGAGGATAGAGCGTTGTTCGCGACGGACGGTTTCACATCGCTGGTCCGCCGCATCGGCGCCGTGGTTCTGTCGAAGGAATGCCCGGCCGCCGGCCGCGCCGCGCTCGTCGGGGTGGAGAAGGCCAGCGGCGCCGTGGTCTGGCGTGGCGAGGCCGCCGCGGCCAGCGACTGGACGGTGGTCGCCGCCGCCCCTGCGCCGGTGCCGCAGCCGGCTCTCCAATCGGCACCCCCGCCCGCGCCTGCCCCCGCGCCAGCCTCGGTCGCGGCGCTCGCCCCGGCGCCCGCTCCGGCTCCGGCGCCCATGCCGCCTCCTCAGCCGGTCCTCGAGATCGGCAAGAACTATCCCGGCATGCTGCTGCTTCTGCTGCGCCGGAACGCGGCGCTGGCGGAGGACAACGGAACCCTGGCCTGGTGGGCCGGACACCGGTTCAACCGCGAGTTCCAGCAGGTCCGCTACCAGGAATTCAAGCTCCAGCCCCTGCTGGAACGGGCCAGGGCCGATCTGTTCACCGAGATGAGCCGTGCCGATCCCGACCGGGTGACCATCGTCTACCGCACCGAATTCCAGGCCTACGACTTCGCCACCCAGCGGTTCCCGGTCACGCAGAAGTTCACCTCGCTGTCCGTCCAGCCCAACTGGTGCTGCACCGACTCCAAGCTGCCGAACAACATCACCGTCGAGATCGACGGGCTCGACGCTATCACTGGCGTTCCGATGGACCGGTCGTCGGCCCAATCCTTCGCCGAGGGCCGCACGCATTACGGGTCAGTCGACCGGACGCTGATGATCGGGGCGACGCTGAAGATCGACCCGGCGGGCATCAAGGTCGACAACTGGCGCGGGGCGACGGCCAAGGCGAAGCTGGAGAGCGCGGTCATTTATGCCGACCGCGAAGCCACCAGCGTGCTGTACCGCCTGGACGAGCGGACGCTCGCCGGCCTGTTCGCCGAGCGCGACGCCCGCAAGGCCGCCGCCGCCAGGGCGGAGCAGGAACGACAGCGCGAACAGGAACGCCAGCGGATGGCCGCCCAGCGCGAGCAGGACATCAGCATACTGGCGTCCCTGCCGACCGGCGCCCGCCTTGCCAACCTGATGCAGCCCGGCCGGATCGAGTATGGCGCCCGGCTGGACAATCTCCGCGATGCACGGACCAATGCGCTGATCCAGGGCGGGGCGGTTTCCGTCACCATGCTGGTCCAGGCCGGATCGGACGGGCGCAGCGCCGTCGCCACCCGCTGGCCGGGCAAGCTGCAGGTCACCGTGCCGGAGGCGGGGCCGGCGCTGAAGGCCGACGGCTGGTACGTGGTCCGCGGCGCGCTGTCGGTTGCCGACGGCGACGAGGCGCTGCCGCCGGCCCGGCTGGAGGCTGCGGTCGTCCATGCCTGCGGCAAGGCGGAATGCGCCGATGCGGCCGACGCCGTCTTCATCGTCGACCAGAAGCTCGCCGCGGCGGGCCTGTCCAAGGGAGCCCCGTGATGAAAGTCAGCAACAAGGCCGCCTCGGCGCTCGTCCTCGGCGCCCTGGTCGTGGCCGGCGGCGGCTGGACCCTGGCGAAGCGGCAGGCCACCGCCCAGGCCCGCGATCTGGTCGACGGCTTCCTGATCCGCGAAGGGTTGAACGGCCGGATCAACTATGCCGATTTGTCGGCTTCGCCCTTCGGGTCGGTCAGCCTGCAGGGGGTGACGGTCACCCTGTCGCCCGACGCCGTGGTCCGCGCCGCCAGCGTGGACGTGTCCGACATCGCCCTGCAGAACGGCGAGATCCGCAAGGCCCGCCTGTCGGCCAGCGGCGCCGACGTGCCCGTCCTGGCGATGGCGCGGGCCGACCGCTACAACCACGCCCTGCGCGACATGGTCAGCCTCGGCTACACCAACCTGCGCGGCGACGTCTCGCTGGCGCTGGATTATGACGACCAGCGGCAGTCGCTGTCCCTGGAGACCAGCGGCACCGTGCGGGATGCCGGCGGCTGGAGCGCGCGGCTGCGGATGGAGGGGATCGACCCGGCGATGGTGGCGACCGCCCGCCGGCTGGCCTCCGGCAATTTCAACCCGCTGGAGCTGATGGGCGCCGCCGCGCAGAACATGGACATGCTGTTCCGCGTCGCCCTGGCCGAGGTCGACGTGACGGTCGACAACAGCGGCATCCGGCGCCGCGAGCGCGAGATCGTGGCGACCGATGTTCCGCAGAAGCAGGACCCGTCGGCCCGGCAGGCGGCGGCGCTGAACCCCACCACGCTGATCCGCGCCGGCATGGCGCCGGAAGCGGCGAGGACGTCGGCCGCCGCCGTGGATGCCTGGACGAAGGACGGCGGCAAGCTGCGGGTGGCGACCGGCCTGACCCGGCCGATGCCGGTGTTCAAACGGGGCGCGGGCTTCGCACCGATCCTGCCCGCCTTCGACAGTCCGGAAGGCTTCCTGGCCGTCACCAAGGCGACGGTCAGCAACTGACCGGGAGCGCGCCGGCCGTGTGGGAGTGCCGGCCCGCTCAGGCCGCCGGCACCAGCACGTCGGCGCAGATCGCCCGCACCACCTCGGCGCGGTCGGCGGCGGCACCGGGGGCGAGAAGGCCCTGGCCGAAGGCGAAGGCGTAGAACAGGTAGGCGCGGGCGAAGGCCTGGTCGGGGGGCAGGCCCAGCGCCACGAACAGGCCGGCGACGCTGTGCAGGCGCTCGCGGTCGACCTCGGCGATCACGCTTTCCGCCTCGGGATCGCGCCGGGCCCAGTCGCGCACCGCCAGTTCTATCGCCATGCCCCGCGGCTTGCTGCCGCCATAGAGCGCCAGCAGGTCGCGCAGCTGCTGCGCCGGCTCGCGGCCGTCCAGCCGGGTCTGTTCCTTGATGGCGGCGATGCGGCCCGTCTTCCAGCTGTCCAGCAGGGCGTTCATCAGGTCGGTGCGGTCGCGGAAATGCCAATAGAAGCTGCCCTTGGTCACCTTCAGGGCCTTGGCCAGCACCTCCACCCGCACCTTGTCGACGCCGCCTTCGGCCAGTGCCGCGAAGGCGGCGGCCAGCCAGGATTCGCGGTTCTTCGTCTTGGATTCCATACCCGTCCTTCGCGCTTTCCCGGCTGCCGCATCCTTGGAGGCGATCTATACCCGAAAAGGAGGGCCGCTGACTATTCGCCCTGCTGCATCTGGATCGCGTCGGACGCCCGGCCGCGATAGTGGATGTTGCCGTCGGCGTCGAGGAAGGCGCGGTCGCCGGTCAGGTAATAGCGCCGGCCGTGGCGGAAGCGCCGGGCGGTGCGTTCCGGGTTGTTGGCGTAGGATTCGAACCAGAACAGCGGGGAATGGTCGACGTCGATGGCGATCTCGCCGGCGCCGCCCACCGGCGCCTCGCGCCCGTCGGGGTCGAGGATGACGACGCGGAAGCCCGGCATCGGCCGGCCGAGCGAGCCGCTGGGCGGCTGGACCGCATCGCCGTCCTCCGGCGCGTCGGAGTCGTAGCGGCCGATGCCGTCGGGGTCGTAGCGGTTCACGATGAAGATGCCGGTCTCGCGCTGGCCATACTGGTCGAGCAGCGGGACCTTCACCGTCCGGTTGGCCCAGGCGATCAGGTCGGGTGGCAGCGGCTCGCCCACCACCGACAGGATGCGCAGCGCGAACTGGTGCGAAACGCCGGGATCGGCGCCGTGCCAGGCGCGGATCTGCGACGGCGCCGCGGTCAGGTTGGTCACGCCGAACTTGGTCAGCATCCGATAGCCCTGCCGCACGTCGTAGGGACCGTCGCAGAAGATCGTCGTCCGCCCCAGCAGCAGCGGCCCGACCAGACCGTAATAGGCGCCATAGGCCCAGCCGGGATCGGCCATGTTCCAATAGATGTCGTCGTCGCGCAGGTCGAGGCCGATGCGCATGTACTGCTCGATCCCCGACAGCGCCTTGACCGGCAGCGACACGCCGAGCGGTGTCGGTTCCGATTCCGACGTGTAGATCAGGGCGAAGGCGTCGCCTTCGCGGTAGCGCGCCACTTCGGCCAGCGGGGCGGCTTCGTGCAGCGACGACCAGAAGGGCACGGCGTCGGGACCGAAGGCCTCGTCGCCCTCCACCGTCACCACCGGCCGGGTGTTGTCGCGCGGCACCTTGCGGCGCAGGAAGCCGTTGGTGACGATGGCGCGCGCGTCGCTGTCGGCCAGCCGGTAGGCGACGGCAGAGGCGGTGTAGGTGGTGAACAGCGGCATATAGACGCCGCCCAGCCGCCAGATCGCCAGCGCGGTGATCAGCAGCTCCGGCCCCTTCGGCAGCAGCACCGCCACCCGGTCGCCCGGCCCCACCCCCATGCCGGCCAGCACCGCGGCGAATCGCGCCGAATCGCGGGCCAGCCGGGCGAAGCTCAGCTCCGTCGTCTGGCCGGCCACGCTTTCATGCAGCAGCGCCGCCCGCGCACCGTCGGCGGCGCGGACATGGCGGTCGCACAGCAGCGTCGCCAGCGCGATGGAGTCGCCGCGATATTCCGGCCGCAGGAAGGCTGACGGCCGCACCATCAGGGCGGGCGGCGAGGGCAGCGCCGGCTGGGCTGGCGCGGCCTCCGGCGGCTGGGGCGGGGCGGGGGAGGGGAGCGGGGCGGCAGGGGGGCGGTGGCGCAGCGCCGCCAGATCGCCGAGCGCCACCAGATCCGGCCCCAGGTGATAGCGCTTGCTGCGGGCGTCCTGCTCCACCAGCCCGTCGCGTGCCAGCGCCATCAGCAGCCGGTGGGCGGTCGCCTTCGACAGCCCGACCCCCGTCATCAGGTCGGCCAGCCGCGCGCCGCCGCTTTCGGCGTCGGCGACCGCGCGCAGCAGGGCGATGGCGCGCTCCAGGCTCTGGGTGCCGCCCGCCGCGTTGGGAGCGGCCGGGGAGGGGGCGATATCGGCTGGGCTGTTCATGAGGTCCATCATATGGACCGTGCGGTGCCTTATCGCAACAAAAAACATGCACTGGCGGAATGTCAGTGTTGAAAACAGACGGAGGCCCGGTATATAGTGCGGAAGTTGCTCATGAAACGGTCCACAATATGGACCCCGCCGGCCCCCAAGAGCCGGATCGTGACCCTGAGAAGCGGTACCAACAGCAACGGAGGAGGAAATGTCAGGCGCGCCCGTCGCACCACACCCCGGCCCTGCCCAGAATTCGCCGACCACCCAGGCAGAGACCATTTTCGAGGCTCGGGGCGTCAACCTGCGCTTCGGGGGCGTCCATGCGCTGACCGACGTCAGCTTCGGCATCCGCAGGGGCGAGCTGTTCTCGATCATCGGTCCCAACGGGGCCGGCAAGACCTCCATGGTCAACTGCATCTCCGGCCGCTACCGGCCGACCGACGGCAAGGTCTTCTTCAAGGGCCGCGACGTGACGGGGATGACCCCGAACCATCGCGCCTCGCTCGGCATCGGCCGCACCTTCCAGAACCTGGCGCTGTTCGGGCACATGACCGTGCTCGACAACATCATGGTCGGCCGCCACCACCTGCTGAAGAACAACTTCCTGACCGGGTCGCTCTATTGGCTGACCGGCGCCAGGAAGGAGGAGCTGTCCCACCGCCGCGAGGTGGAGGAGATCATCGACTTCCTCGAAATCCAGCATGTGCGCAAGGCCACCGCCGGCACGCTGTCCTACGGCCTGCGCAAGCGGGTTGAACTGGCCCGCGCCATCGCGCTGAAGCCGGACCTGATCCTGCTGGACGAGCCGATGGCCGGCATGAACCTGGAAGAGAAGGAGGACATGGCCCGCTACATCGTCGACCTGAACGAGGAGTTCGGCATGACCGTGGTCATGATCGAACACGACATGGGCGTGGTCATGGACATCTCGCACCGGGTGATGGTGCTGGAATTCGGCAAGAAGATCGCCGAAGGCAAGCCGGAGGAGGTTCTGGCCGATCCCCGCGTCCGCCGCGCCTATCTGGGCGAGGACGACGAGGAGGAGGCGCCGGTCGCCGCCGGTTCCACTGCGGATGTGCCGCCCCGGAAGGAGGTCGCGTGATGTCGAGCCTCAATCTGCCCGATCTGGTCGCCAACGACACCCTGCCGAAGCTGCTGGCCCTGCATGCCCGCGACCACGGCGGCGACATCGCCATGCGCGAGAAGGATTTCGGCATCTGGCGCACCTTCACCTGGAGCCAGGTCCATGCCCGCGTCCGCGCCTTCGCGCTGGGCATGACCAAGCTCGGCGTCGTGCCGGGCGAGGTCGTCGGGCTTCTCGGCGACAACCGTCCCGATTGGGTGATGGGCGAGATCGCGACCCACGCGGTGCGCGGCTACAGCCTTGGCATCTACCGCGACGCGCTGGATGAAGAGGTCGCGTACCTCATCACCTATGCCGACGTGAAGGTGGTGTTCGCCGAGGACGAGGAGCAGGTCGACAAGCTGCTGAACCTCGCCGACCGGCTGCCGACGCTGCAGCACATCATCTATTCCGACCCGCGCGGCATGCGCAAATACGACGATCCGCGCCTGATGCCGGTCACCGATCTGGTCCGGATGGGCGAGGAGTTGCACGCGCAGCAGCCGGACCTCTACGACCGCATGGTCGCCGCGACGAAGGGGGAAGAGGTCGCCATCCTCTGCACCACCTCGGGCACCACGTCGAACCCCAAGATGGCGATGCTGCCGGCCGGCCGCCTGATCCGCCATGTCGCCAGCTACCTGTCCGCCGATCCGAAGGGACCGGAGGACGAGTATGTCTCGGTCCTGCCGCTGTCCTGGATCATGGAGCAGGTCTATGCCGTCGGCATGGGCATGGTGTCGCGGATGCGCGTGAACTTCGTCGAGGAAGCCGAGACGATGATGCACGACTTCCGCGAGATCGGGCCGACCTTCGTACTGTTCGCCCCGCGCCTGTGGGAGCAGATCGCCGCCGACGTGCGCGCCCGCATGATGGACGCCTCGCCCTTCAAGCAGAAGATGTACGATCTCGGCATGAAGCTGGGGCTGGAGGCGCTGACCAAGGGGCAGCGGTCGGCGATGGCCGACGCGATCCTGTTCAAGGCTCTGCGCGACCGGCTGGGCTTCACCAACCTGAAATCGGCGGCGACCGGCGGCGCGGCCTTGGGGCCGGACACCTTCAAGTTCTTCCAGGCGCTGGGCGTCCCGCTCCGCCAGATCTACGGCCAGACCGAGACGATGGGCGCCTACACCGTCCATCGCGGCACCGACGTGGATTTCGACACAGTCGGCGTGCCGTTCGACGGCGGCATCGAGGTGAAGGTGATCGACCCCGACCACAACGGCGTCGGCGAGATCGTCACCCGCCACCCCAACATGTTCGCCGGCTATTACCGGAACGAGAAGGCGACCGTCGCCGACATGCGCGACGGCTGGATGCACACGGGCGACGCCGGCTTCTTCGACAAGAAGGGCCATCTGGTCATCATCGACCGCATCAAGGACATCGCCACCACCGCGCACGGCGACCGCTTCAGCCCGCAATACATCGAGAACAAGCTGAAGTTCTCGCCGTACGTGGCCGAGGCGGTGATCCTGGGCGACAAGCGCGAGTATCTGTCGGCGATCATCTGCATCCGCTTCCCCATCGTGTCGAAGTGGGCGGAGAAGAACCGCATCGCCTTCACGACCTATTCGGACCTGTCGTCGAAGCAGGAGGTCTACGACCTGCTGCGGGCCGAGGTGGAGCGGGTCAACCAGACGCTGCCCGAGTACCAGCGCATCTCCAAGTTCCTGCTGCTCTACAAGGAGCTGGACGCCGACGACGGCGAGCTGACCCGCACCCGCAAGGTGCGCCGCGGCGTCATCGGCGAGAAGTACGGCACCATCATCGACAGCATCTATGCCGGCCAGCCGAAGATCGACGTGGACACCACGATCGCTTTCCAGGACGGCACCAAGCAGCGCATCCGCACGACGCTGACCGTCATCGATCTGGCTCCGGCCGCCGCCAAGGCGCCGCGGCAGCCGGTCGCGGCTTGAGGAGAGCGCGATGCACACCGCCAATCACACCCTCTCCCGCCCCGGGAGAGGGAGGGGACCCGTGCGCAGCACGGGGAGGGTGAGGGGGCCGGCAAGAAACGGGCGCCCCGATCCTTGCAGCACCCTCACCCGGCCCCTCGGGCCACCCTCTCCCGGGGCGGGAGAGGGACAGAAAGAGGCCACGCCATGACCCTTCTGTTTCAGCTTCTCGTCAACGGCCTGATCGTCGGCGCGCTGTATGGCGTGGTCGCCATGTCCTTCGTGCTGATCTACAAGGCCAGCCGTATCGTCAACTTCGCGCAGGGCGAATTCCTGCTGATCGGCGCCTGGACCTGCTGGTGGCTGCTGACCAGCTGGCAGCTGCCCTTCTGGATCGGCTTCCCGATCACGCTGGTCTTCATGCTGGCCTTCGGCGTCATCCTGCAGATCGTCGTCTTGAGGCCGATGATCGGCGAGCCGATCATCTCCGTCATCATGGTGACGATCGGCCTGTCGATCGTCTTCCAGGCGGCGATGAAGTGGATGTTCGGCGTCTTCGCCAAGCCCTTCCCGCCGATCTTCGCCAGCCCCACCATGAACCTGTTCGGGCTGGAGGTGCAGACCGTCTACGTGATGTCGCTGCTGATCTCGATCCTGATCATGGCGGGCTTCGGCTGGTTCTTCAAATACTCGCGGACCGGTCTCGCCATGCGGGCCACCGCCTTCGACCAGCAGGTGGCGCAGTCGCTGGGCATCTCGGTCCGCCACATGTTCGCGATGAGCTGGGCGATCTCCGCCATGGTGTCGGCGGTGGCCGGCGTCACGGTGGGCGTGGTCAACGGCGTGTCGTCGGCGCTGTCCTTCTTCGGCATCAAGGTGTTCCCGGCGGTGATCCTGGGCGGTCTCGACAGCGTCATCGGCGCGGTGGTCGGCGGCCTGATCGTCGGCGTGCTGGAGAACATGGCGCACTACCTGGACAGCCAGTGGCTGAACTGGGGCAACATGTACGAGATCGCCCCCTTCTACGTCCTGATCGCCATCCTGATGATCAAGCCCTACGGCCTGTTCGGCACCAAAGACATCGAGCGCGTGTGAGGCTCCCATGGCATCCGTCAGCATCATCCCGAGCGGCGATTACAAGACGTCCTACGGGACCGACACCACCATCTTCCCGACCAGGACCAGCCGCAACTTCGCGATCCTGGGCGTGGTCCTCCTGCTGGCCTGCCCGGCCTTCATGGACCGCTACTGGCTCAGCCTGCTGATCCAGATCAGCTATCTCGGCATCGCCGCGCTGGGTCTGAACATCCTGGTCGGCTTCACCGGCCAGATCTCCATCGGCCATTCGGCCTTCTTCGGCTTCGGCGCCTTCGCCTCGGCGTGGCTCAGCAACAGTGTCGGCGTGCCGGTGGCGCTGGCCATTCCGCTGGCGGGCGTCATCACCACGCTGGTCGGGCTGCTGTTCGGCATGCCGGCGGCGCGGCTGAAGGGCCTGTACCTCGCCATCGCCACGCTGGCGGCGCAGTACATCCTGCAGGACTTCTTCGCCCGCGCCGACTGGTTCACCGGCGGCACCGCCGGCACCATCGCCGAGCCGCTGACCATCTTCGGCTTCGCTTTCGACACCGACGAGCGCTTCTTCTACGTGGCGCTGGTGGCGCTGGTGGTGATGTATATCCTCGCCACCAACCTGATGCGGACCCGCGACGGCCGCGCCCTGGTGGCCGTGCGCGACCATTATCTCTCCGCCGAGATCATGGGCATCAACCTGACGAAGTACCGGACGATGTCCTTCGGCATCTCCGCCTTCTACGCCGGCATCGGCGGCGCGCTGTACGCCCACTACCTGCAGTTCGTGTCGGTGGAGGGCTTCACCATCCTCTTCTCGATCCAGTTCCTGGGCATGATCATCATCGGCGGGCTGGGGTCGATCATGGGCACGCTGATGGGCACCGCCTTCATGGTCTTCCTGCCCGAGGCGATGCAGGCGCTGACCAAGCTGGTCAGCGGCACCGCCATCGACACCGCGCTGAACCTGAAGGACAACATCGCCTTCCTGCGCGAAATGTCGATCGGCCTCGTCATCATCCTGTTCCTGGTGTTCGAGCCCGACGGGCTGGCCCACCGCTGGAAGCAGATCAAGGCCTATTGGAAGCTCTATCCCTTCTCGCACTGAGGCACGCCGAACCGTCTGGCTCCTTCCAACAAGCAACCACCCACCGTCATTCCCGCGCTCCCGTCATTCCCGCGAAGGCGGGAATCCAGAACTCCCGGCAAAGCCTGGATCCCCGCCTTCGCGGGGATGACGACCGGAAACGGTTATGACGGTCGGGAAGCCTTCATCGATCAACAAACAGAACAGAATGGGGAGTAAACGCACCATGTCGATCAAGACCGCGCTCTTCGCGACCTCTGCGCTTTTGCTGGCGACCTCCGCCGCGGCTTACGCCGACATTCCGGTCGGTCATCTGGCGGACCAGTCCGGCGCCACCTCCGATGTCGGTGTGCCTTATGCGCAGGGCGTGTCGGACGCGCTGGCCTACATCAACGCCCATGGCGGCGTCAACGGCACCAAGCTGGCGGTCGACACCGTCGACTACGGCTATCAGGCGCCGCGCGCCATCAGCCAGTACAAGAAGTGGTCGTCGGGCAGCGACAAGATCGCGGCCCTGCAGGGCTGGGGCACCGCCGACACCGAGGCGCTGACCGGCTTCGTCGGCAAGGACGAGATCCCGGCCTATTCCGGTTCCTACTCCGGCCACTTGACCGACCCGACCGGCAAGGGTCCGCACGGCTCCAAGCCGGCGCCCTACAACTTCTTCTACGGCCCCTCATATTCCGACGCGCTGCGCGGCATGCTGATGTGGGCGGCGGAGGACTGGAAGAAGCAGGGCGGCCAGGGCAAGCCGAAATACGTCCACATGGGCGCCAACCACCCCTATCCCAACGCGCCGAAGGAAGCCGGCGAGCAGCTGGCCAAGGAACTGGGCTTCGAGGTGCTGCCGGCCGTGCAGTTCGCCCTGACCCCCGGCGACTACACCGCCCAGTGCCTGACCCTGAAGGAAGCCGGCGCCAATTACGCTTATCTCGGCAACACCGCCGGCTCCAACATCTCGGTGCTGAAGGCCTGCCAGACGGTCGGCGCCAAGGTGCAGTTCATGGGCAACGTCTGGGGTATGGACGAGAACGCCGCCAAGGCCGCCGGCGCCGCCGCCGACGGCGTGGTGTTCCCGATGCGCACCGCGGTGACCTGGAACGGCGATGCGCCGGGCATGAAGACGCTGATGGAAATCTCGAAGCTTTCCGATCCGTCGGGGAACGCCTATCGCCCGGTGCATTACCTGGCCGGCGTCTGCACCGCCTTCTACATGAAGGAGGCGATGGACTGGGCGTCGAAGAACGGCGGCGTCACCGGCCCGAACATCCGCAAGGGCATGTACCAGAAGAAGGACTGGGTTCCGGCCGGGCTCGAGGGCGTCTGCGTTCCGTCGACCTGGACCGAGAACGACCACCGCGGCATGACGGCGGTCAACATCTACCGCGCCAAGGTGTCGGGCGAGACCGGCGCCAGCGTCGCCGATCTGGTCAAGGCCGGCACCATCAAGCTGGAGAAGCTGACCACCGTCGACGTCCCGCGCAAGCCGGAATGGCTGGGCTGGTAAGCCGACAAGTACCCGGCGCCTCCGCCCGTCGCGGCGGGGGCGCCCCCCTTCTTCCGAACAGTCCAGGTGCCGCATGCTGAACACCGCCACGGCCGCTTCGACCAACGCTCCAGTTGTACCGCCCGTCACGGCTGCGAAGCGGATGATGCTGTCCGTCAACAACATCGAGGTCGTCTACAACGACGTGATCCTCGTGCTCCGCGGCCTCAGCCTGGAGGTGCCGGAGGGCGAGATCGTGGCCCTGCTGGGCGCCAACGGCGCCGGCAAATCGACGACGCTGAAGGCGATCTCCGGCCTGTTGAAGACCGAGGACGGCGAGGTCACCCGCGGCGACATCACCTTCAACGGCGAGCGCATCAACGGCATCGACCCCGACCGGATCGTCCGCAAGGGCATCTTCCAGGTCATGGAGGGCCGGCGCATCATCGCCGACATGACCTGCCTGGAGAACCTCCGGCTCGGCGCCTACACCCGCCGCGACAACGGGGTGAAGGACGATCTGGACATGGTCTTCAGCTATTTCCCCCGGCTGAAGGAGCGCACCGGCCTTGCCGGCTATCTGTCCGGCGGCGAGCAGCAGATGCTGGCGATCGGCCGCGCGATGATGGCCCGGCCGAAGCTGATCCTGATGGACGAACCCAGCATGGGCCTGTCGCCGTTGATGGTGAAGGAGGTGTTCAGCATCGTCCAGCAGATCAACAAGGACCTTGGCGTCACCATCCTGCTGGTGGAGCAGAACGCCCGCATGGCGCTGCAGGCAGCCAGCCGCGGCTACATCATGGAGAACGGCAAGGTCGTGCTGGACGGCACCGCCGAAGAGCTGCGCAACAACGAGGACGTGAAGGAATTCTACCTCGGCGGCGGCAACGAGGAGCGCAAGAGCTTCAAGAACCTGAAGAGCTTCAAGCGGCGCAAGCGCTGGATTTGAGGGGAGCCGCTTCGGCGGTTGCCCCCTCCCTAACCCTCCCCCGCTCCGCGGGAGAGGGGACTGCCGCCACTCCTTTGCGACACTCCTGCGAGCGTCCTGCCCCCTCTCCCGCGGAGCGGGGGAGGGATGGGGAGGGGGCAAAACTGGCGATGATCGGCCGACCCCTGAACGGACGAACGACCATGACCGATTTCTACGACGACCTCGAAACCCGTTCCTCCGACCGGCGCGAGGCCGAGCAGTTCGCGGCGCTGCCCGTCCATCTGCACCATGCCAAGGACGCGGCGCCCTATTTCCGCCAGCTGCTGGCCGACATCGACCCGGCGTCGATCCACGACCGCAACGCGCTGGCCACCCTGCCGGTGACGCGGAAGTCCGACCTGATCGCGCTGCAGCAGGCGCACCCGCCCTTCGGCGGTCTGGCTGCGGTGGAGGTCGGGCGGCTGGCCCGCGTCTTCGCCTCCCCCGGTCCGATCCACGATCCGGAGCCGCATGGCGTCGATCCCTGGCGCAGCGCCCGCGCGCTGTTCGCCGCCGGCTTCCGCGCCGGCGACCTCGCCCACAACTGCTTCGCCTATCACCTGACCCCCGCCGGTTCGATGTTCGAGACCGGGGCGCACGCCGTCGGCTGCGCCGTCATTCCCGCCGGCACCGGCAACACCGAGATGCAGGCCCAGGTCGTCGCCAGCCTGAAGCCGCGCGGCTATATCGGCACGCCCGACTTCCTGAAGATCATCCTGGAGAAGGGCGACGCGCTGGGGCTGGACGTGTCGTCGATCCGCATCGCCAGCGTGTCGGGCGGTCCCTATCTGCCAGACGCCCGCGCCTTCTACGAGGCGCGCGGGCTGGAGGTCTACCAGTGCTACGGCACCGCGGATCTCGGCATCGTCGCCTATGAGACGGAGGCGCGCTCCGGGCTGGTGGTGAACGAGGGCTGCATCGTGGAGATCGTCCGCCCCGGCACCGGCGACCCGGTTCCCGACGGCGAGGTCGGCGAGGTGGTGGTGACCATCTTCAACCCGGCCTATCCGCTGATCCGCTTCGCCACCGGCGACCTGTCGGCGGTGCTGCCGGGGACCAGCCCCTGCGGCCGGACCAACATGCGGCTGAAGGGCTGGATGGGCCGCGCCGACCAGACCACCAAGGTCAAGGGCATGTTCGTCCACCCGTCCCAGGTGGCGGAGGTGCTGCGCCGACACCCCCAGATCGGCCGCGCCCGTCTGGTGGTGGGGCGGCAGGATGCCAGCGACACGATGACGCTGCGCTGCGAGGCGGAAGAAAGCGGGGAGGGCTTGGCCGCCGCCATCCGCGAGACGCTGGCGTCGGTGACCAAGCTGAAGGGGACGGTGGAGTTCGTGGCGCCGGGGAGCCTGGCGAACGACGGCAAGGTGATCGACGACATGCGGGGGTGAGTGGCCGCGGCGGGTGCCCCCACCCTAACCCTCCCCCGCTAACGCGGGAGAGGGGACCGCCGCCGCACTCCCACAAAGCTCCTGCCCCCTCTCCCACCGAAGGTGGGGGAGGGATGGGGAGGGGGCACCCGCCGCAACAACCTTTCTCAGCACTCCGCGTCCGCCTGCGGCATCAGCTCGTACTGCGGCTTGTAGCCCGGCTGGGCGCGGAAGCGGTCGGCCCAGGCCCGGACATTGGGGTAGTCCTTGGCGTCGATCCCCGATTCAGTCAGCAGGTCGATCCAGGGGAAGGCGAAGATGTCGGCGATGGTCAGCCGCTCGCCCTCGATGAAGCTGCGGCCGGCCAGATGCTGGTCGAACAGCTTCATGCCGCTGGCCGCCGAGGCGTCGATCCAGGGCAGGGCGTTGGCGTCGCCGTTGAACTTGCGCACGGCGCGGGCGCGCTGGACCGGCAGCAGCACGTCGGCCAGCCAGCTCAGCCATTCGGCGAGGCGGATCTTTTCGAGATCGTCACGGCCGCCGAACTGGCCGGTCTGTTCGGCCAGATATTGCAGGATCACGCTGGATTCGGAAATCGACCGGTCGCCATGCACCAGCGTCGGCACCCGGCCGAAGCGGTTGATCGCCTGATACTCGGGCGATTTCTGCTGGCCGTTGCGCAGATCGACATGGCGGTACTGGAACGGAATGTTGCCCAGCCGGAAGAACAGCGCGATGCGGGTCGCGGGCTGGGAATTCACGTTGCCGTAGAGGATGAAGGGCGCGGTCACGATGCTCTGTCTCCCTGAAGTTCGGACACCGGATCGACCGGTGTCCGGCATTTCCGGGAGCATGGCCTCAACCGCCATGGCCGCGCCAGCGGAAACCGCGCCCACTTCCTCTCGGCATCACACGTCGGTGGTCGCCGGTTCCTGCACCCGCTTCACGCCGAGCAGCTTCAGCACATAGCGTTCGTACACCGGTTCGCTGATGCCCTTGCGGACCTTGCGCAGGAAATAGCGCTCGAACCCGATCTTGGCGAAATGGACCCAGCGTCCATGCGACGACCAGTTGACGTTGCGCGGCGGAATCTGCGGCATGGCGATGAAGGCGACGCCGCTGTCGCCGAAATCGGCGAGGCACAGCGCGCTCCAGGTCGCTTCCTCCACCGGCTCCTTGCCGTCGAGCAGGGAGCGGACATTGCGGGCGGCGGCGGTGACCATCGTTTCGATCATATAGCCGGTCTTCGGCACGCCGACCGGCACCGGCGTCTTTTCCACCGGCGGGATGGCGATGCAGACGCCGACGCCGAAGACGTTGCGGTGGGTCGGGTTGCGCTGGTGCTTGTCGGCCAGGACGAAGCCGCGCGGGTTGACCAGCCCCTCCACACCGCGCAGGGCGGCGATGCCGCGGAAGGCCGGCAGCATCATGGTCAGGCGGCTTTCGACCACATGCGCCGTCTTCTCCCGGCCGTTCTCGTCCATCTCCGTGACATGCACGGCGTCGGGGGTGAAGCGGTCGGTGCGGGCGTTGACGATCCACTTGATGTGACGCTCGCGCAGCGCCGATTCCAGCAGCCCCTTGGTGTCGCCGACGCCGCCCAGCCCGAGATGGCCGACATAGGGCTCCGAACTGATGAAGGTGATCGGGACCTTGTGGCGGATCTTCCGGCGCCGCAGGTCGGCATCGGCGATCATCGCGAATTCGTAGGCCGGGCCGAAGCAGGAGGCGCCCTGCACGGCGCCGATCACCAGCGGGCCGGGGTCGCGGCAGAAGGCCTCCCACCGCTCGGCCGCCTCCACCGCATGGTCGACATGGCAGATGGAGATGGTGTTGGCCCGCGGACCGAAACCCTCGATCTCGTCGAAGGCAAGCTCGGGACCGGTGGCGATCACCAGTTGGTCGTAGTCGAGGCTGGTGCCGTCGTTCAGCTCCAGCCGGTTCTCCTCAGGCCGCACCTGGCGGCAGCCGACGGGGGTGAAGGCGATGCCCTTGCGGGCGAAGGGTTCGGCAAGCGGGACGGTGATGTCCTCCCGCTTGCGCCAGCCCACGGCCACCCAGGGGTTGGACGGCACGAACTGGAAGCTGTCGCTGTTCGACACGACGGTGATCCGGTCGCCCGGCCGTGCCAGCTCCTTCATCTCGTAGGCCATCGGGATGCCGCCGATGCCCGCGCCGAGGACGACGATATGCGCCATAGCTGTGTTTCCTCTCCTGGTTCGTCGGGGCCTTCTTGTCGGTCACCGCATCCGGGTCACCGCCGGGCCTTTGCCGTTTTGGGGTGAAGAGCGCCGCCGCTCCCTCAGGAGAAGGCGACGCCGGAGCGCGCGCCCAGCCGCTTCAGGATCATTGCCAGCGGGCAGAAGCGGGTGAAGGAGGCCTGCAGCAGGTTGGCGCCGACGAAGGCGGTCAGCCAGAGCCACTGCGGGCTATGCAGTTGCGACAGCGCCAGACTGACCAGGATCATGGTCCCGGCGAAGGCCATCACGATACGATCGATGCTCATGTCCGTGTCTCCGCTGAAGAAGAAGGGGGTGCCGACGCATGGTCCGGCGGCGGCCCGTCGCAATAGAGGCCCTGCAGCACGCCGATCACCGTGGCGGCCTCGGCACTTGCCAGCGCGTAGACGATCGAATGCCCAACGCGCCGGGTGCTGACGAGGCCGTCGGCGCGCAGCCGGGCCAGATGCTGCGACAGGGCCGATTGGCTGAGACCGATGGCGGCCACGAGCGCGCCGACGCACATCTCCCCGTGCGCCAGATGGCAGAGGATGGAAAGGCGCCGTTCGTTGGCGATCGCCTTCAGCAGGCGCGCCGCGGAGCGGATATGGCGGCCATCCGAATCATTCATTGACACTAAATTAGAGTATTCTAAATTAAAGGTCAACAGGCGTCCGTCCCTTCCGTTCAAGGTGGCCCCAATGTCCCGTCGACCCTTTCCAGCCCTTCTGGTGGCCCCGCTCGCACTGGCCCTTCTGTCGGTGGCGTTTCCTTCGGTGTCGCGCGCCCAGCAGCCGGCCAGCATCACCATCCAGCCCCGCCCGGTGGAGGATCTGAAGGCCGTCTTCGCCACGGTGGAAAGCGTTCACGAGACGCTGGCCCGCACCCGCATCGGCGGCACCATCGCCGAGCTGAAGGTGAAGGAGGGGGACAAGGTCACCACCGGCCAGCTGCTGGCCACCGTCCGCGACCCGAAGCTGCCCCTGCAGATCGTCTCGCTGGACGCCCGCATCCAGGCTTTGCAGGCGCAGCAGCATCAGGCCGAACTGGAGCTGGACCGGGCGCAGCGCCTGCGCGCGAGCGGGACGGGCACGCAGCAGCGGTTGGACGACGCGCAGTCGGCGGTGGACGTCGCCCGCGCCCAGATCGCCGCAATGAAGGCGGAGCGGGCGGTGGTCGAGCAGCAGCTGCGCGAGGGGGAGGTGCTGGCCCCGGCCAACGGCCGCATCCTGCAGGTCAAGGTCATCGACGGCGCGGTGGTGGTTCCCGGCGAGACGGTGGCGAGCATCGCCACGGAGACCTATGTGCTGCGCCTGCACCTGCCGGAGCGCCATGCCCGCTTCATGCATGAAGGCGACCCGGTGCTGGTCGGCAACCGCGGGCTGGCGCCGGCCACTCCGCAGGCAACAGCGCCAATTGGTGAGACGGCGCTGAAACGCGGCACGGTGCGGCAGGTCTATCCGGAGCTGTCGGGCGGGCAGGTGGTCGCCGACGCCACCGTCACCGGGCTGGGCGATTTCTTCGTCGGCGAACGGGTGCGCGTCTATGTGGCGACCGGCACGCGGCAGGCCATCGTGGTGCCGCCGGACTGGATCGTCCGCCGCTTCGGCACCGATTTCCTGCGGCTGGCCGACGGCACCGAAACGCCGGTCCAGGTCGGCGGACCGATCCCCGCGCTCGACGGCCAGCCCGGCGGGATCGAGGTGCTGTCGGGATTGAAGCCGGGCGACGTGATCGTCCGGCCGGAGGGCGTGTGATGAAGCTCGGCATTTCCGGGGTGTTGACGCGGACCTTCATCCGCTCGCCCCTGACCCCCCTGCTGCTGCTGGCCTCGCTGGTGGTCGGCGCCGTCGCCCTGATGTCGCTGCCGCGCGAGGAGGAACCGCAGATCAGCGTGCCGATGGTCGACATCCTTGTCCGCGCCGACGGGCTGAAGGCGGACGACGCGGTCGAGCTGGTGACCAAGCCGCTGGAGGAGATCGTCAAGGGCATCGACGGGGTCGAGCACACCTATAGCCAGACCATGGACGACCGGGTGGTGGTGACCGCCCGCTTCCTGGTCGGCACCTCGTCCGACGACGCCATCCTGCGCGTGCACGAGAAGGTGCGCGCCAACATGAACCGCATCCCGCTCGGCATTCCCGAACCGCTGATCGTCGGGCGCGGCATCAACGACGTGGCGATCCTGACCCTGACGCTGGCGCCCAAGCCGGACGAGGCGGGGCGCTGGACCGACACCGCGCTGCACGGCGTCGCCGACGAACTGCTGGCCCAGCTGGTCCAGGTCGAGGATGTCGGCAAGAGTTATATCGTCGGCGGCCGGCCCGACCAGATCCGGGTGGAGCCGGACCCGGAAAAGCTGGCGCTGTTCGGGGTGACGCTGAACCAGCTGGTCGACAAGGTGAAGAATGCCAACCGGTCCTTCATCGTCGGATCGGTGCGGGCGCAGGGCGGCAGCCTGCCGGTGGTGGCGGGCCAGACCTTGCAGGGCACCGCCGACATCGGCCTGCTGCTGGTGACCACCCGCGACGGACGCCCGGTCTATGTCAAGGACGTGGCCGACATCGTCGTCGGCTCGCGGCCCGACGACAGTATGGCCTGGACGATGATGCCGGACGGCAAGGGCGGGCTGGTCCGCACGCCGGCCGTCACCCTCGCCATCGCCAAGCGGGCCGGCGCCAACGCCGTTACCATCGCCGAGCGCGTGCTGGAGCGTGTCCACGCCATCGAGACGGAGTCGCTGCCGAAGGGCCTGACGCTGACCGTCACCCGCAATTACGGCGAGACCGCCAACGAGAAGGTGAACGAGCTGCTGTTCCATCTGGCGCTCGCCACCGTCACCATCGTCGCGCTGATCGTGCTGGCCATCGGCTGGCGCGAGGGCATCGTGACGCTGATCGTCATCCCGACCACCATCCTGCTGACCATGTTCGCGTCCTGGCTGATGGGCTACACCATCAACCGGGTCAGCCTGTTCGCGCTGATCTTCTCCATCGGCATCCTGGTGGACGACGCCATCGTCGTGGTCGAGAACATCGACCGCCACTGGAGCATGAAGGACGGCCGGTCCAAGGCGCAGGCCGCCATCGAGGCGGTGGCCGAGGTCGGCAACCCCACCATCGTCGCCACGCTGACCGTCATCGCCGCCCTGTTGCCGATGATGTTCGTGTCCGGCCTGATGGGGCCGTACATGAGCCCGATCCCGGCCAACGCCTCCGCGGCGATGGTGTTCAGCTTCTTCGTCGCCATGGTGCTGACGCCCTGGCTGATGGTGAAGCTGCGGCCCGGCGAGACGCCGGCTGCGGGGCATGGGGCTGCGGGGCATGGAGATGGCGGCCATGAGGGCGGCGGCGCCCTTGGGCGGATGTATCTCGCGGTGGCGCGCCCGCTGATCCGCAGCAAGCGGCGGGCCTGGACCTTCCTGCTGGTGGTCGGCGTCGCGACGCTCGCCTCGACCACGCTGTTCTACACCAAGGACGTGGCGGTGAAGCTGCTGCCCTTCGACAACAAGTCGGAACTGCAGGTCGTCGTCGATCTGCCGCACGGCGCCTCGCCGGAGGAGACCGAGCGCGTGCTGCTGACCGCGGCACGGGCGATCGCCGATCTGCCGGAACTGGAGAGCGTCCAGGCCTATAGCGGCACCGCCTCTCCCTTCAACTTCAATGGTCTGGTCCGGCATTACTACCTGCGCGACCAGCCGGAGCAGGGCGACCTGCAGGTGAACCTCGCGCCGAAGGGCGAGCGCAGCCGCAGCAGCCACGAGATCGCGCTCGACGTCCGCGCCCGGCTGAAATCCGTGGCGGTGCCGGACGGCACGACGGTCAAGGTGGTCGAAGTGCCGCCCGGCCCGCCGGTGCTCTCCACCCTGCTGGTCGAGGTCTATGGCCCCGACGCGGCGACGCGGCAGAAGGCGGCGCACGTCGTCGAGGACGCCTTCCGCAGCGTCGACTTCATCGTCGACGTCGACAACACCGTCCGTCCGCCCGGCGAGCGGCTGCGCTTCGCGCTCGACCATGAAAGCCTGGAGTTCAACGGCGTCGAGGAACAGGCGGTCTACGACACGCTGCAGGCGCTGGTCGGCGGCGTGCCGGTCGGCTATTCCCACCGCGGCGCCGGGCGCAATCCCATCGAGATCGCGGTGCAGCTGCCGAAATCCGGCCTGTTCCTGTCCGAACGCATCCTCGCCACCCCGGTGCCGGGGGCGCGCGGAACCGTAGAACTGGGCGACCTCGTCACCATGACGCGGGAGCCGGCCTCCTACCCGCTGTTCCGCCGCAATGGCCGCTATGCCGAGATGGTGATGGCCGACCTCGCCGGCCGGTTCGAGGCGCCGATCTACGGCATGCTGGCGGTGCAGGACCGCTTGAAAACGGTCGACTGGAAGGCCGCCGGACTGGGTGCGGAGCCGGAGATCCTGCTGCACGGGCAGCCGGAGGACCAGAGCAAGCCGGCGCTGCTGTGGGAGGGCGAATGGGAGATCACATATGTCACCTTCCGCGACATGGGGGCGGCCTTCGGCGTGGCGATCCTCGGCATCTATCTGCTGGTGGTCGGCCAGTTCGGCAGCTTCAAGCTTCCGCTGGTGATCCTGGTGCCGGTGCCGCTGACGCTGATCGGCATCGTTCTCGGCCATTGGCTGTTCGGCGCGGCCTTCACCGCGACCTCGATGATCGGTTTCATCGCGCTGGCCGGCATCATCGTCCGCAACTCCATCCTGCTGGTGGACTTCATCCGCCATCTGCGCGAGCGTGGGATGAGCGTGTTTGATGCGGTGCTGGAGGCCGGGGCGATCCGCTTCAAGCCGATCCTGCTGACGGCGGTCGCCGCGATGATCGGCGCCGCCTTCATCCTGACCGACCCGATCTTCCAGGGGCTGGCGATCTCGCTGCTGTTCGGGCTGCTCAGCTCCACGCTGCTGACCGTGCTGGTGATCCCGGCCATCTACGTCGTGCTGCGCGGCGACGCGCCCACCCTGCCGCCGCAGCGGGGGGAGACGGCGGAGAGTCCGCGTGAAAAAATGGTGGCGGGGGAACTGGTCGGGACGTGAGGTGGCCACAATCGCCCTCTCCCGCCCCGGGAGAGGGAGGGGACCCACGAAGTGGGGAGGGTGAGGGGGAGTCCAAGTAACCATGCGATTCGGGATTCTTGCGCCACCCCTCACCCTTCCCTCTCCCGGGGCGGGAGAGGGAGGCTCTTACGGCGCTGAATCGCCGGACGCGCAGAACAGGTGGTAGAGGTCGCCCAGGATCGGGCGCACCCGGTCGGAGCCGATGCGGTAATGGATCGCGGTGCCCTGCCGGCGGGTGGCGACCAGCCCCTCCTCGCGCAGCTTGGCGAGATGCTGGGACAGGTTGGATTGCGACAGGCCGAGGCGGCGCACCAGCTCGCCCACCTGCTTCTCGCCCTCCAGGAGGCTGCACAGGATCATCAGCCGGTGCCGGCTGGCGATGGATCGCAGGAAGCCTTCCGCCTCCGCGGCGCGCGCTTCGAAATCGGCAGCCCCGAAATCGGAGGAGTTGAGAGTTGAGTCGCCCAGCGTTGAGGTCATCGCCTGGACCATCCTGATACCGGAAATCGCAAAATTAGCTTAATCTAAAATACCTGCTGTCCCCACCGGTTCAAGGGATTTGTCGGCCGCATGGCGACTCAGCCGATCCGCCGCAGCGACAGCCCCGACGCGGCGATGCGGAAGCCGCCGTCCGGCATCGGCTCCACCGCCTCGCCGCCGTCCAGGCGATAGCTCTTGCCTTCCGGAACCCAACCGGCCGGGCCGCGGAAAGTCACCATCTGGATGAAGCTGGTCGTCTCGACCACGGCATGGATGCTGCCGTCCTCGGCCGTCGCCTCGAAGCGGTCCGTTTCCATCTCCTGACGCAAAGGCATCCGTCTGCTCCCTCCCACATCCGTAGCGGCCCATAGCCTGCCACGGGGCTGCCGAAGCAAGGCATAAGTTTAATTTTGGTCTTCCGCGAGGAAAGCTCGTTTGTTCGCGCACCCCCGGCTTTCTATCGTCCGGCCATCGCAACAGCGGAAAACGGGGTTGGAGATGATCGGAAGACGGGAATTCCTGGCGGCGACGGGCGGGGTTCTGCTGCTGTCGGCGGCCGGGGCGCAGGCTGCGGAAAGCAGCAAAAACAAGGCCGGCAACGCGTCTAACAGCGATGCGCTGGCCGGGAAGATGACGGAGCTGGAGGCGCGCAGCGGCGGCCGGCTCGGTGTCGCGGTGCTCGATACCGCAAACGGCAAGCTGCATGGCTGGCGCGGGGACGAGCGGTTCCCGATGTGCAGCACCTTCAAATTTCTATTGGCTGCCGCCGTCCTGAAGACGGTGGACCAGGGCAAGGACCGCCTGGACCGGCGGATTCCGGTGACCAAGGCCGATCTGGTGCCCTATGCGCCCTTCGCCGAAACCCGGCTGAACGGCACGCCGCCGACGGTGGCCGAGCTGTGCGAGGCGGCGATGACGCTCAGCGACAATGTCGCGGCCAACCTGCTGCTGCCGGGCATCGGCAATCCGGCCGGCCTCACCGCCTTCATGCGGGGCATCGGCGACAGGACCACCCGGCTGGACCGCAACGAACCGACGCTGAACACCGCCATCCCCGGCGATCCGCGCGACACCACCACGCCGGCCGCCATGGTGCGAAGCATGGAGCGGATCCTGGTCGGCGACGTGCTGCGGCCGGACTCCCGCCGGCAGCTGATCGACTGGATGGTCGCCAACAAGACCGGCGACAAGCGCCTGCGCGCCGGGCTGCCGGCCGGCTGGCGGGTGGGGGACAAGACGGGGACCGGCACCAACGGCACCGCCAACGACATCGCCATCGTCTGGCCGGAGGGCCGTGCGCCGCTGCTGGTCGCCTGCTACCTGACCCAGACGGCGGAGGGCTTCAAGCAGCAGGACTCCATCCATGCCGAGGTGGCGCGGACGGTGGCCGGCCTGATCGGTTGAGGCCTTTTAAGCGGGCCGGGGCAGGCGGGTCGGGTCAGGCGGGAGATGCCGGCGCCTGCTGCGGCTGCTGCGCCCATCGCACGATGGACCGCACGGCGTTCAGGGCGTTCACATTGTCCTGAATGTGAAAATGCCGCCGCAACTCGGCGACCGCCGCCCACTCGCCGCTCTCGTGAAACGCCTTCTGGATTGCGGCGGCTTCATCCTGGCTGACGCTGAACATCCGAACCTCATGGCCGACCTTGCGACCTTCGCCGCCGATCATGCACCGGCGAGGAACAAGGTTGCAAGGCCACCGATGGTCGAGTCTCGTCAGCGGGCGGAAAATGGATGGGCGGCGGCATAGGCGGCGATCCGGCCGGCCAGATGGTCGGCCAGCGCGTCGACCCGCAAGGGGCGGCGGCGGCCGGAGGCGAACAGGAGCTGGAGCGGGGTGTCCTCGTCGCTCCAGTCCGTCAGCAGCGGGCGCAGGCGTCCGGCGGTGACATCGGCCGCGACATCCAGCCAGGATTTGTGGGCGATGCCGCAGCCCGCCAGCGCCCAGTCGCGCAGCACGGCGCCGTCGTCGGTGGCACGGTCGGCCTCCACGACGATGCTGCGTTCGCCCGCCGGCCCGGCGAAGCGCCAGCGGTTCAGCGGCTCCCGCCCGCGCAGCAGCACGAGGCAGCGGTGGCCGCGCAGATCCTCCGGCACGGCGGGGGTGCCGTGCGCCTCCAGATAGGCGGGCGAGGCCACCGGAACCCGGCGCGACGGCGCCATCCGCCGCCGGACGAAGGCGGAATCCGGCAGGGCGCCATAGCGCAGCGCGCAGTCGAGGTCGTCGCGCAGCAGGTCGGCCAGATGATCGCCCAGCAGCAGGGTGATGCGGATGGCCGGATGGCGGTCATGGAATTCGTCGAGCCACGGGCGCAGGACCGTCCGGCCGAAGTCCGACGGCGCTGCCAACCGCACCGGCCCGGCGAAGCGGCTGCGGTCCCCGGCCAGCCGTTCGGCCGCCGCGTCCAGCTGTTCCAGAGCCTGCCGGCAACTGGCGAGATAGGCGGCCCCGGCATCGGTCGGGCGGACGCTGCGCGTCGAGCGTTCGAACAGGCGGGCGCCCAGCGCCTGCTCGATCCGTTTCAGCGCGGCGCTCGCCGTCGCCGGCAGCAGGCCGAGCTGCCGCGCCGCCGCCGACAGGTTGCCATGCTCCGCGACGGCAAGCAGCAGGCGAAGGTCGTCGAGCGCGATCATTATCAAGTTCCAATTGGCAATATGTCAAAAACTCCTGGGATTATCTGCCGGGGCGCCGAGGGACACAATCGGGTTCAAGGCAAGAGGGATGGCAAACGCCGTCCGGCCTCCGGAGATTTTCCCATGACAGACCCGATCGCCACCAGAACAAGACGGCGGATTGCCGGCGGTGCGCTGTCGCTTTTCATCGCTTTGGCCGCCGCTTCCGTGCCGATGGGACCAGCGACAGCGGCGGCGGAGGCGTTGCCGCAGCCCGCCCATCTGGCCGGCGATGCCGCATCGCCGACCGTGCTGGCCGCGCGCCGCTATGCCGCCTTCTGGAACAGCGGGGACGAAGCCTTTGCCCGCGCCGCGCTGGCGCCGGGCTTCACCGACCGCACATTGCCGCCGGGTCGTCCGCAGGGCATCGACGGGCCGCTGCAGGCCTCCCGCGCCTTCCGCGCCGCGGTTCCCGATTTGACCGCCGCGATCGAGGACATGGTGGCGGACGGCGACCGGGTGGCGGTGCATCTGCGCTTCCGCGGCCACTTCACCGGGAGCTTCGGCGAGGCCCAGGGCAACGGCCAGACGGTCGATTTCCAGGCCTTCGACCTTTACCGCGTCGCGGACGGCCGCATTGCCGAGAACTGGCATCTGGAAGACAACCTGACGCTGCTGCGGCAGCTCGGCATCGTCAAGCAGTGAGGGCGGGCATCATGGACAGGAACGAAAAGGCGGCGGGTGCGGCATCGCTGGCGGATCGCAGCGTGGTCGTCATCGGCGGCGGCTCCGGCATCGGCCGGGCGGTGGCCGCCGCGGCACGCGGGCAGGGGGCGCGGGTGTTCATCGCCGGCCATGATGCGGTGAGGACCCGCATCGCCGCCGAGGCTTTGGGGGTCGAGGGGCTGGCCGCCGACCTGGGCGACCGCTGTAGCCTGGACGCCCTGTTCCGCAGCGTCGGCAGCCTCGACCATCTGGTGGTGACCGCAGGGCCGCAGATCGGCTCCCCAGCCTTTGCGCAGCTCGACCTCTCCGCCGCCCGGCGGGCTTTCGAGGTGAAGCTGTGGGGTGCGGCCGACGCGGTCCAGGCGGCGCTGCCGCATCTGGCGCCGGACGGGTCGGTGACGCTGACCTCCGGCCTGTTGTCGCGCAAGGCGAGCGTCGGGTCGCTGGCCAAGACGGTGATGAACGCCGCCGTCGAGGCGTTGGGCAAGTCCCTGGCGAAGGAACTGGCGCCGCTGCGGGTCAACGTGGTGTCGCCGGGCGTGACGGCGACGGAGAACTGGCGGGCCATCCCGCCGGCCGGGCGCGACGCCTTCTATGCGAAGGTCGGGGGCGGGCTGCCGGTCGGGCGTGTCGGCCGCGCGGAGGAGGTGGCCGCGGCCTTCCTGTTCGCGATGACCACGGGTTTCGTCACCGGATCGGTGATCGACGTCGATGGCGGAGGCTTGCTGTGAGCGGATCCCTGTTCTCCCCCTACCGGCTGGGCGGTCTGGAGCTGTCCAACCGCGTGGTGATGGCGCCGATGACCCGTGCCCGCGCCGGCGAGGACGAGGTGCCGTCGAATCTCGCCCCGGCCTATTACGCGCAACGGGCCGGCGCCGGGCTGATCGTGACCGAGGCGACCCAGATCGGTCCCGGCGCCAAGGGCTACTCGCGGACGCCGGGGCTTTACACGCCGGCGCAGATCGCCGCCTGGACAGCGGTGACCGATGCGGTGCACCGGCGCGGCGGGCCCATCGTCGCGCAGCTGTGGCACACCGGGCGGGTGTCGCATCCGATGTTCCATGGCGGGGCGAAGCCGCCGGCTCCCTCGGCCATCCTGCCGGCGGACACCGCGATCTGGGCGGTGGAGCCGGACGGGACCGGCGGGATGGTGCCCTGCGTCGAGCCGCGGGAGATGGATGGGGTGGAAATCGCCGCAACGGTTGCCCAGTTCGCCGCCGCTGCCGCGAATGCCGTGACGGCCGGGTTCGACGGGGTCGAACTGCATGGCGCCAACGGCTATCTGATCGAACAGTTCCTGCGCGACGGCAGCAACCGGCGGACCGACCGCTATGGCGGGTCGGTGGACAACCGCCTGCGTTTCCTGATCGAGGTGGTGGAGGCGGTGACGGCCGCCATCGGGGCGGAGCGCACCGGCGTGCGGCTGTCGCCGCTGATCACGCTGAAGGGGATGAGCGACGGCGATCCCTACGGCCTGTTCACCCGTGTGGTCGAGCGGCTGGATGCGCTGGGCGTCGCGCGGCTGCATTTCGCCGAGGATGACTGGAACAACGGCACGCCTCTGCCGATGGAGTGGCGCAAGGTCTGGCGCGAGCGCTTCCGCGGCACCATCATCGTCGCCGGACGCTATACGGTGGAGCGGGCAGAGGCGCTGCTGGAGGCCGGGCTGGTCGATCTGGTCGCCTTCGGCCGGCCTTTCGTTGCCAACCCGGACCTGCCGGAGCGCCTGCGCCGCGGCCTGCCGCTGGCGGAGTTCCGCGCCGACAGCCTGTTCGGCGGCGGGGCGGCGGGCTACACCGATTATCCGGCGGTCGATTCCACCGGTTGAGGGTCAGGCGCCTTCCATCTCGGCGTCGGGCTCCATGCCGCCGGACTCGTCGAAATAATCGCCGGCGACGTCCGGCCCCCATTCCTGGACCAGCGCCACCTTCTTCTGCTTCAGCACCTCCACCCGCTTTTCGGCGCGGGTGACCTCCATCCCGGCGACCAGCGGCGGGATGCCGTAATAGAGGCCCCAGCCGACGGCGGCGGCGCTGTACATCACCAGCCAGGCCAGCGGGTCGGCGAACACCTTCGCGGCGGCGCCGATGGTGTGCTGGTGCTTCCACAGGTCGATGGCGAAGGGCATGCAGCCGCAGAAATTCAGCCCGCCGACGGTGATCGGCGCCGATTTGTCGGGATCGCGGTCGACGACATAGGCGACGATGGTCGGGATCATGCCGATGCCGAACAGGATGGTGGTCGGCAGCACGATCAGCGCCGCCGGGATGATCAGCAGGATCAGCGTGAGGCCGCCGCCCTTCTTCTTCTTCTTGCGCGCCATGGCGATCCCCCCGTCGATTGACTTTACGCGATCCGGTCAGAAGGCGAAGAACAGGATGATGCCGGCGACCAGCACGGTCGACAGCAGGCTGGACGCGATGGCTGCGACCTGCCGGCCCGAGGTTTCGATGATGGAATTGCGGTCGGCGATGGTGTGGCGGATCTTGTCCATCTCCGCATCGGCCTCGCGGTAGGCGATCTGCGCCGCCTCGAACTCCAACCGGTCGCGGCGCAGCGCGTCGGGATCGTCGACCACCTTCAGCAGCTCGGTCAGCCGGCCGTTGTGCGCGGCGGCGTCCGCCATCTTGCGCACCTCCTGCTGCTGGGGCCGGTTGTGGAAGCGGCGGAAGGCGGGGTCGAGCAAAGCCACCACCCAGCTGGCAAGATGGGTCAGCCCATCGACCCCGGTGCGGGCCTGGATGTCGGACAGGATGGTCAGCATGGCGATGATGCGCCGCATCGGCTCCACCCCGCTGCCGAGCTGGGTGTAGAGCAGCTCGTCGCCGCGTTTGTGGCGGGCGCCCAGGAAGGCGGCGATCTGGCGGTCGATGGGGTCCTTGTGCCGCTCGCCGCCCGCCGCGATCCAGTCCAGCGCCCGCAGCAGCTCGGCCAGGGTGGTCGGCAGCTGCTTGGCGACCAGGCTGCTCATGCAGGGCATGGTCGGGTTCATCTCGTACAGAACACGCTCCACCCCCAGCCCGTAGCTGGAGCGGTCGAGGAAGCCGCGCAGCTGGTCGAAACTCTGCACCAGCGGCACGAATTCCGGCTTGAAGTCGGTCTGGACGTTGACCCAGAACATCGGCAGCTGGTTGGCCAGCACCTCCGCCACCGCCTGGGGGGATTCGCCGCGCATGAAGGCGTCGGCCAGCATGGTGGCGATGCCGTCCGGCATCATCGCCCGGCCGCGGTAGCGGATGGGGGCGGCGGGGTCGAGCGCGATGCAGACGCGGGCCACCAGCCGGTCGCCCTGGCTGCCGCCCTTGCCGCTGGAGGCGGTCTGGATGGCGTTGTTGACCGCCTCCGCCCGCACGTCGTCGCCCATCGACCGGCGCAGCCACTTGTCCAGCTCCCCGCTCTCGATGACGGAGGCGGCGGCGGGGGCATGGCGGGCGAAGGCGCGGGCCAGCGTGCGGCAATGCCAGTATTCCGACCCCTGGAATTCCAGCGGCCGGGCGGCGCGGCGGGAAATCTGCGGCTGTTTCGGGCTGAGCCGGCGGCCGGCCACCCACAGGTCGAGGTCGTTCAGGGTCCAGCGCTGCTTGGGATCGTCCACCAGCAGGCCGCGCACCACCTCGTTGATCGCCAGCGGCAGCCGGTGCTGCTGGACCAGCGCCGGATAGGATCCGCGCTCCAGCTTCGCCTGCAGCACCGCCTCGTCGTCCAGGCCGGACAGCGGGTTACGGCCGAGCGCCAGGATCAGCAGGGTGACGCCCAGCGAATAGAGGTCGTCCGCCATCGTGCCGGTGCCGCGCCCGGCCGGGTTGGCCATGCCGCGCTCGATCGTCTCCAGCAGGACCGGCTGGCCGTAGCCGGGCTGGGCCGACACGCAGTCGCCCAGCATCAGCCCGCCGCCGGCGAGATCGCGGTAGAACAGGTTGGTCGGGCGGATCGCGCCATGGACGACGCCGCGGCTCGACAGCTCCTTCAGCGCTGACACCAGCGGGTGGATGATCTGCCGGGTCAGCTGGTCTTCCGGCATCGGGTCCAGCGTGTCGGTCAGCGACCCCATCAGGCGCTTGCCGCCCGGCCGTTCGAACACCAGGCAATAGCGCCGCCCGCGGTCCTGCGGCCAGTCCACCAGCCCCCAGTCGAGCAGCCGCATGTGGGTGGCGTTGTCGAGGCTGCCGACGGTGGAACAGATGTCCATCCGCGGCAGGATCGAGGCATGGCAGATGACGGCGAAGGGCTCGATCCGCTTTTCGCGCAGCGCCTTGGCGGTGAAGGCATTGCCGCCGACGGCGTTCAGCAGCGGGATCGGCGCGCCCGGCTGGATTTCGTAGCGTTCGGCGAGCTTGACCGGTTCGGCGTTCGCCATCGCCGCCGCGGCGGCTCCCATCATTCCTGTCTGGGCGTCGGATGGCATGAACGGCGGATCCCCGGGGCGTGCGAATGTGCGCAGGCCTTAGGTGGCGTGAAAAGGGCAAACAAACCCTTAACGTGCGCGTGCGTAACACTATCGGATTGGACCGCAAAGGAAACCCCCCGCCGGGAAGGGCGGGGGTTTTCCGTAGGGATAAGCGGCCGAACTCTGCCTTACCCGTTCTTGACCTTGACGTAGGACCCCGGCGCGTCTTCCAGGGCGGGCAGGGCGCCGTCGCCGGGCTGGCGGGCGGGAACCTTGCCGTTGGCATACTGGCCGACCCACTTGTTCCATTCCGGCCACCAGGAGCCGGGGGTCTGGGTCGCCTTCTCCAGCCACTCGTCGGAGGTCTTGGCCAGCTTGTCGCTGGTCCAGTAGCAGTACTTGTTGGCCGCCGGCGGGTTGACGACGCCGGCGATGTGGCCGGACGCGCCGAGCACGAACTTCACCGGGCCGCTGAACAGCTGGGCGCCGCTGTAGGTGCTCTTCCACGGCGCGATGTGGTCCTCGCGCGCCGACAGGAACAGCGTCGGGACCTTGACCTTGCCGAGGTCGATCGGCACGCCCTTCAGCGTCACCGCCCCCGGCTGCGCCAGCATGTTCTTCTGGTACATGTTGCGCAGATAGAAGCTGTGCATCGCCGCCGGCATGCGGGTGCTGTCGCCGTTCCAGTACAGCAGGTCGAACGGGAACGGGTCCTTGCCCAGCAGGTAGTTGTTGACGACGAACGACCAGATCAGGTCGTTGGCGCGCAGCATGTTGAAGGTGGTCGCCATCTTGGAGCCGTCGAGATAGCCCTGCTCGGCCATCTGCCCCTCGATGAAGGTCAGCTGCTCCTCGTCGATGAAGACCGACAGCTCGCCGGCCTCGGTGAAGTCCAGCATGGTGGTGAAGAAGGTGGCCGACTTGATGCGGTCGTCCTTCTTGGCCGCCATGTAGGCCAGCGTCGAGGACAGCAGCGTGCCGCCCAGGCAATAGCCGATGGCGTTCACGTCCTTCTCGCCGGTCGCCTTCTCGATGGCGTCCAGCGCCGCCAGCGGGCCTTCGACCATGTAGTCCTCGAAGCCCTTGGCCGCCAGCGTCTCGTCCGGGTTGACCCAGGACAGGACGAAGACGGTGTGGCCCTGGTCGACCGCCCACTTGATGAAGCTGTTCTTCTCGCGCAGGTCGAGGATGTAGAACTTGTTGATCCAGGGCGGCACGATCATCAGCGGGCGCTTGTTCACGTCCGGCGTGGTCGGCGTGTACTGGATCAGCTGCATCAGGCTGGTCTGGAAGACGACCTTGCCCGGCGTGACCGCGATGTTCTTGCCCAGCTGGAAGGCGTCGTAGTCGGTCATGGAGATGCGCAGCTCACCCTTGCCGCGTTCCAGATCCTTCAGCAGATGCTCCAGCCCCTTGACCAGATTCTCGCCGCCGCTCTCGATGGTCGCGCGCAGCACCTCCGGATTCGTCATGACGAAGTTGGAGGGCGCCATCGCGTCGACGAACTGGCGGGTGTAGAAATCGACCTTCTTGGCGGTGTGGTCGTCCAGCCCGTCGACCTGATTGACGGTCGACTGCATCCACCGGGCGCTCAGCAGGTAGGACTGCTTGATGAAGTCGAACAGCGTGTTCTCGTCCCAGGCGGCGTCCTTGAAGCGGCGGTCGTCCTTGGCCGGCGCGATCACCGGCTGCGTCTCCTGCCCGAAGAAGCGCTGGGTGGTGCGCTGCCACAGGGTCAGGTAATCCTGCCACAGCGACATCTGCGCCTGCATCAGCTTGGCCGGGTCGGCCATCATGCGGGTGGTCATCTCGAGGAAGGCATGGCCGACGCCCATCGGATCCGGGCTCTTCGGGCCGGCGCCGTCGGAGGCCTGCCGCGCGAGGAACTCGGAGACCAGCCGCTGGCTCTGCTCGGCGATGCGGGTCATCGCCCGCGACATCTCGACCGGGTCGGGCAGCTTGACGTCGGGCACCTGGGGGGAAGCCGGGTTGGAAGCCTGGGGGGGGGCCTTGGTCTCGGCCATGAGCACGGTCCTTCTTCTTTGGGCGGGTGTCGCGTCGTCTCGGTCACATCGTGTCGACCACCTTGGTCCTCATGGCCCGGCTTGCGCCAGATTGGGCTTTGGGCCTTGCGGACGGGCGGCTATACAGGCTTGCGGGCGATGAATTCTGGGGGGTCTGCACCATGTCGCTGTTGGTTGCGTGCGGCGGTCCGGCCATCTGGTGCGGTGCGGGAGAAATCCTGGACCTCTCATACACCGCTGATGTGAACATTTCATTTCGCGGATCGTCGCACAAGTGTGGCGTGGCGGCCAGACACGGGGAAGGATGATGGTGACGGGCAGTCAGGACAGCGTTCGGGGCATCGCGGCGGCCGGGCGGGCGGTCGGCGCGCTAATCGTAGCGATGCCAATGGTTTTCGGGCTGTCGGCCTGCAGCGACCGGGCGCTGGACACCGGCCTTCTGGGGGCCGTCACCGGCGAGCCCTCGCCGGTCAGCGACAATTCGTCGCCCATCCGCGGCATGACCGGGGAGCGCACCGACTACCCCAATCTGGGTACGGTCCCGCCGCGCCCGACCGATCTGAGCACCGAGGCGCAGCGCCAACAGGCGATGGACCGCCTCGCCGAGGACCGTGCGGCATCCCGCCGCACGCGGGAGCAGACGGAAGCGATCCAGATGCCGGAGCCGCTGCCGACCCCGATGGCGGTTCCGCCGAAGCCGGACCTGCGGCCGGGGCGGAGCTGAGGAGCCTGGGTAAAGAAAAAGCCCCCGGCCGGATGGCCGGGGGCTTTTTGCGTTTTGGCGGGGGATGGCTTCGGGTGCCCCGTCACTCCTGGATGAACGCCTTCACATAGGACTGGCGCAACGGCTGGATCAGATAGTCCAGCGGGGTGCGGGCGGAGAGCACGATGCGGGCTTCCACCGGCATGCCGGCCTTGATCTTCAGGTTGCGGACCTCGTGGCTGTCGGCATCCTTCAGGCGGATGCGGGCCAGATAATATTCCTGGCGGGTGGCATTGTCGGTCAGGCGGTCGGCCGAGACGTAGGACACGGTGCCGTCGATGGTGCCGACGACGCGGCTGTCATAGGCGGTCAGCTGCACCTTCACCGGCAGGTCGACGGCCATCGACTTGATGTCCTTCGGCTGGATGCGGACCTCGGCCAGCAGGGCCTTGTCGTCGGGAACGATGTCCAGCACCGGCTCGTTGGCGGTGATGGTGCCGCCGACGGCCGGGTGGCCGTACATCACGACGTTGCCGGCGTCCGGCGCCTTGATGGTGCGGTTGTCCAGGCGGTTCTTGGCGTCGCGGATCTGTTCGGCCAGCTTCTGGGCGTCGCCGCGCGCCTTGTCCAGCTCGACCAGCACCTTCTCGCGGAAGTCGCTGCGGCGGCGGACCAGATCGCCCTGGGCGTCGACCGCCTGCTGGCGCGACTGCGACATGCGGGCTTCCAGCTCGTGGTCCTGGGCGTGGAGCTGCGCATTTTCCTTCTGCGCCGCCACCAGCTTGGTGCGGGTGGAGTTGCCGCGGTCCAGCAGGCCCTGGGTGATCTGGATGTCCTCGTCCGACAGCTTGATCTCGCGGTTCAGGAAGGCGCGCTGCTGCTCCAGGCTCCTCACCTCGTCGCCCAGCGTGGCGATGCGGTCCTGGGTCAGCTTGGCCTCGGTCTCCAACTGGTTGCGGCGGACTTGGAACAGCTTTTCCTGGTTAAGCATGGCGTTGTCGACCGCCGGCTCCTTGCCGCGGCGGGCGGCCAGCTCGGCCGGCCATTCGATGGCGGGCTTCTCGAACAGCTCGGCCGACAGGCGCGCTTCGGAGGCCAGCGTGTCGAACAGCGCGGCGTTCAGCATGTCCAGGCGGGTTTGCGCCTCGGTGTTGTCCAGCCGCATCAGGACCTGACCGGCGTCGACGCGGTCGCCCTCATGGACCAGGATGGCGCTGATGACGCCGCCTTCGGTGTTCTTCACCACCTTGCGGCCGGTTTCCGGCGCCAGCGAGCCCGACGCGCTGATCGCGCTGTGCAGCGGGGCCACCGCCGCCCAGCCGGTCATGCCGCCGAAGCCGACCGCCAGGACCAGGAAGCCGCCCAGCAGCAGGCCGCGCACGCCGGTTTCCGGCATCGTCGCCCGCAGCGCATGGATCGAGGTGATGGTAGCCGTCTTGCGCGACGGCTTGCCGGCGGGGGTTTCGGAGCCGTTGTCACCGGACAGCGGGGCGGGAAAGGTCGTGGTCATCGTGGTCATGGGGCTTCCTTGGCTCTGTCGGGTCTGGCGTCGCTAACCGGATGGTCGGTCTTGGGGGCGGTGCCGGCGGTCAGCCGGTGGCCCCCGCCGTGGCGGCGGACGGACCCTGAGGGCCGAGATTGCGGAGGCGGGCGAGGTTGACGGCGCCGGGCTGGGCCTGCTGCTGGTCCGGACGCGGCAGCTCCATCGCCATGCCGTTCTTCAGGACATATGTGTGGTCGGACATGTCGACGAAGATCGGGGCGTGGGTCATGACGATGGTGGTCGCCCCGCGCTCCTTGCAGGCCGCGACGAAGGCGCGGACCGCCTTGATGCCCAGCTCGTCCAGGCCGGCGGTCGGCTCGTCCAGCACCAGCAGCGGCGGCTGGCCGAAGGCGGCGCGGGCAAGGCCGATCAGGCGGGCGCTGGCGCCGGTGATCGGGGACAGCGGATCGTTGACCTCGGTCTCGTAGCCCATGGGCAGGCTTTCGATCCACTCGTGGATGCCGACGGCCTTGGCGGCCTCCTCCACCTGTTCGCGGGTGGCGGTGGTGAAGCGGGCGATGTTGTCGGCGATGCTGCCGGGCAGAAGATCGACCTGCTGCGGCAGGTAGCCGATGCCCTGTTCGGGGCTGTCGGGGGTCAGGGTGGCGACGGACAGGCCGCCCAGCCGCACCGTGCCGGCCGACGGCAGGGCGACACCGGCCAGCAGGCGGGCCAGAACCGACTTGCCCGAGCGGTTGGGGCCGGCGATGCAGACGGTCTCGCCCGGCTCGACCGACAGGGTGACGCTGCGCAGGATCGGCTTCTGGTCGCGGGGGGAGACGAACAGCAGGTTCTCGACGGTCAGGCGCTCGCTCTCCACGGGCACGGAGGGACGCTCCGGCTCACGCGACAGGCGCTTCAGCAGCGGCAGCAGGCGGCGGACGGCCTGGGCGGAGCGGACCAGCCCACCCCAGGCGCCGGCGGTCTGCTCGATCGGGGCGAGGCCGCGGCCGACCAGCATCGAGGTGGCGATCATGCCGCCGAAGGACAGGTGCTGCTCGATCACCAGCCAGGCGCCGATGCCCGTCACGGCGATCTGCAGGACCATGCGGACCCACTTGGTGGCGGCGCCGATGGCGGCGCTGCGCTCATAGCCCTGGCCCTGCATGGCGCTGGCGGTCAGGAAGTCGCGGTTGACGGCGTCCAGCGAGGCGTTGCCCATGCGCAGGCCGCGCACGGTGTCGGAACGGGAGGCCAGCGCTTCGAACAGCTTCTGGGCGCGGCCGGCCGGCAGCTTGCTCTCGTCGTTGATGTCCTTGACGGCCACATAGCCGATCCAGCCCATCACCGCCATGATCGCCATCGACACCACCAGCACCAGCGCCAGCATCGGGTGAATGACGTAGATGCCGATGACGTAGAGCGGAGCCCAGGGCAGGTCCATCAGCGCCGGCAGCGACGGACGCGAGAAGGCGCCCTTCAGCTCCAGCAGGTCGGCGAGCGGACCGTTGTCCGGACGGCCGCGGCCGGCGGCGTCCAGCGCGTCGGCGGTCAGCCGGCGGCGCCAGCGCACCTCCAGCGCATTGCCGGCACGGGCCAGCAGGCGGGAGCGCACCATCTCCAGCAAGCCGCTCAGCGTCAGCGCGAGGACGACGATGAGCGTCAGCATGATCAGGGTGTCGTAATTGCCCGACGGAATGGCGCGGCTGAACACCTGCAGCGAATAAAGCGGCATGGCCAACATCAGGGCGTTGATGGTGGCGCTGAAGACAAATGTACTAACGAGTATCCTGGTGAAATAACCGCGTTTGAAAGCGGCTTCCGGCTTATTGTTGCCGGGCTGTTGCAAAGAGTTGGACTTGGTCGAAACAGGCATGAACAGCCCTCCAATTGTCACCGGTCGGCACAGTGCCCACTGGATGCAGGCGAGTTCAGAGAACGCCATCTTGGTAAATGGGACCTTAACATTCGGGGACGTCACAGGATTGCCACCGGATGCCACCACTTTTGCGCAAGACCGCTCCGGTATTGTTTGTTCATTCGGGGTGATTTGCCCCGCCTGGCCAGCAGTGACGCATGACCTATGGCCGGTTGGAGGGGGCGGGCATTGCCGGTATCGTTGGCCGCGGCGGCAATTCCGCCGGTCCACCCCAACCACAGCCGGAGAAGATGATGGAAGGGCGCAAGGTCCCCTCGGTGGTGTTCAAGACCCGCGTGCGCGACGAGAGCGTCGGCGGACCCAACCCGTTCCGTTGGCAGGATGTGCGGAGCGACGAGCTGTTCCTGGGCAAGCGGGTGGTTCTGTTCTCCCTGCCCGGCGCCTTCACGCCGACCTGCTCCAACGAGCAGTGCCCGGCCTTCGAACGGCTCTATGACGATTTCAAGGATCTCGGCATCGACGAGGTCTATTGCCTCAGCGTCAACGACGCCTTCGTCATGTACCAGTGGGGCAAGAGCCTGAACCTGAAGAAGGTGAAGCTGATCCCCGACGGTTCGGGCCATTTCACCCGCCGGATGGGCATGCTGATCGACAAGGACCATGTCGGCTTCGGCTTCCGGTCCTGGCGCTATGCCATGGTCGTGAAGGATGGCGTCGTCGAGAAGTGGTTCGAGGAACCGGGCATCAACGACGACGGCGAGAACGGCGATCCCTACGGCGAATCCTCGCCGGAGACCGTCCTGGCTTATTTGCGGAGCTGAGACGCCCGATTCGGCACCCGGCGTGGGCCGCAGAGCCGGGCGGGATGCAGGGTATGGATGAAAGGCAGGCGGGGCGAAGGCTCCGCCGGCCTTTTCCATGACCGCTCCACGCCTGCGGGATCGGCGGCGGCAGGGTGCGGCGTTGCGTATGGATGCGTGTATCGCGCCGCCTGATATTCTTTTTATTAGACAATCACCATTGCATTGCTACCTTCGGCGCAGGCTTCGGCCACGGTTTCAGCCCCCGGGCGGCCGGCAACAATCTGATCGTGCGCCGCCCGGCTTGCCGGGACCGGATCGGCACGGCGGGGACGGATGACGCGACGAAGGGGCGGGGCGCAGATCGCCGCTGTCCATGCGACGTTGACACCCCTAGCAGGGCAAAGGTGACCCTCCCATGAGCATTTCCAAGCAAGTCATTGTGAAAGCCGCGCTGGCGGCGCTCGTCGTCCTGGCACCGCTTCCCGCGGCGGCGCAAGTCAAGCTGTCGGATCTGAAGCTGAAGATCGACCCGGCGCAGACCACGGTGTCGGGCATTTCCTCCGGCGCCTATATGGCCGGGCAGTTCCAGGTCGCCTATTCGGGGCTGGTCAAGGCGGCCGGCCTCGTCGCTGGCGGACCCTATGATTGTGCCGAGGTGTCGGAGGGCGGCATCGCCCCGGCGGTGGTGGCGCTGAAGCGCTGCATGGACGTGGCGATGGGCGCCCCCAACGTCGACGCGCTGGTCGCCAACGCCAAGGCGCGCGAGAAGGCCAAGGACATCGATCCGCTGTCCAACATGGCGCAGTCGAAGATCTACCTGTTCAACGGCGACAACGATCTGACGGTGAAGCGCCCGGTCGCCGACGCCACCGAGCAGTTCTACAAGGCGCTGGGCGTGACGGCGGCGAACTTCACCTATGTGAAGCTGCCGAAGGCGGCGCATGCCTACATCACCGACGGCTATGGCGCCGCCTGCGACTTCATCCCGAAGGAGGATGAGAAGAGCGAATACATCAACAACTGCCAGTACGATCAGGCAGGCGCCATCGTCCGCTTCTTCTACGCCGATGCCAAGATCCCGAACGCTCCGGCCGCGGCCCGCCAGCCGCAGCTGTTCAACCAGGCCCCCTTCGTCGGCGACCCCAGCCGCAGCGGCATGGCCAAGACCGGCTACGTCTATGTTCCGGAAGCCTGCGACGGCGGCAAGCAGACCTGCCGCATCCATGTCGCCTTCCATGGCTGCAAGATGGCGTCGAACCTGATCGGCGACCATTTCGCCGTGCATGCCGGCTACAACCGCTGGGCCGACGTCAACAACATCGTCGTGCTGTATCCGCAGATCGACGGCGACGCCAAGCTGTCCTCCAACCCCAAGGCCTGCTGGGACTGGTTCGGCTATACCGGCTACGACTTCGCCCGCAAGGGCGGTTTCCAGATGACCGCCGTCCGCAAGATGATCGGCGCTCTCGTCGGGGAGTGAGAGGCGGCAGTTCCCTCCCCTGCGTAGCGGGGGAGGGTTAGGGTGGGGGCATCCGAAGCCCGCACCCAGCCAACAAAAAAGCCCCTCTCCGGCAATTCGGAGAGGGGCTTTTTCTTAGCCTAAGACCGTCAGGCCTTCAGGATGCCGCGCCCCGCGAAGCGGGCGGCGACGCCGAGCTGCTCCTCGATGCGGATCAGCTGGTTGTACTTGGCCAGACGATCCGAACGGCTCAGCGAGCCGGTCTTGATCTGGCCGCAGTTGGTGGCGACCGCCAGATCGGCGATGGTGCTGTCCTCGGTCTCGCCCGAGCGGTGCGACAGGACGGCGGTGTAGCCGGCCTTGTGCGCCATATCCACCGCTTCCAGCGTCTCCGACAGCGTGCCGATCTGGTTGACCTTCACCAGGATCGAGTTGGCGACGCCCTGGCGGATGCCCTGGGCCAGACGCTTGGGGTTGGTGACGAACAGGTCGTCGCCGACCAGCTGCACCTTGCTGCCGATGGCGTCGGTCAGCGCCTTCCAGCCTTCCCAATCGTCTTCCGCCATGCCGTCCTCGATCGAGATGATCGGGAAGCGGCCGACCAGATCGGACCAATAGGAGACCATCTGCTCCGGCGACAGCGACTTGCCTTCGCCGGCCAGCTCGTACTTGCCGTTCTTGAAGAACTCGGTCGAGGCGGCGTCGAGCGCCAGCATGACGTCGTCGCCCGGCTTGTAGCCGGCGGCCTCGATCGCCTTCATGACGAAGCCGAGCGCTTCGTCGGTCGAACCGATGTTGGGGGCGAAGCCGCCCTCGTCGCCGACATTGGTGTTGTGGCCAGCGTCCTTCAGCTTCTTCTTCAGCGACTGGAAGATCTCGGAACCCATGCGGATGGCGTCGGCGCCGGTCTCGGCGCCCACCGGCATGATCATGAATTCCTGGATGTCGATCGGGTTGTCGGCATGGGCGCCGCCGTTGATGATGTTCATCATCGGCACCGGCAGCAGCGAGGCGAAGGCGCCGCCGACATAGCGGTAGAGCGGCAGGCCGGCATCCTCGGCGGCGGCGCGGGCGACCGCCAGCGACACGCCCAGGATGGCGTTGGCGCCGAGCCGGCTCTTGTTCTCGGTGCCGTCCAGGTCGATCATGGCGAGGTCGATGGCGCGCTGGTCGTCGGCGTCCAGGCCGGCGAGCGCGTCGTAGATCTCGCCGTTGACGGACTCGACCGCCTTCAGCACGCCCTTGCCGCCGAAGCGGGACTTGTCGCCGTCGCGCAGCTCGACCGCTTCGTGGGCGCCGGTGGAGGCGCCCGACGGCACTGCGGCGCGGCCGAAGGCGCCGCTGTCCAGCGCAACGTCGACTTCCACGGTCGGGTTGCCGCGGCTGTCCAGGATTTCGCGGGCGTGAATCTCGGTGATGACGCTCATGGTCGGTCGATCCTTCGAGGAATGGCAGCCGCGTTGTCTCGCAGGCCGCGTTTTAAGGCGCGCAGGCTTGATAGCCCCGACGTCCGGGCGATGCAATATCTGCTTCGGCTTACAACCACGCGAAAATGCGGGGTTTTGCCGCGGAAATCAGAGGAATCCCTCCACCAGCGCCGCGAATTCGGCCGGACGTTCGGCATGCAGCCAATGCCCGACCCCCTCGATCATGCGGATTTCCGCCTTGGGGAAATGACGGCGGATGGCGTCGTGATGCTCCGGCCGGATGTAGTCCGACGCACCGCCGCCGATGAAGAGGGTGGGGCCGTCATAATGGGCGCCGCCGAAATCGGGGAAACCGATCAACCCCTCCATGTTCGCGCCGATGGAGTCGAGGTTGATCCGCCAGGAGAAGACGCCGTTCTCCAGCACCAGATTCTGCATCAGGAAGGAGCGCAGCGGCGCCTCCGGCACGGCATCGGCCAGCTGGGCCTCCACCTCCGGCCGGCGGGTGACGCCCTCCAGCTTCGCCGCCTTCATCGCGGCGACATAGGGGGCGTGGGTGTGGGTGTAGGCCACGGGGGCGATGTCGGCGACCACCAGCCGTTCCACCCGGTCGGGATGCGCCAGCGCCAGCGCCATGGCGGTCTTGCCGCCCATCGAATGGCCGACGACAGTGGCGCGGGCGAAGCCGCGGTCGTCCAGGAAGCGCAGCACGTCGGCCGCCATCTCCGGATAGCTCATGCCGTCCGCCCAGGGGGCGCCGCCGTGGTTGCGCAGGTCCAGCGCATAGACCCGGTGCTGCTCGCCGAAGCGGCGGGCCAGCGTCTGCCAGTTGCGGGCCGAGCCGAACAGCCCGTGCAGGACAAGCATCGGCGTTCCGCCGTTGGCTTCGCCGGCTTCCAGATAGGTCAGGGGGAGGGCTTGCTGCGGCATGTCAGGGGCCTTCGACCGAATGGGTGATTGGAGATGCGTTCTGGACGAATGCGGGCGGCGATCCTATGACGAACGCGGCCGCATCGCTAGGATGCCGCCGGGCATCATCCGCATCACAGAAGCGACCCTGCCATCGTGTTCCGTCATATCCTGTCCGTCGGCGGCCTGACCCTGGCCAGCCGGGTGCTCGGTTTCCTGCGCGACGTGCTGACCGCGGCGCTGCTCGGCGCCGGGCCGGTTGCCGACGCCTTCTTCGTCGCCTTCCGGCTGCCGAACCATTTCCGCGCCCTGTTCGCCGAGGGTGCCTTCAACTCCGCCTTCGTGCCGCTGTTCTCGGGCAAGCTGGTGCAGGACGGTGCCGCTGCCGCCCGCCGCTTCGCCGACGAGGTGATGACGCTGCTGGTCATCGTGCAGATGGTGCTGCTGCTGGCGGTGCTGGCCTTCATGCCGCAATTCATGAAGGTCTTCGCCCCCGGCTTCGCCGACGACCCGGAGAAATTCCGGCTGGCGGTGCTGTTCACCAGCATCACTTTCCCGTACCTGCTGCTGATCTCGCTGGTCTCGCTCTATGGCGGCGTGCTGAACAGCATGAGCCGCTTCGGCTCGGCCGCCGCGGCGCCGATCCTGATGAACCTGTGCCTCATCGCGGCGCTGGTGGTTGGCACGCCGCTGATGCCGACGGCGGGACACGCGCTGTCCTGGGGCGTTCTGGCGTCGGGCGGCGCGCAGTATCTCTATCTGGCCTGGGACGCCCGGCGGGCCGACATGACCCTGCGGCCGGTGATGCCGCGCCTGTCGCCCGACGTGAAGCGCTTCCTGACGGTGCTGGGGCCGGCGGCGCTGGGATCGGGGCTGACCCAGATCAGCCTGTTCGCCGACACGCTGATCGCCTCGGCCCTGCCGACGGGGGCGGTGTCCTACCTCTATTACGCCGACCGGCTGAACCAACTGCCGCTGGGGGTGATCGGCATCGCCGTCGGGACCGTTCTGCTTCCGGAAATGTCCAAGCGGATCAAGAGCGGCGACGAGGCCGGTGCGGTCGACAGCCAGAACCGCGCCATCGAGCTGTCGCTGGTGCTGACCCTGCCGGCCGCCGTCGCCTTCCTGGTGGCGGGCACGCCGATCCTGTCCGTGCTGTTCCAACGCGGCGCCTTCGGCCCGTCCGACGCCGCCGCTTCGGCGCTGACCCTGCAGGCCTATGCGCTGGGGCTGCCGGCCTTCGTGGTGATCCGCAGCCTGGTCAACGGCTTCTACGCCCGCCACGACACGGCGACGCCGGTGCGGGTGGCGCTGGCGGCGGTCGCCATCAATGTGGCGCTGAAGCTGGTGCTGATGGGACCGCTGGCCCAGGTCGGGTTGGCGGTCGCCACCTCGGTCGGCGCCTGGGTGAATGCAGGGCTGCTGGCGCTGCTGCTGCACCGCCGTGGCCTGTTCCGCGCCGATGCGCGGCTGACCCGCAACCTGCCGCGCATGGCGATTGCCGCCGCCGTCATGGCGGGCGCCCTGTGGCTGGCGACGGAGCGGCTGGCCCCCTGGCTGGGCGCCGCCGGCGTGGTGGAACGGCTCGGCGGGCTCCTGGTGCTGGCAGTGGTTGGGCTGGCCGTTTATGCCGTCGCCGCCGTCCTGCTGGGGCTGGTGCGGCGCAGCGACCTCGGCCGTCTGCGCCGCCGCCGGGCGAAGGCGTAACTCAGCTTTCGGACTGCAACGGCCGCTGCGGATCGGCGCTCCATTCCGACATGGAGCCGTCATAGAGCCGCACCCCCGGCACGCGCGCGATCTCGCTCAGCGCGAACCAGGACACCGAGGCGAGGTGGCCGGTGTTGCAGAAGGTGATGGGCTGGTCGCGCAGCGGCAGTCCGGCCTGATCGGCCATCGCCTTCACCGCCTCGGGCGAGGCGAAGCGGTGCTCCGCCGGGGAGAAGAGGGCGGCGATGTCGAGATTGACCGCGCCGGGGATGGTGCCGGCGGCACGGGCCTGCGGGCTCTTGGCCTTGCCGGCGAACTGCTCGGGCGAGCGGGCGTCGTGCAGCGGCGTGCCGCCGGCCTGCACCGCCGCCTCGACCTGCTCCAGGGTGGCGCGCAGGTCGGCGCGCGGGCGGACGGTGAAGCGGGTCGGCTGGCGAACCGCCGGCTGCGGTTCGACCGGTCCGCCGGCCGCGGTCCAGGCGGCGAAACCGCCGTCCAGCACCGATACCGCGTCGTGGCCCAGCATCTTGAAGGTCCAATAGACGCGGGTGGCGTTGCCCATGTCCGATGCGTTGGCGCCCGCCGCCACCAGAACGACATGGTCGCCGTTGCCGATCCCCAGCCCGCCGATCAGTCCCGCCAGCACATCCGGTTCCGGCAGCATCCCGGCCCCGCCGCCAACCACAGTCCGCCAACCGGCCGTTGCGTAGTCGGAATGAACCGATCCCGAAACGAAGCCGCCGGCAGGCGGGGTCCGCACGTCGAGGACGACGATGCCGGGGCTGTCGAGCCGGCTTTTCAGCCAGGAAGCGTCCACAAGCGGGGAAATGCTGCTGTCGGTCATCAGGATAAACCCGGTTCCGGTTGGTCGATGCCCTGTCGTGCCTGGATTGTTGCGCATCGGCAACGAAAAGACCGACAAGCGGGCGGGCGGACAGTGTGGGCGAAGCGCCGGTATGGGAAAAGCCCAATCTTGTCGCAATCCCCATCGGTCGGTGGCGTTGCCGGCTAGCCCGTCCGGGGTGTAGGATGTCCCGTTCGTGTAAGAGGGCGCCATTTCCGGCGCGGGAGCTTGGACAGCCATGGCCAACATCGACGACCTGCTCGGCGCCGCCGATCCCAACGACGGCGACGCCTCGTCCTTCGCCATCGGCGACGCGCCGGTGGAGATCAAGGTCGTCATCGGCACCGCCATGCTCCGCGTCCGCGACCTGCTGAAGCTGGGCCGCGGCGCCGTGGTGGAACTCGACCGTCATCTGAAGGATCCGACCGACGTCTATGTCGAAGGCGTGCTGGTCGCCCGCGGCGAGGTGGCGATCATCGACGACAAGATCGGCGTCACCCTGACCGACTTCATCAAGTCCAGCCGCGAATGGAAGCGCTGACGGCGTCTTCCCGCCGTCCGGAATGCTTCATTCGGTAGCAGCCGCGCCCACGCTGGCGCCTTGACGGCGGGCGGTGGCTTTTGGTCTCGTTATGGGTGGTCGTGGGATGTGCCGTCGCCGACGGCATCGCCGGCCCGGAGAGCGAAGCCATGCCCCACCACGCCGTCTCGCCATCCTCCTGCCTGCCGCGCCATTTTTCCAATCCGCATGCCGACCATGACCGGGTCTATGGCCCGTCGGAGCGCGCGATCCTCAGCCGCGCCGCCTTCGAGGAGGCGATGGCGGAGATCGGCGCCTGGCCCGGTTATGCGCCCACCCCGCTGCGCTCCCTGCCGGGACTGGCGCGGGAGGCGGGGATCGACCGCCTGTGGTACAAGGACGAAAGCGCCCGCTTCGCTCTCGGCAGCTTCAAGGCTCTGGGCGGGGCGTACGCCGTGCTGCGCCTGCTCGCGCGGGAGGTGACGGCGCGGGTGCCCGGCGTGCCGGTGACGGCGCTGGACCTCGTCGTCGGCCGCTATGCCAAGGTGACACGGACGCTGACGGTCACCACGGCGACCGACGGCAACCATGGCCGGTCGGTGGCCTGGGGCGCGCAGGTGTTCGGCTGCAATTGCGTGGTGTACGTGCCCGCCGCCTGTACGCCCGGCCGCCGCGACGCCATCGAGGCGTACGGGGCGCGGGTGGTGGTGGTCGACGGGTCATACGACGACGCGGTGCGCCGGGCCGCCGCCGATGCGGCGGAGCAGGGCTGGTTCGTCGTCTCCGACACCTCCTATACCGGCTATATGGATGTTCCGCGCGACGTGATGCAGGGCTACACCATGATGGTGGAGGAGGCGATCTCGCAACTGCCCGCCAGCGAGCGGCCGACCCATGTCTTCGTGCAGGGCGGCGTCGGCGCGCTGCCCGCCGCGGTCTGCGGCCATCTGTGGGAAAGCTGGGGCCGGCAGCGCCCGCGCTTCGTGGTGGTGGAGCCGCACAGCGCCGACTGCCTGTACCAGAGCGCGGTGGCCGGGCGTCCGGTGCGGTCGGAGGGCGATCTGGACACGGTGATGGCCGGGCTTGCCTGCGGCGAGGTTTCGCTGCTGGCCTGGGCGATCCTGGAGCGCGGCGCCGACGATTTCCTGACCATTCCCGACGAAGGGGCGATCGCCGCCATGCGCAAGCTGGCGGAAGGCAAGCATGGCGGCCGTCCGGTGGTGGCCGGCGAATCCGGCGTTGCCGGTCTGGCCGGGCTGCTCTGCGCCGCGGCACATGAGGAAACCCGGCTGGCGCTGGGCCTCGTGCCCGACGCCCGCGTGCTGGTGTTCGGGACCGAGGGGGCGACCGACCCGGAAGTTTACGAGCGCATCGTCGGCCGTACGCCGGAGGCGGTCGCCGAGGGGCTGGTCAGCGCAGCAGGTCGGTGACGATGTTGGCGCCGTCGGCGCTCAGCCGGTCGGCGGTCTCGCGGTAATCGCGGGCGCCGGAGAAGCCGCCCTCCGCCGTCACCCGCTGGATCCAGGCCGGCGAGGCGCCGAGCGACACCAAACGGTCGACCATCATCTGGATGGAGCGGATCGTCATCCGGCCATTCTCGGCCATGCGCGGCGCATGCACCATGAACTCCGCCCGCGGGGCGGCATAACGCGGATAACCGGCCAGATAAAGGCCGACGCACATGCTTTCGCAGGAGTCGCCGTCGCGCACCCGCGTGGCGACCGGCCGCCCGCCCTGGCGTTCGGCCAGCACGGCGTCGATCATCCGGTAGCCGGCGGCGGTGAAGCCGCCGGGGCTCGACAGTTCGATCACCAGCGGTCGGCGGGCCGGCAGGGCGCGCAGGGCATCGACGAAGTTGCGCTCCGCCCCCGGCGTGATGATGCCGTCCAGGCGCAGGACGGTGACGTCGCCCTGGTCGTTGCGGGACATCGCCGCATCGGGAAATTCGGACGAAGAGGGCGCGGCGGGCACCGGGTTCACGGTGACCGGGCTGAGCGACAGGCCGTCAGGGTGAGTGGCGGCATGGCCGAGTGCGGCGCCCGCCATCAGCAGCGCGCCCAGACCGACACCGAACCCGACCTTCCGCACCAGCTTCCGCACCGACATCATACCCTCCCGCGCTCGTCCTGTTCAGCGTGGCGGGCAAAGCTTGCCTGAGGGTTAACGGCGCGTCTGTGGCCGGCCGCACAATGGGGGTAGGGCGGGGGTAGGGCGGTGGTAGGAAAGCCGCGGCGCGATAAAGCGTGCGCGCGGGCGCAAAGGGCGTTAGAAGAAACAGGATTCCAAGGGTATGGCCGGGGCGCCCTTTTCCAGGGCGGCGCCCGTCCGGTCCCGTGCCGTGAACGTCGAAGAGCGGAACGATGTCGTACATCCAGGGTGAAACGGGCGATTGGGAAGTCGTGATCGGGCTTGAGGTCCATGCCCAGGTGATTTCGAACGCGAAGCTGTTCTCCGGCTCCGCCACCGAATTCGGGGCCGCGCCGAACAGCCAGGTCAGCTTCGTCGACGCCGCGTTCCCCGGCATGCTGCCCGTCATCAACGAATATTGCGTCGAGCAGGCGGTGCGCACCGGTCTGGGCCTGAAGGCGCAGATCAACCTGAACTCGGTCTTCGACCGCAAGAACTACTTCTATGCCGACCTGCCGCAGGGCTATCAGATCAGCCAGTTCCTGCAGCCGATCGTCGGCAAGGGCGAGATCGTGCTGGACCTGCCGGACGGCACCAGCCGCACCGTCGGCGTCACCCGCCTGCATCTGGAACAGGACGCGGGCAAGTCGCTGCACGACCAGCACCCCTCCAAGACCTACATCGACCTGAACCGGTCGGGCGTGGCGCTGATGGAGATCGTGTCGGAACCCGACATGCGCAGTTCGGAGGAGGCGGGCGCCTACGTGCGCAAGCTGCGCTCGATCCTGCGCTATCTCGGCACCTGCGACGGCAACATGGAGGAAGGCTCCATGCGCTGCGACGTCAACGTGTCGGTGCGCAAGCCGGGCGACGCCTTCGGCACCCGTTGCGAGATCAAGAACGTCAACTCGATCCGCTTCGTCATGCAGGCGATCGAGTATGAGGCGCGCCGCCAGATCGAAATCATCGAGGAAGGCGGCAAGATCGACCAGGAGACCCGGCTGTGGGACACGACGAAGTTCGTGACCCGCTCCATGCGGTCGAAGGAAGAGGCGCACGACTACCGCTATTTCCCCGATCCCGACCTGCTGCCGCTCGAACTCGATGCGGACTGGGTGGAGGACATCAAGAAGACGCTGCCCGAACTGCCGGACGACAAGAAGGCCCGCTTCATCGAAGATTACAAGCTGTCGGTCTATGACGCCGGCGTGCTGGTCTCGGAGAAGTCGAAGGCCGACTATTTCGAGGCGGTTGCCAAGGGCCGCGATCCGAAGCTGGCCTCCAACTGGGTCACCGGCGAGCTGTTCGGCTATCTGAACAAGGCCGGCAAGGAGATCGAGGAGAGCCCGGTGTCGGCCGAAAATCTCGGCGGCCTGATCGACCTGATCGCCGACAACACCATCTCCGGCCGCATCGCCAAGGAAGTCTTCGAAACGATGTTCGAGACCGGCGAGAAAGCCGCCGACATCGTCGAGAAGAAGGGTCTGCGCCAGGTCACCGACACCAGCGCCATCGAAGGCTCGATCGACGCCGTTCTGGCCGCCAACCCCGACAAGGTGGCGGAGTTCCGCAGCGGCAAGGACAAGCTGTTCGGATTCTTCGTCGGTCAGGTGATGAAGGCGACCCAGGGCAAGGCCAACCCGGCCATGGTCAACGAAATCCTGACCAAGAAGCTGAAAGGCTAAGCGGCCACAGCCTGTTGGCGGGGCGAAATCCCCACCCTGTCCGAAAGAAAGCCTCTCCGCCCGGCGGAGGGGCTTTTTTCTTGGGTACTGTCCGTCTGTACGGTAAAGCCACAGTTGAATTTTCCCGGTTTCCATCGTCACAGTGCTGGAAACGGTGGAGGAACCATGGCGGCGGAGCCGGTGATGGTGGCGCTGGCGGCTGGGGCTGTCGGCGGTCTGCTCGGGGTGCTGCTGGGCCGGTATGCCGGGCGCCGGACGGCCGTCCGTCCGCCGGGCATGTCAGGCACTGGTTCCGGCACCGGCTCCGGCAGGGTCGCGTCGGCGCCGCCCCTCCATGAACCGGAGATCGGCGAGCGGCTGGAAATGGCGCTGGAGGCGACCGGGGCCGCGGTGTGGGACGCCGATCTGGTGGCCGGCACCTGCTGGTGGTCGGACACCTTCCCGCGCATGCTGGGCTATCGCAGCCGGCCGGCCATGCCCCCCGATTTCTGGGAACGCCGGCTGCATGCGGAAGACCGCGACCGCGTGCTGGCCCACATCGCCTCGCATCTGGCGGGGGAGACCTCGGCCTACGCCTATTCCTACCGCCTGCGCCACGAGGCCGGCGGCTGGGTGTGGATCGCCGCCAAGGGCCGCGCCTTTCGCGACAAGACCGGCCGGGCGGTGCGCTATGCCGGCATCATGACCGACATCACCGAGGCTCGTCGGCAGGAAGAGCGGCTGCGCGCCAGCGAGGAACGGCTGCTGAAGATCATGGAGGCGGCGCCGATCGCGGTGAACGTCACCACGCGCGACGGCCGCTGGCTGTTCTGCAACGCCCAGTCCGTGCGGCTGATGGGGCGCGACAGGGCGGAGCTGATGCGCTCGCCGGTGGCGGACCTCTATGCCGACCCAGCCGACCGCGAGGCGCTGATCGCCCGATTCGACCGCGAGGGCGCCTTCCGCAATGCAGAGATCCGCTTCCGCCGGCCGGACGGCAGCATCGTCTGGGTGCTGTCCTCGTGGAACAGCATCGAACTGGACGGCGAATCGGCGCTGCTGACCTGGCTCTATGACATCACCGACCGCAAGGCCGCCGAGTCGGCGATGATCCAGGCCAGGGAGGAGGCCGAACAGGCGCTGGCCGACCTGCGGGAGGCGCAGGAAAGCCTGATCCAGGCCGAAACCATGGCATCGTTGGGCCAGCTGGTGGCGGGGGTGGCCCACGAGATCAACACGCCCATCGGCATCGGCCTGACCGCCGCCAGCCACATCGGCGAACAGGCGCAGTCCCTGCGCGACCGCTTTACCGGCAACGCGCTGCGGCGTTCCGATTTCCTCGAATTCCTGGATGGCCTGAGCGAAAGCAGCCGCCTGCTGATGGCCAACATGGACCGCGCGGCGTCACTGGTGCAGAGCTTCAAGCAGGTCGCGGTCGACCAGTCGTCCGGCGACCGGCGGGTGTTCGAGCTGGGCAGCTATATCCGCGAACTGCTGTTCTCCCTGCGGCCCCGCCTGAAGCGCACCAACCTGAAGATCGCGGTGGAGTGCGACGACGAGCTGACGATGGACAGCTTTCCCGGCGCGCTGGGGCAGGTGCTGACCAATCTGGTCATCAACGCCGTCGTCCACGCCTATGGCGACGGCGAGCGCCTGTCGGAGAAGCCGTCCGGCACGATCAGGATCACCGCCCAGCCGGACGGGGCCGACAAGGTGCGGATCGACTTCATCGACGATGGCGTCGGCATCGCGCCGGAACATCTGTCGAAGGTCTTCGACCCCTTCTTCACCACCAAGCGTGGGCAGGGCGGGTCAGGCCTTGGGCTTCACATCGTGTTCAACACCGTCACCGGCCCGCTGGGCGGCACCGTGTCGGTGCAGTCCTGGCCGGGGCAGGGCACCCGCTTCACCATCCTGCTGCCCCGCGAGGCGCCGGCCATGCAGCCGGCCCTGGCGGAGGAGCCGGCATTGGGGTGAGGCGGAACCGCGGCCCCGCGGACAGCGGATCAGGCGACGTGCAGTTCGTGGAACTGCAGATGCTTGGGCCGCCGGCCACGGCGCTTGGGCGCCGCGAAGTTGGCGAGCGCACCGTTTTCCCCGCGCAATTCAGCGTTGAGTTCCTGCACGCAACGCTGCAGCAGTTCCTTTTCGCGCTGGTCCTCGCGGTCGGTGATCTCCAGGCAGCTCAGCTTGATCTCGACAAGGTCGATCAGCGTTTCCGCGCAACGGCGTGACAGGGTCATGGCATCCTCCACGGCGACGGGGTGCGGCGTCACTGTCCGGCGGGGCGGGCCTTCGCGATACCCCCGCGCGACCGAGTTGTGCGTCACCCAGGCTTTTTATTGCTCATGGTGGCATCATATCCGCCTTCCGTTAAAAAGTACCTAAAATTTTATACAGATTTGTCCTTCTCTGTCGATTTTCGGGAAAAGCGGATTTGTGTCTCCGTAAGCGTTGACAAGGCTACGGCCGGCCGTTAGAACCCTCCCCACGCCAGCGATGCCCCACGGGCAACCGCACTGGCTGGAGGGGTGGCCGAGTGGCTGAAGGCAACGGTTTGCTAAACCGTCATAGGGTTTAAAGCCCTATCGTGGGTTCGAATCCCATCCCCTCCGCCATCTTGCTTGGCAGGCGCCAAGCCATTGAATTTCCCAAATAATTGATGCGTTTGACGTTCGCGACTGCGCACGGCCGATTGGTGCGCCGATGGAAAAAATCGGGGCACAATCATCTTTCCTATGTTCAGCGAGCCAGCCCACAATTCCCCCACCCTCGGGAGGATGGCGCAGTGCCGCCTCTTAGGACCAGGGCAGGGAGAACCGGATCGCGGCGCACAAGCCGTCCCTTGCTTCTGACCGGACCGGGGGCGGCAGGGCCCCCGCCAGCCAGCTCCGGCCGATCATCCACACCGCCGCCTATTGGCTGCCGTCGGCCCTGGGTTGTTTCCATCCGGGTGGTTGGCTGCCGCCGGACCGTGGTATCCACGGGGCATCGTCAAACCGATGGCAGATCGCGGGGCCTTCCATGCCGTTTCCTTTCCAGGCGCTTGTCTTCGACCTCGACGGAACGCTGATCGATAGCGCGCCCGACATGACCCGCGTGCTGAACCGCACCCTGGCCGAGTTCGGCCGCCCGGCGCTGACCGAGGCGCAGGTGCGGACGATGGTCGGCGACGGGTCGGCGATGCTGGTGCGCCAGGCCTTCGCCGCGACGGGCGCGCCGCTGGGGGACGAGACGGTGCAACCGGTGCTGCGCCATTATCTCGACACCTATTACGACGACGCGGAGCCGCCGGTGCTTTATGCCGGCGTGGCTGAAACGCTGGCGGCGCTGGCCGGTCGGGGTGTGCGGCTGGGGCTGTGCACCAACAAGCCGGAGCGGATCACCCGGAAGCTGCTGGGCATACTGGGGCTGGAGGGGCTGTTCGGCGCCGTGGCCGGCGGGGACACGCTGGCGGTGAAGAAGCCGGACGGACGCCATCTGACCTGGGTGCTGGAGCGGCTGGACGCGTTGATGCCTGCGGGGGCGGTACCTGCGAGGGCGGCGATGGTCGGCGACAATGCCAACGACGTGAAGGCGGCGCGGTCGGCCGGCGTGCCGGTGGTCGCCATGAGCTACGGCTATCCCCGCATGCCGGTGGAGGAATTGGGCGCCGACATGATCCTGGACCGTTTCGCCGACCTGCCGGACGGGCTGCTTCGGTTGGCGGCTGCCGATTGAGCGGCGGCCGGCACCGGATGCGGTACGGACGGTCGCATACACTGATACTATCCCTTTGGACAGCAGGGGTATCCCTCAGGACCCGCGTGCCGGCTCGACAAAGCCCCTAAACTGTTAGGGTCGATCCGGCTCCGCCGGGCGATAGGACGCCGATCCGGGGGAGGACGCGCCATGATGCAGGATGATGCCCTGATGGTCGGTCCGCTGACCTTCATCGCCACCGTCCTGCTGCTGACGCTGGCCGTAACCGGCAGGCACAACAAGCAATCAAGAACCTGCCGGTTGCGGGTCGGGCGGCGGCGCGCCATGCCGCCGCCCGGCCGGCGTCACGGCGGTCGCCGATGGGAAGGAACTCCACCATGGTTTCTCGCATGGCTCGGATCGTTCATATGGGCAAACTGGGCGGCTATGCGGCGCTGCTGGACGGCGCGCTGCTGGAACCCGATGGCCGCATCCTCTGGCCGTCGGTCTCGGCGCTGACGGAGGCTTTGCGGCGGGCCGGCATCACGCCGTCCGACATGATCCTGGACACCCGGTCTCCCGCCGGCGTCCGGCCGGCCGGCGCGGTCAGCGCGCCGGCGGCCGCATCGCCCCGATCTGGCGGTCTGCCGCTGGCGGCGTGACCGCGGTCAGGTGGACCACAACGCTGCCGAAATCGCTGTCCGTCTCCAGCCGCACCGGCAGGGGCGGATAGCCGGCGGCGACCGGGGCCAGCCACAGATCGACGGGGGGCCTGTCCGCCGGATCGCTGCGCTGCCAGAAGCGGCCCGACGGTGATGACCGGGCATAGCCGGCCACCGGCTTGTAGGTCACCCGGCATTGCTGGGCCACGCCGGCGAAGACCGAGTAGCGCGACGGGTCGACGATCCGCCGACCCACCTCGCTGAACACCATGTCGTAGCGGCGGCGTCCGTCGAACACCGGCAGCGACCGGTCGCAGCTTTGGCTCGCCCCCACCGCGAACAGCAGGTCCAGCACGGCGCTCAGCGGGTCCAGCGTGCCCCGTTGCAGTGCCGGCGGCACCGGTTCGCGGTCGTCCTTTTCCGGCGGCGGCGAGACGCTGGCGGCGACATCGCCCTGGGGTCCGTAGGTCAGGGTGACGTTGCGCGGTTCGCCGCGAAGCTGGCTGGTCTGGCGGTGGCTGGCCGGCCGAAGGTCGTCGCCGCGGACATAGCCGTCGGTCAGCGAATCCGTGCGCCAACTGAACAGCCGGCCGATGGTGCCCCCGGTCACCGCCGACACCTCTATCCGGTAGCGGTCGCCGGTCACCTCCAGCATCGCTTCCACGTCCAGCGCGGTGATGCCGCCGACGAAGACACGGTAGGTCGCCTTCACCGGCTCCGCCGACGCCATGGCGGTGGGAAGCAGGGGAAGGGACAGGCCGGCTGCCATCAGGGCTGCCCGGACAGGATTGCGAAGGCGGCGGGGGCTGGGTTGGGGCACGGTCCGGGGGCTCCTGCGGTCGGCTGATCTTTTTTAAGATGGGGATGAATCTGGTGCTTGACACCCGGTGGGGAAGGCCGTAGAAACCCGCCCACCGCAGCGGCGGGGCCGACGAAAAACGGTCGCGACGCACAAGAGTTTCGGTAAAGAGTTTCAAGGTTCGGGCGCGTAGCTCAGCGGGAGAGCATTCGCTTCACACGCGAAGGGTCACAGGTTCAATCCCTGTCGCGCCCACCATCACGAAAAGGCTTCGGACGAACGTCCGAGGCCTTTTTGCTTTCCGGCACCGGCGGCCGTGCGCCGCGCGAAAATTGTGTATTATATAATGCTTATATGAATGGCGAATCCGCGGTCGATTGACGCAGATCAGCCCTCTGCACGCTGCAATGCGGTAATAGGGGGGCCATCCCTGTCACCCGCTTCGGAAAGCCAATCAGATGGACGATACCCGTATCGCTTTGCTCTCCCTCGGCCTGCTGGTCGCCGTGCTCGCCGTCATCATCGGTTCGGTGGTCTTCGTCCCGTCCTTCACCGCCCTGCTGGCCACGCTGCTGGCCTGGGCCAACCTGGCCTATCTGGTCGGCATCACGATTAAGCGTTGATCCAATTCCGCGGCGGGGCGCAGCCTGCCTCGCCGCGGATGCACAACCTTCAGGGTCCGGCAACAGTCTGTCCTGCGGAAAGCTTTTCTGGACAGGAACGGTCCGTCGGGTTATCCAGCGCCCGGTTTCGCTGCGCCCCCGATCTCGCTGTGCCAAGGACCGACGCCATGACGCCGACCACTCCCCAGACCTCCAGTCCGCTGCCGATCCTGAGGACGGTGGAGGACCTGAGAGCCCAGGTTGCGGCCTGGCGGCGGGAGGGGCTGACCGTCGCGCTGGTGCCGACCATGGGGGCGCTGCATGACGGGCATCTGGGCCTGGTGCGGCGCGGTCGCGAACTGGCCGACCGGGTGGTCGCCAGCGTCTTCGTCAACCCGACCCAGTTCGCCCCGCACGAGGATTTCGACCGCTATCCCCGCGACGAGAGCGGCGATTCCGCCAAGTTGGCCTCGGCCGGCTGCCACGCGCTCTATGCGCCCACCGTGCGCGCCATGTATCCGGAGGGCTTCGCCACTGCTATTTCAGTCGGCGGCCCGGCGGAGGGGCTTTGCGGCGCCTTCCGGCCGCAGATGTTCGGCGGCGTCGCGCTGGTGGTGACCAAGCTGTTCCTGCAGGCCCTGCCCGACGTCGCGGTGTTCGGCGAGAAGGATTACCAGCAGTTGATGGTGATCCGCCGCTTCACCCGCGACCTCGACATTCCGGTCCGGGTCGAAGGGCTGCCGACGGTGCGTGAGGCGGACGGGCTCGCCATGTCGTCGCGCAACGCCTATCTCAGCACCGACGAGCGCGCCCGCGCGCCCGAGCTGCACCGGGCGCTGACCGCGGCGGCCGAGGCGCTGGCGCGGGGGGCTGAGCCCGACGGCGCCCTGACCGGCATCCGTGGCCGCATCGCCGAGGCTGGGTTCGGCACCATCGACTATGTCGAGCTGCGCGATGCCGAAACGTTGGAGCCGGTGACCGCCGTCACCCGTCCCGCCCGCCTGCTGGCCGCCGCCTGGATGGGCAAGGCCCGCCTGATCGACAATGTGCCGGTGATTCCCGTCGGTTGACATACCGGGGAATGAGCGCCGCCGGCCCAATGGCATTTGACCGGAATTTGTTGCGCGCCTAACATGATTTTCATCGGGCATGGTCCCGATGGGAATCGGACCCCCGCGATGGGGGCGGAAAGGCGATCTTGCGGCTCGTTCGTCGCAACCGGCAGGGGGAAACGGTTTCCCTGATGCCGCTCGTTCTGACCGGCCTCCTGCTGACGCTGGCGGCGCTGGGTGCGGGCGGCGCGATGATTGCCGGCCGCAACCGGGCTCCGGCCCCGCAGGCGCAGACAGGTCCCGACAAGAAATACGCCGCCCTGCCGATGATGACCTTCAGCCTTGGCGGCGGCGATGCCCGGATGGTGGACGTGAAGGTCCTGCTGGAGATCGATCCGTCGGTGGACGGCAAGGTAGCCGACCCCTACGTCCCGCGCATTACCGACCGTCTGTCCGACCGTATGCGCCAGATCGACCCGCAGCAGCTGACCGGCGCCGACGGGGCGAAGCTGATGAAGAGCACCATCGCCGGCGTGCTCGACCGCGAACTGCGCGGCGTGCGGGTGAAGGAGATCCTGCTGGACCGCATGGTGGTCAGGTAGGGCCGGCAGCGCTGCCGGCCCACCCTTGGACGAGGTTATTCGACGAGTTCAGTCGGCCAGCCGGGTGGTCAGACGCGGGGCGGTGCTGCTGGCCGCCGCGACATAGCGGGCGCGCAGCGGCTTCAGGACGAACAGGGCGAGGAAGGCGGCCAGCGCGTTGACGATGGCGACGCTGTAGAAGACGGTCTGCCAGCTGCCGGTCGCTTCCACCATCAGGTTGCCGACGGGGACCAGCAGGGCCGCCACGCCCTTGGCGGTGTAGAGCATGCCGGCGTTGGTCGCGGCGAAACGCGAGCCGAAGGTGTCGCCGCAGCAGGCCGGGAACAGGCTGAAGATCTCGCCCCAGGCGAAGAAGACCAGCCCGGTCAGGATGACGAAGGCCACCGGATCGGCACCGTAGGCGCTGAGCGCCATCACCCCGACCGCCTCGATGGTGAAGGCGATGAACATGGTGTTCTCGCGCCCGATATGGTCGGACACCCAGCCGAAGAAGGGCCGCGTGATGCCGTTCATCACCCGGTCGATGGACAGGGCGAAGGTCAGCGCCGGCAGGGTCAATCCCAGGATGCTGACCGGCGCGTCGACCAGACCCATGTCGGCGGCGATGGGGCCGAGCTGGGCCGTCACCATCAGACCGCCGGCGGCGACCATGGTGAACATGCCGTACATGATCCAGAAGACGGGAGTGCGCAGCATCTCCTGCGGGGCATAGTGGCGGCGCTGCGGGGCTGCCGTGCCGCGGCTCTGGCCGTATCCCATTTTCGGCGGATCGGTCATGAAGCAGGCCAGCACCAGGATCACCAGCCCCTGGCCCAGGCCGAAGGTCATGAAGGTGGTCTCGAAGCCGGAGGTCTCGATCATGGTGGCGATCGGCACGACCGTCAGGGCGGAACCGGCACCGAAGCCGGCGGCGGTCAGGCCGGCGGCCAGCCCGCGGCGGTCGGGGAACCATTTCAGCGCATTGCCGACACAGGTGCCATAGACGCCGCCGGCGCCGATGCCGCCGATCACCGCGGCCAGATAGAGCAGCGCCAGCGAATCCGCCACCGCGTTTAGCGCCCAGGACAGGGCGCACAGCGCGCCGCCCACCAGCACGACGATGCGCGGACCGAATTTGTCGACGAACCAGCCCTCCACCGGCACCAGCCAGGTTTCGGTGACGATGAAGATGGTGAAGGCCACCTGGATCGCCGTGCGGCCCCAGCCATGCTTGTCGTCGATCGGCTCGACGAACAGGGTCCAGCCATATTGCAGGTTGGCGATCATCGACATGCAGACGATGCCGATGGCCAGCTGCATCCAGCGCCCGCCCCAGGGTGCGACCCGGGCCGTTTTGCCGTGCGTCTCACGCACCATGTCCTTCCTCCCCAATGCACCCGACATGTTCTGAACGGCGTCTTCTGTTCGACATCTTCTATTCGGATATCCGGACCTGTATTTTCGTCCCTGTTCTTGATTTCTGGTGTCCGGTCCGAAAAAGGCCGTGGGATGGAACCTTCCACCACCAACTTGTGGTTGCTGGCATGCCAAATGCCCCATGCCCGCCTTCACGATCATCAGTTTGACTGACTATGTCAATACGAACCATTTGCCGACGCAGTGACATGCATGCGAATTGTCCATGTGAATCCGCTGGAATTCCGCGATCCGGAAAAAGCGGCGGTTCGCGGATGGCCGGAAGCACTACGTCATTGCGATAATGCTCGGCCGAACAGGAGGAAGCCGTCCTATGCCGTTGCCCGACCCGCCGCTGCTGGTCATCACCGACCGCCGTCTGGCCGGGCAGCCGTTGCCGCAGGTGGCGGAACGCCTGTTCGCCTGCGGCGTGCGCTGGCTGTCGTTGCGGGACAAGGACCTGCCCGATGCCGAGCGGGTGGAGCTGGCTCGCGCATTGATGGTACGCGCCCGCCGGTGGGGGGCCTGCGTCACCCTGCACGGCGAGCCGGCGTTGGCGGCGGCAGCCGGGGCGGACGGGGTGCATCTGCCGTCCGGCGGCGATCCGGCGGCGGCGCGTGCGCTTCTGGGGCCGGGGGCGCTGATCGGGGTGTCACTCCACGACTCGGACGGCGCCGAGGCGATGGCGCGGGGAGGGGGGCAGGCCGATTACGTGACCCTGTCGCCGGTCTTCCCGTCCGCCAGCAAGCCGGGCTACGGCCCCTGTCTGGGTGCGGCGGGATTGCGGCGGTGGGTAGAACTGGGCGTGCCGGTGATCGGGCTGGGCGGCATCGACCACGCCGGCAGGGTGGCCGAATGCCGGGCTGCCGGGGCGGCGGGCGTGGCGGTGATGGGGCTGGCGATGCGCGACCCGAAAGCGCTGGCGCCGCTGCTGGACGCGCTGGCGCCGGTCAGAACAGCCGTGCCGTCCTCCGGTTGACCTCTGGCGCGTTCCACGCCGGTCGTCCTGGACATTTCAACGGCTTGCATGCATCTGGTATGTAGGATACGAAAATGCCGGAAGCCTAATGCGTAACCATGCTAGGGCTTACCGGGTGCGCCGCGACCGTCGGCGAGACATGAGGACATCCACTCCATGACCTTTCCCGCTCTCAACGTCCAGCCCCTCGACACCGGAACCACCTTCCGCAGTCAGGTCTACCACGCGCTGAAGCAGGCGATCACGGAGATGGACATCTACGACCATGACCGCGAGATCCGGCTGGACGAACGGCAGCTCAGCGACAAGCTCGGCGTCAGCCGCACCCCGATCCGCGAGGCGCTGACCCTGTTGGAGCAGGAGGGCTTCATCCGCCTGCAGCCGCGCCGCGGCATCTTCGTCGTCCGCAAGACCAAGACCGAGATCGTCGAGATGATCCAGGTCTGGGCGGCGCTGGAAAGCATGGCCGCCCGCATGGCCGCCGAACACGCCCCGGCGGAGGAGATCCACAAGCTGTGGGACCTGTTCGGCAGTTTCGAGCAGCGCAGCCCGAAGGACCATGTCAGCGAATATTCCGACGCCAACATCGCCTTCCACAAGAGCATCATCCAGCTGAGCGGGTCGAAGCTGATCCAGGACGTCACCGACAACCTGTTCATCCACATGCGGGCGATCCGCAAGCTGACCATCGGCCAGGAGGACCGGGCCGAACGCTCGATCCACGACCACCGTGCCATCATCAAGGCCCTGGAAGAGCGCAACGCCGACCTCGCCGAACGGCTGGTGCGCGAGCACACCATGGGTCTTGCCGCGCATGTCGAGAAGCATTGCGATTTCCTGGAGTGATCGCGCGGTCAGGGGGGCGTTAGCCCCCCACCTCAAACCGTCACCGCCTCTCTCTGCGGCGTCTCCGCCTTCGGCGCGTCGTCGCCGTCGATGGTCACCACCCGCAGGGAATTCGTCTTGCCCGGCGTCCCGAACGGCACGCCCGCGGTGACCACCAGCGACTGGCCGGAGCTGCCGATGCCGGTTTCCGCCGCCGCGGTCAGCGCCCGCCCGACCATCTCCGAGAAATTCGCCACGTCGTCGGTCAGAACGGCATGGACACCCCAGGCCAGCGACAGCCGACGCGCCGTCGCGTGGTTGGCGCTGAGGCCGAGGATCGGCACGCCCGGCCGTTCGCGCGACGCGCGCAGCGTGGTCGATCCGGTGGTGGTGTAGGTGACGATGGCGGCGGCGCTGATGGTTTCCGCCACCTGTCGCGCCGCGGCGGTCAGCGCGTCGGGGGCGGTCGCCTCCGGGTTGGGATGGTCGGCGTCCATGATGCGGCGATAGAGCGGGTCGCCCTCCACCCGCCTGACGATGCGCTCCATCATCGCCACCGCCTCGACCGGATAGCGGCCGGAGGCGGATTCGGCGCTCAGCATCACCGCGTCGGCCCCGTCATAGACGGCGTTGGCGACGTCGGACGCCTCGGCGCGGGTCGGGGTCGGCTCCGACACCATGGATTCAAGCATCTGGGTGGCGACGATCACCGGCTTGCCCATGGCGCGGCTGAGCCGGATCATCTTCTTCTGCAGAGCCGGCACGTCTTCCGGCGGCAGTTCCACGCCCAGGTCGCCGCGCGCTACCATCACCGCGTCGGACAGCTCGATGATCCGGTCCAGCGTCGGCAGGGCGGCCGGCTTCTCGATCTTGGTCATCACATGGGCGCGGTTGCCGATCAGTTCGCGGGCCTCCAGGATGTCCTCCGGACGTTGGACGAAGCTGAGCCCGATCCAGTCCACCCCCAGGTCGAGACCGAAGGCGAGGTCGCTGCGGTCCTTCTCCGACAGGGCGCTCAGGGCCAGCGCCGCGCCCGGCACATTGACGCCCTTGCGGTCGGACAGGGTGCCGCCGGCCACAACCTCCGTCTCGGCGAAGTCGGCGCCGCAATCCAGCACGCGCAGCCGGATGCGCCCGTCGTTCAGCAGCAGGTCGAGGCCGGGTTCGAGGCTGGCGAATACCTCCGGGTGAGGCAGGCAGACGCGGCGGCTGTCGCCCGCCGCGCGGTCGAGGTCCAGGCGGAAGCGGTCGCCGATGGCGAGATCCACCGGTCCGGACCCAAAGGTCCCAACCCGCAGCTTCGGCCCCTGGAGGTCGAGCAGGACGCCGATCGGCCGGCCCAGCGTCTTTTCGGCGGCGCGGATGCGGGCGTAACGCTCCGCATGTTCGGCCTGGGTGCCGTGGCTGGCGTTCAGACGGAAGACGTTCACGCCCGCCCGGGCCAGGGCCGTGATCTGGCTTTCCGACGAACTGGCGGGACCCAGCGTGGCGACGATCTTTGTGCTGCGGTGAAACGGCATGACGACAGCCTTCCTCCGCCCGGCCCTTTGCGAAAAGGGGCGGGACTGGCGAATGATGATGAGCGAGGTTTGGTGTTGCCCGGATGCTGGAAGTCCTAGGCCGGACGGTCAAACGGCACCCGCCCCTTATTCCGCATCGTGAGAGTGGTTCTTCCCGCCGCGCATGGACAGCCGGGCCGCCCGTCGGCGACAGTGGTGCATGTCCGAGACCGCCCCTCAGAACCCTGCTACCCCCCATCCGGCCGCCACGCTGATCCTGCTGCGCGACGGCCCGGACGGGTTGGAACTGCTGGTGATCGAACGCCATGCCGGCCTGCGTTTCGCCCCCGGCGCCACCGTCTTTCCCGGCGGCCGGCTGGATGAGGCGGACCATCATCCGCTGTGGCGCGCCCGCTGGCCGGAGGGGGAGCCGCCCGCCGACCTCGCGCACCGCGTCGCGGCCCTGCGGGAATGCGTGGAGGAGTGCGGCATGCTGCCGACCCGCGATCCACTTCCCTCCGCGGCGCTGGCGGACCTGCGTCGCGGGCTGGCGGCGGGAGAGGGCTTCGCTGCGGCGCTGACGCGGGTCGGAGTCGCCCCCGCGCTCGACCGTTTGGCCGTGCTGGCCCGCTGGATCTCGCCCGAATTGCTGCCGCGCCGGTTCGACACCTTGTTCTTTCTGGTCACGGCACCGGACGGGCAGGAGCCGGTCTGCGACGGCGGGGAGGCGGTCGGCGTTCTGTGGGCCACCCCGCGCCGCCTGCTGGCGGAGGAGGAGGCCGGGCGGCGGCGGCTGGTCTTCGCCACCCGGATGACCCTGCTGCGGTTGGCGGGATGCGCCGACACGGCTGAGGCGATGGCCTGTGCGGCGGTGTCCAGCGAGTGCCTCCCGCCGCCGATCCTGCCGCGGCTGGTGGAAACGGCGACCGGCCCGGTGTTTCGGATTCCGGCCGGCTGCGGCTTTTCGCCACTGGAGACCTCCGCCGAAAGTGTTAGGCTTGGGTAAGATTAGGCAAGTTCAGGCGGGTTTCCGCGATGTGAAAATTGCGCGGGCATGCTATTGTGCGACGCGACATGAGCAATCAATCTCCAGCTTGATGCTCGGCGCCGGATGACGGCGGTCGAAGCGGAGGCTGGAGGATCGCGGGATGGATGTCGGGTTCATCGGAGACGGGAAGATGGCCGAAGCGATCATGGACAGGCTGCGGGAGGCCGGGCACCGGCTGCACCGCCACCCCCATGGCCGCGGCGACTTCCGCGACCGGGCCGGCAGGTGCGACGTGGTGATGATGCTGTTGCCCGATGCGCCCGCGGTCGAGTCCGCCCTGTTCGCCGAGGACGGCTTTGCCGCCGCCCTTTCGCTTGGCGCGCTGGTGATCGACCTGTCGGTCCTGCCGCCGGCGGAGGCTTCGGCCAACGCGTCCCGGCTCGGCGATCTGGGCGTCCCGCTGGTCGATGCGCCGGCAGTCGCCGGTCCCGTCATCGATCTCGGCGGCAGCGACGCGGCCTGTGCGCGGGCCGAACCGCTGCTGCGGCTGTTTACCGATGGCGTCGTCCGTGCCGGCGGTCCCGGTTCGGGGCAGCGGGCGCGTCTGATCCGCATGTCGGTCGGGAAGCTGTCGGACATGAAAATGGTGGACAGGAAAAGCGACGATCCGGATGGACTGCACCGGCTGCTGCGTCTGATGGCCTTCGACGGGCCGGCTGAATCCAGGTTGGGCATATCATGAACACCTCCACCGCCCCCGACATCGCCCCAATGCGCCGCCCGGCCGCCAGCCTTTTCGCGACCGCACATGACATGATCGTCCCGTTCGGGGCCGGGCTTGCCGCCGGTCTGGTCTCCGGGCGGGCCGATGTGGAGCGGCTGGGCAACAAGGGCGCGCGTCTGGTGGAGATGGCGGCGCTGGGCATTCCGGTGCCGCCGGGCTTCGTCATCGCTGCGGAGGCCGGGCGCGGGCTGGGCACGGATGATGCGCTGCCGGCGGGACTGCTGAAGCGGATCGACGACGCCGTCCTGGCGCTGGAGCGGCAGGCGGGCGGACGTTTCGGGGACGGCGACCGGCCGCTTCTGCTGTCGGTCCGCTCGGGCGCGGCGGTGTCGATGCCCGGCATGATGGACAGCATCCTGAATCTCGGTCTCAACGACAGAACAGTGCAGGGGCTGGCGTCGTCGTCGGGCGATGCCCGCTTCGCCTATGACTGCTATCGCCGGCTGGTCCAGTGTTTCGGCTGCGTCGTGATGGGGGTGCCCGGCCACCGGTTCGAGGCGCTGCTGGACGAATACAAGGAGGAGCGCGGGCTTCAGCGCGACGGCGAACTGACGGCGGAGGACTGGCGCAGCCTGATGCCGCGCTTCCTGCGGCTGGTGGAGACGCGCTGCGGCCGTCCCTTTCCGCAGGATCCGGCCGAACAGCTGCGTCTGGCGGTGGCGGCGGTCTTCCGCTCCTGGATGAACCCGCGCGCGGTCGCCTTCCGCGCCCTGCACGATGTTCCGGAGGATCTGGGGACGGCGGTGACGGTGCAGGCGATGGTGTTTGGCAACCGCGGGCCGGAGTCCGGCACCGGCGTTCTGTTCACCCGCGATCCCTCCACCGGCGCGCCCGGCCTGTGCGGCGAGTTCCTGGCCGACGCCCAGGGCGAGGACGTCGTGTCCGGCACCTGCGATCCCGACCCGCTGAGCGCCAGCCAGCCCAACCCCGACCGCTCGATGGAGCACCGCATGCCGGCGGTCCATGCCGAGCTTTGCCGGGTGGCCGAGCAGCTGGAGCAGGCCTTCGGCGACATGCAGGACATCGAGTTCACCGTGGACGGCGGGCGCCTGTTCATCCTGCAGTCGCGCAGCGGCAAGCGCTCCTCCGAAGCGGCCGTCCGCATCGCCGTCGACATGGCGGAGGAGGGGATCATCAGCCGCGACGAGGCGGTGGGCCGCGTCGACCCGCAGGCGCTCGACGAGCTGCTGCGCCCGACCCTGACGCCCGAGGCGCTGGCCGCCGCCATCGCGACCGGGCTTCCCGCCTCGCCCGGCGCGGCGACCGGCCGGGCCGCCTTCACCACCGAGGACGCGCTGCGGCTGTCGCGTGGCGGGGCGCCGGTGATCCTGTGCCGGCCGGAAACCTCGCCGGAGGACATCCACGGCATGCAGGCCGCCGTCGGCATCGTCACCGCCCGCGGCGGCTTCACCAGCCACGCCGCCACCGTCGCCCGCGGCATGGGCCGCCCCTGCGTCTGCGGCGCCCGCGGGCTGCGCATCGACCTGGAAGAGGGGGTGATGCGGGCCGGCGAGGTGACGATCCGCACCGGCGACCTGCTGACCATCGACGGCAGCAACGGCGCCGTCGTGCTGGGGACCGCCGCCCTGCAGCGGCCGGTGCCGGACGGTGCGACCGCCCGGCTGCTGGACTGGGCGCGGGAGTACGGGGTGGGGCTGGCGGCGGATTGAGGCGTAGAGGCGGAGGCGTGCCTTTGCCCCCTCCCTAGCCCTCCCCCACCTTCGGTGGGAGAGGGAACTGCCGCCGCCATATGAGTAAATTCACGCCGCAAAGCTCCAACCCCCTCCACCGCAAAGCGGGGGAGGGATGGGGAGGGGGCCCCCACATGCAGCGCCCCCTCACCCCCGCATCAGCGCCGTCAGATGCGCCGCGCAGCCTTCCGCCAGACCGGTCGCGTCATAGCCGCCTTCCAGCGCCGACACCACCCGGCCGCCGCAGACACGGTCGGCAAGCTCGACCAGCTTGCGCGTCACCCATTCGAAATCCTCGGCGGTGAAACCGAGCTGGGCCAGCGGGTCGCGCTTGTGGGCGTCGAAGCCGGCGGAGATCAGCAGCAATTCCGGCTGGAACGCCTCCAGCGCCGGCAGGATGGCGCGCTCCACAGCCTGGCGGAACTCGACGGAGCCGCTATAGGGCTCCAGCGGCAGGTTCAGGATGTTGCCGTCGACGCCGCGCTCCCACGAATTGCCGGTGCCGGGATAAAGCGGCGACTGATGGGTGGAGGCGAAGAACAGGTCGGGGTCGTCGGCGAACATCGCCTGGGTGCCGTTGCCGTGATGCACGTCGAAATCGACCACGGCGACGCGGGTCAGCCCGTGCACGTTGCGGGCATGCTCCGCCCCGACGGCGATGTTGTTGAAGACGCAGAAGCCCATGGCGCGGGCCGGTTCGGCATGGTGGCCGCAGGGGCGCACCGCGCAGAAGGCGTTGGTCGCCTCGCCGGCCAGCACCGCGTCCACCGCGGCGCAGACCGATCCGGCCGCGCGCAGGATGGCGCCGCGCGACCCCGGCGACAGCAGCGTGTCGCCGTCCAGCCGCCGATAACCATTGGCCGGCACCGCGGCGAGCACGGCATCGACATAGCTGCGGTCATGCACGCGCGACAGCTGCTCCACGTCGGCCTCGGGGGCCGACCGGCGCTCCAGGTCACGGAACTCGGGCCGGTCCAGCACTTGCCACACCACGGCCAGCCGTTCCGGCGCCTCCGGATGACCGGGGCCGGTGTCATGCGCGAAGCAGTCGGGATGGGTGAAGATCAAGGTGGTCACGGGGCGGCCTCTCCCATAGGAAAGGCGCCGCCGGACAGGATGTGCCGGCGGCGCCATGGTCGGGGAATGGTTCAGTGGGTGTAGCTGGTGGTGGCCGGCGGCGGCTCCGCGACCGAGGCGACGGTGCCTTCAAGCTCCTGCAAATGCAGACGGGTGAAGTCGCGCGCGCTGACGACGCCGACCAGATGGCCGTCCTCCAGAACCGGAAGATGGCGGATGTGGTGCTTGTCCATCAGTTGCAACGCCTGCTGGACGCTGTCGGACGGGGTGCAGGTCACCGGCTGGCGCGTCATCAGTTGCGACACCGGCATGGACAGCAGCGAACCGCCGCGCTCCAGCAGGGCATGGACGACGTCGCGCTCCGACAGGACGCCGGCCAGCGTGTTGCCTTCGGTGCGGCAGACATCCTTGACGATCAGGGCGCTGATGTTCTCCGCCTTCATCAGCTTGACGGCCTCGGCGACCGTCGCGCTGGTCCGCACGGCGACGACGCGGGATTCCTTGGTGCGCAGGATATGTTCGACCTTCATGGCGTGACTCCTGATCGGCTGGCGGCTGGCAGGAAAACCGTCTGTCGGGCGGCTCCCCTCGGGGCGGCAGGGCGCCCGGCCGGGCGTCGTGCTATGAATATGGTATGCCAGATACAGTACGCCACGCAAACAATTTCGACGTCGGGCTATGCGATGGTGCAGCGCAGTTGGAATCGCGTTGTCGGAACCGTAATGCGAAAGCACAAGAGGCAAAATGTTTGATGTGCGGTATGTTTGTTATGCACACGAAACACCGGAGGCATGCGGTATGTGCATGTCCGGCATCGTGTACCTTGTATACCAAAAAACTTGAACCGCTTGCTGCGGCGCGTCATAACGGAATGGTCACGCCGAAGCCGACCAAACAAAAAAAGCACCCCCCGAGACACTGGAGCGATGAACATGTTGGAAATGCTGGTTCTGGCGCTTGTGCTGTCCGTCTTCGGCGGCACGGTCCACTACATCCTGTCGATGCAGATCGCCAACGCGGGCAAGACGCAGCGCGATTTCTCCTCTGCGCCGCTTCGCCTCGCCAACCCGACCGAAGCCGATCTCAAGGAGCCGGAAGACGAACTGCCGCCGGGTCCGGCCTGGGCAAGCTTCCCCCGCGCCTTCTGAGCTGCGGTTCCCCACCTGACAGATCGTAAGAAAGACGGCCCTTCCAGGCCGTCTTTTTCGTTTCGACTCCAGTCCGGCATGCAGTCCGCTCAGGCGAGCGGCAGCACCAGCTGGAAGCTTTTGATGGTCATCCGCTTGCGGTGATAGAAGCGGTGGGCCTCGCCGCGCTGGATGCCGGAGATGATCTCCATCTGGGCGCAGCCTCGCGCCCGCGCCTCGCCCGCCAGCCAGTCGAACAGCTTGTCACCCAGCCCGTAGGACCGCTTGGCGGAGCTGGTGACCAGATCCTCCACATACATATAGCGACCGCGCGACAGCGTCTCGTGGACGCGGAAGCCGCCGCAGCCGGCGATCTCGCCGTCCAGCCGCAGAAGGGCGAGGTTGTAGCCGTCGTCCATCTGGCGGCGAATCTGCGCCCGGTAGGCTTCGGGGTCGGTCATGTGGGTCCGCAGCTCCTTCATGATCGGATAGCTTGCGGCGATATCGGCATCGTCACGCGCCACGACGATCTCGATGTTCTGCTGCTGGTCCATGGCGGTCGACTCCTTATCAATATGGGTTCTGCCGGGAAGGGCGTCAGCGCCGGCGGCGGAGACCATGCCGGCCGGCACATGCCGGGCCGAACCGTGCCGTCGGAACTGGCATACCATATGCCAATAGATTGTCCGGCCAAAAGCCGCGCCGCCCCGCTTTCCGCGTGCCGGAAAATCGAAACGCGACTCTCGCCCCCGGCGCCTGGGCGAATGCAGCCTGCGGAAACAGTTCGCCCAACCCACTAATCGCTTGTCAGGTGTCCGGCATCTGGTATACCATATTGATAATTCCAGATCGGATCAGGACTGCGCCGGTCTGGCGGGAGGCGAAAACCCGTCACCCAAGCAGCGCCCCGAGGCCGCATCCTCGCCGCGCTGCCAAGCAAAATTGAACAACAGCGTCAAATCTCTGAAAGCATCTAAGAAGACGCCCAAAGTAAAAGCCTTAGCATCAAAACAGAAGCGACGCCCGAATCGGCAGAGAACCGCTTCCTAGGAGGAGATAGAAGATGCAGCATACGAATTCGGAGGCGCAGGGAGCACCGCTCGGCGGCCGCTGGATGCAGTTGGTTATCGGCGTGATCTGCATGTCGATGATCGCGAACCTGCAATATGGCTGGACGCTGTTCGTCAACCCCATCGATGAAAAGTACCATTGGGGCCGTGCCGCCATTCAGGTCGCCTTCACCATTTTCGTCGTGACCGAAACCTGGCTGGTGCCGGTCGAAGGCTGGTTCGTCGACAAGTTCGGTCCCCGCATCGTCGTTGTGGTCGGCGGCATTCTTTGCGCGCTGGCCTGGGTCATCAACTCGATGGCCGATTCTCTGGCGCTGCTCTATCTCGGTGCGGCCATCGGCGGCATCGGCGCCGGCGGCGTGTACGGCACCTGCGTCGGCAACGCGCTGAAGTGGTTCCCGGATCGCCGCGGTCTGGCCGCCGGCCTGACGGCTGCCGGTTTCGGTGCCGGTTCCGCCCTGACGGTCGTGCCGATCGCCAACATGATCGAGACCTCCGGCTTCCAGCAGACCTTCCTGGTGTTCGGCCTCGGCCAGGGCCTGATCGTCTTCGCGCTGGCCTGGTTCCTGAAGGAAGCCGATCCGGCCCTGCTGCCGAAGAACAAGTCCACCGTCAACCAGAGCCGCCGCAACTACACCCCGCAGGAGACGGTGAAGTCGCCGGTCTTCTGGGTGATGTACCTGATGTTCGTCATGGTCGCCGCCGGCGGTCTGATGGCCACCGCCCAGCTCGGCCCGATCGCCAAGGACTTCCACCTCGACGGCATGCCCGTCAGCATCATGGGCCTGACCCTGCCGGCGCTGACCTTCGCCCTCACGATCGACCGCGTGCTGAACGGTGTGACCCGTCCCTTCTTCGGCTGGGTGTCGGACCATATCGGCCGTGAAAACACGATGTTCATCGCCTTCGCCATCGAAGCTGTCGGCATTCTGGCGCTGAACCAGTGGGGTCATCACCCGGTCGCCTTCGTCGTCCTGACCGGTCTGGTGTTCTTCGCCTGGGGTGAAATCTACAGCCTGTTCCCGTCCTGCTGCGCCGACAGCTTCGGGTCCAAGTTCGCCACCACCAACGCCGGCCTGCTCTACACCGCCAAGGGCACTGCCTCTCTGGTCGTTCCCTTCGCCAACATCATAGTGGCCTCCAGCGGGTCCTGGCAGACGGTGTTCTTCTTCGCCGCCGCGGTCAATGCCATCGCCGCCTTCATGGCCCTGTTCGTCCTGAAGCCGATGCGTGCCCGTCAGATCGCCGAGGACACCGTCCAGCCGGTCAGCGGCAAGCTGGCGACCGAAGGCGCCGACTGAAAGGGAAAGGGAGTTCCCGCCGACCGGGGGGCCGGCCGGGACTCCGGATAAAGGGCGGTGCATATCACCGCCGAACGACTAGACAAGCCGGCACCGGGACCACCGCATTGGTCCCGGTGTCGGTTTGTCGCGTTTTGGGAGGCCGCTTCATGAACCGCATCGGAGGGTGAGCGTCACAAATCACGCATCCCGGCAAAGCCCGCTTCAAAGGCTGATATTCTGTATACAGAATACGATTCGCATCGTCAACACCGATCGAAAGGGGTGGATCGATCATGCTGGGTATCGTCGTCCTGATGCTGGCGGCCTTTTCCTCGGGCGCGCTGAATGCCGTTGCCGGCGGCGGCGCCTTCATCACTTTCCCGGCATTGCTGTTCGCCGGGGTGGCGCCGGTCGCCGCCAACGCCTCCAGCACGGTGGCGCTGTTTCCCGGACAGGCCGCCAGCAGCTGGGCCTACCGGCGGGAGATCGCGGCCGGCGGGCAGGTGAATGTTCCGGTCTTCGCCGCGCTCAGCCTCATCGGCGGGCTGATCGGCGCGCTGCTTCTTCTGCTGACGCCGAATGCGGTGTTCGCGCGCTTCGTGCCGTGGCTGCTGCTGTTCGCGACATCCATCTTCGCCATCGGCGCTTATGCGCCCGGCATCGTGTCCAGGCTGCGGCTGGGCGGGCGCAGCGTGCTGGTGGTGCAGTTCCTGATCTCCATCTATGGCGGATATTTCGGCGGCGGCATCGGCTTCCTGATGCTGGCGGCGCTGACGCTGTTCGGGCTTCGCGACATTCACGCCATGAACGGGCTGCGGCTGTTGCTGGCGATGCTGATGAACGCCGCGGCGGTTGGGACCTTCATCGTCGCCGGGGCGGTGTCCTGGCCGGAGACGCTGGCGATGGCGGTCGCGGCGATGGCCGGCGGCTATGCCGGCGCGATGGGAGCCAAGCGGGTCGATCCGAAGCTGCTGAAAACGCTGGTGGTCATCATCGGAACGGCGTTGACCCTCTACTTCTTTGCGAAGGGAGCCTGATTCGGTCGGGTAGGCGTCCGATTCCGCAATCTTCGACCGAGCCCCCACATTCCGCATTGACATACGGTATGTGGTATACCAAACTCCAAACACAGTTTGCGCGACAGACTGTTGGATGCCGCTGCAAAGCAACCGGTCCGCCGATGGATGCGGCCGGTGTGGGCAGGCTGGCGTCGTCCAGCCCCACAGCATTCAAAAAGTGAAATCGGGGGAGAGGGGAATCCGGCATGAAGATCTGCATCTACGGATCCGGGGCCATCGGCGGCTATCTCGGCGTGCGCCTGCACCAGGCGGGTGCCGAAGTCAGTCTGGTGGCGCGCGGTGCGCATCTGGCGGCGATGCGCGAGAACGGCGTCACCTTGCTGATGGGGGAGGAGAAGACCGTCGTCCACCCCCGTTGCACCGACAACCCGGCCGAACTCGGCCCGCAGGACTATGTGATCATCGCGCTGAAGGCCCACTCCGTCCCCGGTGTCGTGCCCGCGATGCAACCGCTGCTCGGTGACGACACCGCCGTCGTCACCGCGGTCAACGGCATTCCCTATTGGTATTTCCACGGCACCGGCGGCGAGTTCGACGGCCGCACGCTGGAGACGGTCGATCCGGGTGCTGTCCAGTGGAACGGCCTGGGGCCGCAGCGCGCCATCGGCTGCGTCGTCTATCCGGCGACGGAGGTGGTGGAGCCCGGCGTCATCCAGCATGTCTATGGCGACAAATTTTCGCTGGGCGAGCCCGACGGATCGAAGTCGGACCGTGTCGTCGCGCTGTCAAAGGCGATGGAGGCCGGCGGCCTGCGCGCGCCCGTGCTCGACCGCATCCGCGACGAGATCTGGCTGAAGCTGTGGGGCAACCTGTGCTTCAACCCGATCAGCGCACTGACCCACGGCACGCTGGAAGGCATCTGCGGCGATCCGGACACCCGCGCCGTCGCCAAGGCGATGATGCTGGAAGCCAAGGACATCGGCGACAAGCTGGGCGTCCATTTCCGCGTCGACGTGGAGCGCCGCATCAACGGCGCCGCCGCGGTGGGCGCGCACAAGACCTCGATGCTGCAGGACCTGGAGCGCGGCCGGCCGATGGAGATCGATCCGCTGCTGTCGGTGGTGCAGGAGATGGGCCGCATGGTGGGCGTGCCGACGCCGACCATCGACGTGGTGCTGGCGCTGGTGAAGCAGCGGGGCGAGAACGCCGGCTGCTACAGCCGGCCGCAGTCCGCGGCTGCCGCTGCCGCACCGGAAGCGGTCGCGGCCCAGTAAGCAAAGCAGGTGGCGCGGCCGGCGCCGAGCCCGAAGGGACCATGGGGCCGGCCGCATCGAACAGGGGGAGGAGCGTCATGAAGGTCGAGGACATTCTCCGCAAGAAGGGCACGCGCATCGGCATGGTGCGCATCAATGAAACGGTCGCCACCGCGCTGCGCCTGATGAAGGCGGAGAACACCGGCGCGCTGGTGGTCAAGGATGTCTGCCGCACCGAAGGCAACACGGTGGTCGGCGTCATTTCCGAACGCGACGTGGTCCGCGCGCTGGTCGATCGCGGGCCGGGCATCCTGGAGCAGGCGGTATCGGCGCTGATGACGCGCGATCCCTATTGCTGCAGCCCGTCGGATTCGGTGCGTCACGTGCTGAGCCTGATGGACGAGCACGGCATCCGCCACGTCCCGGTGCTGGAGGGCACGACCCTGGTCGGCGTCGTCAGCGTCCGCGACCTGATCCGCCGCCAGTTGGAAGAGCTGCCGGTGGACAATCTGCCGGCTGGAGAACTGCCCATCGCGGCCTCGGCCGCCGAAAGCTGGGACTTCCCGGTCGTCGCCAACCAGTGACCGGTGCCGGTGGGGCCGGCGCAAACCGGTTGCCGGCCCACCTGCCTTTGCCGCTTCGGCGCTTGCCCGCCCAGATCCAGCCCGGATCCGGCCCTGATCAGGAAGCGGGTGGATTCTTGCCCGCCGCCATGGCCGGCCTTCGAAAGCAAACGACATGAAGATCGCGATACCCAGGGAGCGCCGCCCGGGCGAGCGCCGCGTCGCCGCGTCTCCCGAAACCGTCAAGAAATTCAAAACTCTCGGACTGGACGTGGTGGTGGAGAGCGGGGCCGGTCTCGGCTCCAGCATCACCGACGCGGCCTACGAGGCGGCCGGTGCCGCGATTGCGGCCGACGAGGCGTCGGCGCTGGCCGATGCCGACATCGTGCTGAAGGTGCAGCGGCCGCTGATCGCCGGCGAAGGGGACGTGGA
>NZ_VTTK01000018.1:0-129341 GCF_008365135.1 Azospirillum sp. Sh1 | reverse complement strand
GTCCGCGCAATGACGCGCCACGCAAAACTCAGACGTCGGACCCTATTTTGCCAAGGCGGCACTCACCGGAGGCGTACACATCAAGCCACTTAGGTACAGAACTCCCCCTCGCAGCACACTTGCGAATGCGATCAGAAGCAAGGAGCTTTCTAACGATACCCTCAAGGGTGTCCCGCGATGACTTGGAAAGCACCGGTCCCAGCAGCTTACGATTCGGATACACCCCCTGATCCTTACCGGTGTGCTGAAATGGGTGCCCGACTTCAGCAAAATGCCGAATCTTGTCGACCATCAACTCCATCAGCAATTCTTCAGATTGACGTCCCCCGCGAAGTTGGTGGGTCAGGTCATCGAGGAGACCGACATTGTTGCGGACATAGGTCCGTGTTTCGCGGTCGGCTTTGGCATTGGCCTTGACGACTGCACCATGCAGGACCTATTAGGGCCGTAAGGCCGGTCCAAAATCTTCAGAATCGATCGTGCGGCGCTTTCTTCGGCGGGCCACAACGCGTAAGCACAACGCACACCATCGACCAAGGCAGACGAGCCGCGGATTGCCTCACGCGCTTGCTCGGGAGTGGTGACCGACTTGCCGTTGGCGGGCTTACGCATGTGGTGATTGATGATAACGGCTGCCCCGGTTTCACGGGCGAGGCGCGCAAACTGAGCCATTGCGTATGCAGCGCCAGTGGAATCTGTCGTAGCCTCGCCTTGCAGGAATACTTGCAGCGGATCGATCACGACCAGCTTCAGATCCTCAATGGCCATCAAGTCGCGCTGAATCTGCTCGAAAAAGGGCGTCGTGCTCACCTGCCCCTTGTTCATCGTCACCAGGGGCTGAGCGCCACCATAGTCGATCAGGGGGACGATCTTAAGGTTATCATTACCGCAATGGCGATTGCTGGGGTCGAGGTTGCGAAGTCGTTCGTGGATGGTGTCGGAGTCGTCCTCCCCGAGATACATGACCACCTTGCCCATCGTCTTGATTGCACCACCAAACGCTGTCTCTTCGCCACCGAAAGCGGTGCTGGGCGCTCCAGCAGCCACCTTGATCGCCAAGTCGAGGGTCATCATGCCTTTGCCGGCATCTCCCATGGCTGAAAAGAGCGTCACCATGCCGAGTGGAAGGATGCCATCCGCCAAGTACTGGCGCACTTTCGGCGCGCCGCGGAACATGTCGCGAGCTGGAGAAATGGCGGCCAAGCCGGGGTAAGCCGACGGCAGATTACCGGCAGCGACGACCTTCCGCGTACCGCTGCGCACCCATGCCCGGATGCTGTCCGGAGTCCAACCCATACCCTTGCCGCACGGATCATAGGGAGCGGCCAGATCGGCGATGTCGGTGCCGTCGCGCCACTGCTCCATGGGGGTCAGGTTGGAGACAGACGCCGCACCGGCACGCATAATTGCCTCGCCGGCCTTTTCCGCATACTCCCAACCTACCTTGTCCTTATCGGGCCAGATGATGACGCGCTTGCCGGCCAGCGGCGACCAGTCGGTTTTGTCGGTCGGCGCCTTCGCTCCGCCCAGCGCCGACGTTGCCGGCATGCCGATAGCCCACAAGGCGTCGGCGGCTTTCTCGCCTTCGACCAGGATGACCTCGTCGGCATTCGTCAGTTCCGGCATGCGATAAAGGGGGCGCGGATCCTGCGGTGCCGACCAGCGCCGTTCGCGGGTGAACCATTGGCGATAGGTCTTCTTGATTTCGCCCGCTTCCGGGTCGACCGGGTCATAGCGGTAGACGCGGCAGATTTCCGCGCCGGCCATGTCGTGATAGACCCACATGCCGGTGTGCATGCCTAGCTCGTCGATCGGCGGCGCCTTCATCGGCTGCCAGTCGCTGGTCGGCTCGCCCGGCGTCGGCGCCGCGTTGACATAGCGGTGGCTCATCCCGCCGAGCCATGCCTTGACGGACTCCAGGACCTGCGGGAACTGCGTCCTGGCGTTCATGCGGTGGCAAGCGGCCCACAGGGACAGGATGTCGCCGCCGGTCTGCCCCTCGGCTGCATTGCCGTGGTCGCACCAGACGCCTTTCTTTTCACCCGTCAGCTCGATTTCCAGGCTGTCGCCCGGCTCGCCGGCGGTGTTGCCGATGACGAACTTCCGCCCGACGCGCTTGCCCTTCGGCAGCAGGTAGGTCAGCACGTCAGGCAAGGCGCCCAGCAAGATCTCCTTGATGGCGTCCTTCGCCCCTTCCTGCTGCGGCGAGTCCGGGATTTCGATCTGGTTAGGCGCATCATTGAAGTCCAGCCACGCCTTCGGACGGATGACGTTGTCATACATGGTTTGTTTTCCAGTGGGGGCCTGCCCGAGCTGCCATGCACCACCACTCGGGGGCGCATCAGCGCAGATCGGGCTTCTGGAAATGCTATTGTGCGCGGCCCCCCTACATTGCCCGCACCTCTCTGCAAAAAATACAATTGCTCGGCCGGCGCTCGAGCCACCTCATTGTCAAGGCGACTCTAATTGCGCCCGACCTTCACCGATCTAAACGATATTTTTGCAAATTTCGTAGAAAAAATTGAGCGTTTACACCGCATGGTAAATCATAAACTTGCCAAAGCCCTGCATTTAATCAGATCTCGGATGCCTAACCTCTAAGATTGCCGTCAGCTGCAGAACTGCTAATTCCAGATCTTCTTGATTTAACTTTCTGGCTATGGCTTTCACTCGCCCTTCTAATATGAATCTCTTATCTTCAATAGATTGATCGGCACCCTCGAAAAAATATTGAATCGGCACGTCAAGATGCCGCCCAAGCTGCTCCAGCGTCTCAATCGTCGGAAAGGTTCGGCCGCGTTCAATGTTGGACACGGCCTCAACCGTCCGGCCGACCAGATCCGCCAACGCCTCTTGGGTAAGGCCGCGGGCCACCCGCGCCTCCTTGACCCTCAACCCGACACGCTGCTTCAAGCTTAATGGCATGAGCCGGATCATTACGCCGTTATGGCGTCTTGACCACGATCCACTAGATCGGTATTCGTCTATCAGAACGAACCAATGGATCGGCATGAGCCCATGCGAGCCGACAAACACATCAGCGGCGGACATATCCCCGTCAGCAGTGTCCCCATCAACGGCAACACCGGGTTCGGCCCGCGGCCCTGCTGGTTACGCCGCTTACCTCGCCAGTCCTCAATGGCGCGCTCTGCGGCGTGATGCGTTCGCCCGCGATGGCGAGCGGTGCGTCCTGTGCAACGCGACAGACCAGTTGGAAGGACACCACCGCATTTATCCGCCCCGCGGCGACTGGACGCAGGACCGCCTGGAGGCCGTGACGACGCTGTGCGCGCCCTGCCACGCGATGGTGACGAGCATGCTGCGCGGCCGCCGCTACGCCACGGCCACGGTCAATCTCCCCGACACCCAGCCAAGCCGCCCCCGTCCGCGGCTGGAGGCCCCCGATGTATCAGCCCCTGAGCTTCCAGATCACCGGCGTCTCACCCCTCCTCATGCACAACGGCCGGCTGGCCGATCCGCTCGACCCGCTGGTCAAGGACATCAAGAAGCTGAGCAGCAAGCGGCCGAAAACGGAAGCCGATTTGGAGCGGATGGCCAAGCTTGAGTTCCTCGGCTCGCTGTATCTGCATGGCGGCGAACCCTGCCTCCCCGGCGAGTTAATCGAGGCGGCGCTGATCGACGGCGCCAAGCGCAAACGCCGCGGGCCGCTGGCCAAAGCGGGCATCCTGTGTGACGGCAACATCCCGCTTCAGTATGACGGCCCCCGTGAGCCGGAGGCGTTGTGGGATGATAGCCGCTTCCGCTTTCGCACGGGCGTCCGGGTCGAGCGCCTGCGGGTGATGCGGGTCCGGCCGCGCTTCGACGACTGGACCGCTGCGGTCACCATCCAGTTCATGCCGTCGCTGCTGAGCGAGGATGACGTCCGGGACATCATTCGCACCACCGGCGAGGTGGTCGGCCTTGGAGATTGGCGCCCCAAATTCGGGCGCTTCACGGTGCATTGAGGGGCCGACCGGCGCCTTGATGCGACCTTGGCGTGGCACGGATCGGCGTGGCATGGCAAGGCTGGGCATGGCAGGGGAAGGGCGGCATCAGCCGCCCTTCATGCCGCGGGATGGTCCCGGTATGATCCGACGCGGTACCGCGGCACTATCCCCCTTCGACATCACACCGAGCCATCATGACGGAACAGGCACCTCCGCCGACGGAAATGCAGGATGAGCCATGGCGGCCGTTGTTCGATGCTGTCGTCGATCGGCTGCAGTTGTCCGATCCCAACAGGATTGCGGCATGGCGCCATTACGTCGAGCAACTTCCGGCCCTGGCGGCGTCACAGGTGGCCATCGACCAGACGCCCGCCCCCAGCGCCACCCGCGATCGGATGAAGCGCATCCTGGCGGCGTGCGGCGCCCTGCTGGAGGCCATCCAGGACGACACACCGCAGGATGGGCGCCTCCGTCCTGTCCCGCAGCTTCTGTGGGGCTTGGCCGCGCAGTTGGCGCCGGACGATCCCAATGCCGCCATCTGCGATGGGCAGGCAGACCACGCGCTTGAAGATGCCTTCAGCGGCGTGCTGATGCTGCGGGCTGCGGCCGAACTGGTGCGCGATGCGGAAGCGGACCGCGTTGCTTCCGGCGTCGGTGGAACGCGCCACAAGGCCGCGGCCGGGTACCACATGACTTTCGACTTCCTGCTGGACGTCTATGAGACGATCAGCGACCGGCCGCTCGGTACCTCCTGGGACGACATGAGCGGGGCCGCCGGCGGGCCGCTGGTCGACTTCCTCCAGCTCTGCCTGGAGGCGTTGGGCTACACGCCGACCAAGAACGCCCTGCGCACCGCAGTGAAGCGCGCCATCAAAGCCCGGCGAACCGACCCGAACAGATCAGCTGCGCCGCAAAGCTGATCTGGCCCTTTCGGCACAAGAGTCCAGCTTTGGCACGAAGAGGGGATGACCCACCATGTCCTCTCCCCCGAAACCGCCGCGTCCACCCCTCCCGAGTCCGAGGCTGCGGTCGAGCGCTTGCGTGCGCTGGCGCGCCTGCTGGGCCGCATGGCAGCGCAGGAGTATCTGGCGGCTTCGGGCGAGGCGACGCAGCCCCCGAAGCCGGAATGACCAAACCCTCCTCCCGTCCCCCCGCCCTGCTGACCATCCCGGAGGTCGCCGAGCGCCTGCAGGTCAGCATCAAGACCATCCGCCGCTGGATCGCGTCGGGCGACCTGCCCACCGTCCGCCTCGGCCATCAGATCCGCATCCAGCCGAAGGACCTCGACATCTTCCTGCGGCAGCGCTGGATCAGCTGACCACCGCTGTCCATCCTTGTCCAGTAGTAGCAAGGATTTAGACGATCATCGGGAAGAGGTGGCCCTCGTATTTTCGAACCAAAGGCGTGCTACGTCTTCCCGATCCGGACTTCCTGTCCACTCCTGTCTTCCCAAGGCCACGGATGACCACTTCCACCACTTCCCAGTCTCAGCCCAGCTCGCCTGCGGTGCTTGATATGCCGCCGATGCGCTCCCTGGCCGACCTGCTAACGCGCGTCCTGGCCGACCCCGCCCTGCCGCCGCAGCGTGCCCGGGACCATGCCTCTTCCCTGCGCCGCTTCGGCGGCATCGTCGGACGCGACCTCGCCGCCATCCCCGCCAGCTTCGATGCGCTGCGCCCGCTGATCGCCGCCGTCCATCCGGCGGCCCACGGCCTGTCGCTCAAGCGCTGGCAAAACATCCGCTCCGCCGTCAGCACCCTGCTGCGCCACTACGGTACCACCGCGACCCACCGGCGCCTCGCCTGCCACCTGCCGGAGCCCTGGTACAGCCTCCGCGCTGTGGTCACCGACCCGGCGATGCAGCGCGGTCTCGCCCGCTTCCTGCGGTACTGCGTCGACCATGGCATCGCGCCGGACGCCGTGTCGGACGCCACCTTCACCGCCTTCGCCGCTTCGCTGGCGACCGGCACGCTGGTCGCCAAGCCGCAGCGGGTCGAGCGGATGGCGCGCCAGCAGTGGAACCGCGCCATCGCCCTGCCCGGCTGGCCGATCACGCCGGTGCCGGTCACCAGCAACCGGGACGACTACCAGCTGCCGTTGGAGCGCCTCCCGGCGTCCTTTGCCGCCGACCTGGAGGCATGGATGCGGCGGCTGTCCGGCGCCGACCCGCTGGACGAGTTCGGCCCGGCCCGTCCATTGCGCCCCAGCTCGCTGAAGACCGCCCACGGTCATGTGCTGCGTTTCGCCGCCGCCGTCGTCCATGCCGGCGAAGACCCCCAGGCGTTGACCACGCTGGCGGCACTGGTGGTGCCGGAGCGCTTCAAGGCCGCCCTGCTGTGGCTGATGTCCCGCCGGGGCGGCGCCAGCCCCGGCCTGATCGAACAGGCAAAGTGTCTGCTCGCCGTCGCCCGCCACTGGGTTCAGGTACCGAATGGCGACTTGGAGCGGCTGAACAAGCTGATCGCCAAGCTCGGCAGCCGGCACAAGGGCATGACCGACAAGAACCGCACCCGCCTGCGCGCCTTCGACGATCCCAAGCACCTGCTGGCCCTGCTCACCATGCCGGAGCGGTTGATGGCCAAGGCCGACCGCGTGGCGGCGCCCAGCCGCCGGGAAGCCTTGATGGCGCAGACCGCGGTGGCGGTGCAGATTCTGCTGCTGGTGCCGTTGCGCCGCCTCAATCTGCTGCGCCTGGACGTCCATCGCCATCTCTGCCGCAGCCGCTCCGGCCGTCACGCCGTCGTCCATCTCGTCATCCCGGCGGAGGAGACCAAGACGAGCCAGCCGATCGAGGCGGTGCTGCCGGAGCCGCTGGTGCGGATGATCGACCAGTTCATGACGCGCTACCGTCCGCTGCTGACGTCGGACAGCGGCGGCCTGCTGTTCCCCGGACGCGACGGTGGCTGCAAGCACATCACCGCTTTGACGGCGCAGATCGAGCGGGCGGTGCGCGACCACACCGGCCTCACGGTCAATCCCCACCTGTTCCGCCACCTCGCCGGCAAGCTCAGCCAGCAGTTCGATCCCGGCAACTACGAGCTGTCGCGCCAGCTCCTCGGCCATCGCTCCACCGATACGACGGTGACCTACTACACCGGTCAGGACACTGCCGCCGCGGTCGCTCGCTATGACGCCAACGTCCTGGAACGCGCCCGCACGCTTCGCGGCCAGATCGTGGGGCGCTGAGGCGATGAGCAAGACTACCCCGACCATCAACCGCCGCAGCATGTCGGTCAGCGTTTGGCCCGAGCAGGACCGCGCCTTGTGGCAAGCCGCCGGCGAAGCCGGCGGACCGCTCGACGACGCCGGCTCCGCCGCCGACTGGGCGCCGGCCACCCGTCGCAGCCGCGCCGCCAACTACGGCCGCTGGCTCACCTTCCTCGACCAGCAGGGTCTGCTGACGCCGGATGCCGCCCCTGGCGATCGCGTGACGCCGGACGTGGTGCGCCGCTACATCGACCTGTTGCGTCCGGTTCTGGCTCCGCTGTCCCTGTGGACCACCATCGACCAGCTCGCCGCCATCATGCCGGCCCTGGCGCCCGACGCCGATTGGGGGTGGCTGCGCCGTGTCGCCGGCCGCCTGAAGCGTGGCGCCGCCAACCGGCGGCCGATTGCGCCGCGCATCCGCAACGCCGCCGACCTCTACCAACGCGCCCTCGCCACCCTTGCCGGGATTGACGACAAGCCCGAAACCCGGCCGTTCGCCCATGCCACCGGCTTCCGTGACGCCCTGATGTTCGCCCTCACCATTGCACGGCCGATCCGCCGCCGCACGTTGGCGGGTTTGCGGGTGGGCCACCATCTCCGGCCGACCTCCGACGGCTTCCTGATCCAGTTGGAGCGCGAGGACCTCAAATGCGGCGGTCCGATGAGCTTCCCGCTGCCGGCCAGCTTGGTGCCCCACATGGCACGCTATCTCGCCCAGCACCGACCGCGGCTGCTGCAAGGCCATGCCCATGATGCCCTGTGGATCACCCGCGAAGGGCGGCCGATGACCCTCAACGGCGTTTCCAGCCGCTTCGAGCGCGCCACCCCGGCCATCCTCGGCGAGCGGATCAACCCGCACCTTCTACGCCATTGCGCCGCGACCAGCATCGCCCTGGACGACCCGCGGGGCGCCCGACTGACGGCGGCGCTGCTCGGCCACAGCACGCTGCGCACCAGCGAGCGCCACTACACGATGGCCAAGGGGCTGGAAGCCAGCCGCCGCTATCAGGCCACCCTCACCGACCACATCACCCGCCTGCGCCGCGCCGTTCGCGGCGAGCGCCCGTAGGAGTCCCATGATGCGTGCCGTCATCTACGCCCGCTATTCCAGCGACCAGCAACGCGAAGCCTCCATCGCCGACCAGATCGAGGTGTGCCGGCGCTATGCCGAGCGCCAGGGATGGACCGTCGTCGACCATTACAGCGATGCCGCCCTCAGCGGCGCCAGCCGTCACCGTCCGGCCTTCCAGAAGCTGCTTCGCGAGGCCGGACAACGCCGCTTCGACATCGTGCTGTGCGAGGCGATCGACCGCCTCGGCCGTCGCCTCGCCGACACCGCCGACCTTCAGGACCGCCTTGCCTTCCACGGCGTGCGGCTGTTCACCCCGCAGCTCGGCGAAATCACCACCATCCATGTCGCGGTCATGGGCATGATGGCGCAGGTCGCCTTGAAAGACTTGGCGGACAAGACCCGCCGCGGCCAGCTCGGTCGCGCCATGGCTGGTCGGATGCCGGGCGGCAAGGCCTTCGGCTATGATGTGCTGGAGGGTGACACCGAGGGGCGCGGCAAGCGGCAGATCAACCCGGCCGAAGCCGCGGTCGTCCAGCGCATCTTCCGCCTGTTCGCCGACGGTGCCAGCCCGCGCGCCATCGCCAAGCGCCTCAACGCCGACGGCGTGCCCGGTCCGGAGGGCCGGCTCTGGCAGGACACCACCATCCGCGGTCAGGTCGAGCGCGGCACCGGGATCCTCAACAACGCGATCTATGCCGGCCGGCTGGAATGGAACCGCTGCTCCTACGTCAAGGATCCGGAAACCGGCAAGCGGGTCGCCCGGCCCAACCCGCCGGAGGCCTGGGAGGTGGTGGAGGTGCCGGAGTTGCGCATCATCGACACCGCGCTGTGGGAGCGGGTGAAGGAGCGGCAGGCATCGATCGGCTTCACCATGGGGCGGGACGACCAGGGCAACGCCCTGAACCGGGCGCACCGTCGCAAGTTCCTGCTGTCGGGGCTGCTGACCTGCGGGTGCTGCGGCGGCGGTTACACCATCATGGCCAAGGACCGCTATGGCTGCGCCGCCCATCGCAGCAAAGGCACCTGCAGCAACGATCGCACCATCAGCCGCTTCGACGTCGAGCGACGGGTCCTCACCGGGCTGAAGGAGCGCCTGCTGGCGCCTGAGCTGGTCCGGGAGTTCGTCGACAGCTTCCTTGCCGGTGTGGAAGCGGCAACGGCCGACCGCGAAGCCAACCGCCGCACGCGCGAGCGCGAACTGGCGGCGGTCGAGCGCAAGATCGCCGGCATACTCAAGGCGATCGAGGACGGGCTGTACCACGAGTCGATGAAGGAGCGCCTGACCATCCTGGAGGCGGACAAGGCCCGGCTCATTGCCGCGGCCGAGGAGCCCGACGCGGACCTGCCTTCGGTCCTGCTGCACCCCCAGCTGTCGGACCTCTACCGCCGCAAGGTGGAAGCGCTGGAGGCCGCCCTCGCTGGCGGCGAGGACAGCGCCGAGGCGATGGAGATGGTGCGGATCATGATCGACCGCGTCGTCCTGACGCCCTCCCCGGCCGGGGCGGGGTTGGACGCCGACCTGCACGGCGAGTTGGCGGGCGTCCTGGCGGTCTGCGAAGGCGCAGCTCAGATGCGCAATGCCCAGACGCACGAACGCCCCGGCTCTTTCGAACAGGGGCGTCAAGTGTCGGTGGTTGCGGGGGCAGGTTTTGAACCTGCGGCCTTCAGGTTATGAGCCTGAAAGTGGGTGGTTCGGTAACTGCGGCCAACCAGCAAGAGCAACTCAGCACGAAGGACCGTGCTTACTGGGTGCTTACTGGAGCACCCAACCGGCCAAACGCCGCTGCTAAGTCATTGAAAAGGTTGGTTGGGGGACTAGGACTCCCAACTACGATCACCGCCGCGGCGCCGCACGAAGAGAAATCAACAGGTTGCGCGCTTCTCCATCGCATATCGCATGTTCTTGTGCGACACACAAGTGTGACAGCCGTATCCTTCCGCATAGTTCGAGACCGACCGTCAGGGAAGCCTATTCGCTCGACCTTTGAGGGCGTTGGATCGCCGTGGCGCAGCCGGCCAATCCTGCTGGTCGGATTTGCATCATCGGCGGCTGGCGCGCTATCACGTAAGCCGTGGAAAGCGTGTGAGGCGAGCGATGAATGAAGTTGTGCTACCCAACAGCGTGCTGGATGCAGTGTTGGCATCGCAGATCACCGTTGCTTGGGCTGGGGAAGGAAGCGGTGACGTGCCCCGCCTTGGGTGGTGGAGTTGCGGGTTAACGGACCGGGACGGCGGCGGCGACTTTTTCGAGCGCTCAACGCCGGTAACAGCCCAATGGGCCCAACTCGACGCTGTTCGCCGCGCCGCGATAGTCGTCGATCAGCGCATCCGTCGCACCCATATGGCCGCCCATGACCACGTCCGGACAATTTACCATCTGGGCTATGCCGTCGACGAAGCGCTAAACGAGCGGCTGCGAATCCTGAAGCAGACCGGTGAAGAGCCCTGCTCAGTGCTCACCTTTCCAGTCAATCTCGCCGAAGAATTTGATCGAAAAACGTTTGATCGCTTCGTGGATTCCCTGGGCGATGTGCCGAAGCCGAAGATCACACCGGTTGGACGGGAACTGCCGGGTCGGCCGCCGGAAGCGCTTGAGGTGATGATGCGGCACCTGGTTGGCGCCCTGCGCCCGTTGCCGGGTGAGTATCCCATGCCCTTCTACCGGGTCGCGGCATGACCGTGTGGGACGGCGCCTCGGCGGCGGACAAGCCCGCCACCGAGGCGGTGCGGTATCATAACCGTATTCAGAAGCTTGCGCTTGGCATCGAGGAGAGCCGTGCGTACTGGCGCCATGTGCTGCCCGGTGAGGCGCCGGCGGCGCAGAGCGAGCGCGCGTTCGAAGAGCGCTGGTTCGGGGCCAAGTCATTGGCACGGATCCGCGTGCTGATGGCCGATCTTCGGGCCCGCTATGCCGCTTTCCCGACGGCGCTGGAGGTTCTGAAGGCATGGCCTGAGATGGAACCGGAAACCCGCCGGCTCGTCTGCCATTGGCACTTGCAGCTTGCGGATCCGCTCTACCGCCGGTTCTCCGGAGGCTGGCTCGTCGACCGGCGCCTTCTCCCGGGCGCCACCATTGGCTTCCAGCCGGTGCTGCAGTGGGTTCTTGACACGAACCCCAAGGACTGGAGTCCCTCCACCTGCCGGCAAGTGGCAGGCAAGCTGCTCTCCGCAGTGTCCGAGGCCGGCTTGGTCACACCGCCACCGGATCCACGGCGCCTTCCGGTGCTGCGGATTCCTGACAAGGCCCTCGGCTACATCCTGCATCTGCTCCGTGAGCTACAATTCGAAGGTACCCCTTTTGAGAATCCTTACCTTGGCTCGGTAGGGTTGTCTGGTGTACTGCTTGAACAGCGTCTCAGCGTAGGACAATGGGTTAAGGTGCACCGGATGGGTGGTCTCACTCAGATCGAATGGAAGTATCCATCGTTGCAGGCCTGGGCGGAGGCCGAACTGTGAGTGGGTCACTGTTCGAGCGCGCACCGCTGGATGTCGCCCTGGAAGCGCTGGAGCGCGATCTCAAGGCAGAGGGCGGGCCGGCGATCAGCGCCATGCGCAACTATAGATTTGCCATTCTGGCTTATCGACCGGGCGATGAGCTGCGCCTGCGCTCCGGCATCAGGCGGCTGAGCGAGAGCCTCGTTTCGGACGGATGGGACGTTTTGTCCATCTCGATGCAGGCGCTGTATCTGGAACGGCTCCGGTCCCTTGGCGAGGACGCGCTCGCCAGCATCGCGGCGCGGGAACGTCGGACCTGGGCGAAGAGTCCGGAGCGGGCGTTGAACTACCTTGCCGAACAGATTTCTCCGGTCGTCGAGGGCGAAGGCGGCATCGCTTCCGAGGTGATTGCCCGTATCGAGCGCTTCGCCGCCGACAAGACGCTGGATCCGGACCGCACCGTGGTGTTCATCGGCCGCGCGGGCGCCCTCTACCCGTTCTTCCGCACCTCGTCGCTGCTCAAGCACATCGACGGCAAGACCTTCGACCTGCCCGTGGTGCTGCTCTATCCCGGCGTGAAGGACAACAACGCCCTGTCCTTCATGGGACGTCTCGCCGCCGACCGTGACTACCGGCCACGCATCTATCCCTGACCGTCGGAGCCCAAGGTATGCTCATCAAGGAGCTGTTCACCAACGACGTGACCCGGGATATCCCGCCGGTCGTCTACTTCCACGAACAGGCGCCGGAAAGCTTGGCTGCCGAGGTCGGGGAATACATCGTCACCGGCGGTTATCCGGAGACGGACCCCCGGCGTCGCCGCGTGCCCGACGGCATCCACGAGCAGTTCGTCCGTCTGCTCCGGAACCTGTGCAAGGAACTGCGCAGGCCCGGAGGGCCGGAGCTGCCGGCGTCGTGGATCTCCGGCTTCTACGGGTCCGGCAAGTCGAGCTTTGCCAAGCTGCTGGGATTGGCGCTGGACGGCTGCGCTCTGCCGGACGGCCGCCTGTTGGCCGACGCTTTGCTAGCTCGCGACACCGCGCCCCTGCGCGAGGAGCTGGTCGCCGCCTGGGGGGAGCTGCGCGGCCGGATCGATCCTGTCGCGGTCGTCTTCGACATCGGTGCCGTCGCGCGCGACGGCGAGCACATCCATGCGGCCGTCGTGCGTCAGGTACAGGAACGCCTGGGCTATTGTCCGCGAAGCGTACTGGTGGCCGAGACCGAGCTGAAGCTGGAGGCGGACGGGCGCTGGGACGCATTCTTGGAAGCGGCTGCGGCGACGCTGGGCGGGCCGTGGGACGACTTCAAGGACAAGGCCATGGCGGAAGATCACTTCTCGGCCGCCATGCACCGCCTGGATCCGCAGACCTATACCGACCCGATGAGCTGGGCCGATTCGCACGCGGGCCGCACCGCCACCCGCGGTCTGTCGGTGGACGAGGCGACCCGCGCCATCGATGCCATGCTGCAACGGCGTGCGCCCGGCAAGACGCTCTTCCTGGTCGTCGACGAGGTGAGCCAGTATGTCCACCAGGACGAAGACCGCATGCTGAAGCTGCAGTCCTTCGTCTCGGCCCTCGGCCAGCGCCTGAAGGGAAGCGTCTGGCTCCTCGCCACCGGCCAGCAGAAGCTCGAAGAGGCTGGCGACATCGCCTTGGCCCGGCTGAAGGATCGCTTTCCGCCCTCCCTCCGCGTTCATCTCGGCGCAGCCAACATCCGCGACGTAGTGCACCGCCGCCTGCTGGAGAAGAAGTCGGACGAGGCCGGGGAACTGCGCAGCCTGTTCCAGCGCCACCGTGCCGACCTGAAGCTGCACGCCTACGGCTGCGCCGACGTGACGGAGGAGGACTTCGTCGAGGTCTATCCGCTGCTGCCCGGCTATGTGGACCTGCTGATGCGGATCACCACGGCGATGCGCGTCTATTCCACCCGCATGCAGGGCGACACCCACGCCATCCGCGGCCTGCTCCAGATGCTGGGCGAGCTGTTCCGCACGCAGAACTTGGCGGAGAGGACGCTGGGCGCGCTGGTGACGCTCGATGCGGTCTACGACATCCAGTACACGTCGCTCGATGCCAGCCTGCAGCAGACGCTGGCACAGGTGCACAACCTCGATCTCGTCGCCTCCAATCCGCTGGCCGGGCGCATTGTCAAGGCCGTTGCCCTGCTGGAACAGATCCAGGACCAGCTGCCGACCACCGCCGAACTTGTGGCCCAGTGCCTGTACGCCGAGATCGGCCAGGGCAGCCAGGTCCGTCCCGTGCAGGACATGTTGCAGGCGCTGAAGGACGCCAATTGCCTCTCCTACACCGAGCAATACGGCTACAAGCTGCAGAGTTCCGCCGGCCAGGAGTGGATGAAGGAACGCGATGATCCGCACATCCCGGACGAGGTGGTGCACGACGTTGTGCGGGAGAAGCTGGGCGTCCTCATGGGCCGGCCGGACCGGCCGCGCTGGAAGGGGCGCCCCTTCCCCTGGGCGCTGTTCTTCACCGACCGCTTCCGTCCGGACGTGCGACTGACATCAGGGCGCGAAGACACCACCTTCGCCGTCGATTTCCGCTTCCTTACCGACCAGAGCCAGCGCCGGTCCGACGAATGGGTGCGGCAGAGCGACCAGCAGCACCTGCGCGACCGCCTGGTCTGGCTTGTCGGCGGCGACCTCAGCGAGTTACGGAATACCGTACGCGATCTGGTGCGGTCACGCCGCATGCTGGAGACCTACGAACCACGGCGCGAGGCGCTGAACCGCGACCGCCTGCGTCTGCTGATCGAGGAGCAGACGCGCCGCGACGGGCTGGAGGGACAGGTTGATCGGGCGGCGGCCCGCGCCTTCCTCGACGGCCGCCTGTATTTCCGCGGGCGCGAGCTGAAGCCGTCCGACTTCGGCAACGGCTTCGACAGCGCCATCGTCAAGGCGGCCGAGCGCTTCCTGCCGGAGCTGTACACCTACTTCACCGAACTGTCGGTCGGCGACCGCGAATGGCCGCAGTTGCTGGAACGCGACCTCGGCGGCGCCTCGCGCAAATTCTACGAGGAGGGGCTGGGCATCCTGGCGCTCGACGCCGGCAAGACCGTGCCGGCCTGCAGCGGCACCATTCCCATGCGCATCCTCCAGCACATCGAGGAGAACAACGGCGCCTCGGGCAGCACCATCATCCAGCATTTCGGCCGCCCGCCCTACGGCTATCCCGTGGACGTGGTGCGTGCCTGCCTCATCGGCCTGCTGCGCGCCGGCAAGATCCGCATCCGGCCGGAGGGCGGCGGCACCCATGTCACCTCCTGCAACGACCCCGGCGTGAAGGAGCTGTTCGCCGGCGACCGCAACCTGCGGCAGGCGGAATACTATCCGGGACGCGAGGGCGACATCACCCAGCGCGACCTCAACGCCATCGGCAAGTTCTTCGACAGCGCGCTGGGCGAGCCGGTGGACCGCGACCGTGACGCCATCGCCGACGCCGCCTTCAAGCACTTCCCCAACAAGCGCGCCGAGCTGCGCGAGGTGGAGGCACGGTACGAACGCCTGCCCGGCCGTCCCGAGCTGCCCCCGGCGCTGGCCGCCCTGACCAGGGCGCTGGAGGACTCGGTCGTCGACCGCCACGTCGAGGCCATCGTCAAGGCGGTGAAGGCCAATCTGGACCGGCTGCGCGACGGGCTGGAACTGCTGGGCATCGTCCGCTCCGAGCTGACCGACGAGGCGGTGGAGGCGGTGCGCGCCCTTGCCGAAGTGCGTGACGTGCAGTTCGCCCAGCTCCGCGCCGCGCCCGACGGCATTGACGACGGGACCGAGGCCGCCGGCAAGGCCCTGGAAGCGCAGTTGGCCCAGGATCGCCCCTGGCGCGAGCGGGCGGGTGCCGAGGCCGCCGCCGGCACCGTGCGCGACCGCTACCGCAAGGTCCGCCGTGCCATCCTCGCCCGCCAGGAGACGGAGGCGGAGGCGGCACGCGAGCGCATCAAGGCGCGCGACGGCTTCGCCAGGCTCGCGCCCGACGCGTCGCACCGCGTGCTGCGCCCCGTCGCCGAGGCGCTGTTCGTCAGCACCGAGGACGCCGTGCAACCGGTGCTGGCCGACATGGTGGCCCAGTTCCCCGCCCGCCTCCACCGCGCGGTGGAGGACGCCGACGCCCGCCTGGACGAGGAGCTGGAGAAGATCCTCGCCAAGCCGGTCAAGCCCGTGCGCCTGAAGGTGCAGGGCCGCGAGCTGGAAACCCGCGACCAGCTCAAGACCTTCCTGCGGGAAATCGAAGACGAACTCGGCCCCCTGGTGGATCAGGGCGTGCGGGTTCGGGTGCTGTAATAATAAAAAAAAGAGAAGGCACTGATTATGTTTTTCTTTTTCGGTGGCGGCATTTTTGACAAAAAACTGGATCAATTGCAGGCTGATATAAACACGTTGGCAAGAGCGCAATCAAATGGATATTATGTTCGCAAGGTAATAGCCAATGAAAATATCTTCACTGCCAAATTACTGGAAAAAATGTCAAACTTTTTGGACGGCAGGGATTTGAACTACAGGAGGATTGCGGCGACGCCTGTGTCTGGATTAACGGAATTGAACCAACCCATTCGATTAAGGTGTGAGTACGCTCCATCTGGAGAATCCGATTCGGGTGTTGAGTTGACATTGCGGTCCACTGAATGCGGCTTTATTGGTTCTGAAGAGAACTTGTCCGGCGCCGATATTTTGATGTCCTACAAGGTGGATGGTGATGTTGACGATTCTGTTTCCAAAGGCTTACTCGCGCAGGCAAAGATTATTGAGAAGTTAAAAGATAGAAGAGAAATGGAGCGACTGAAGCAACAATGTAGCGATATGTTGCGAGTCACAAAAGATTCTTATGTGTTCTTGTATAGCCCCTCTGGGGTAACTGTCATTCCGGCAAAGGATGTGATTGATGGAGATTGGTCGATCCCTAAAAACACTCCAAGCAATGTGGGCGCATTCATGCAGAGCTTCCTTGACTGCAGCAATGGCGATCGCAGTTTTCAGGCTTGCACCATTCCAGAATTCAAAAAATTGTTAAGCGAGACACATGTAAAGCATGGTCTGGCCATTGAAATTGGCGATAAACCCGATCCTGATCCGGATCCAGGTCCGGAACCGAAAAAATCGCCTCGCCCATCGCGACCGAAGAAAAAAGCGCGAGTGAAAATGGGTCAGTCCGAAAATCTTCGTGAATCTGAGCTTCAAGAAGCGGAAAGCAAATCTGCCTTGAAGAAGATTCCCCTTATGTTGTTGCGATGAAGACATGCCCCTGACTCCCGACGCGAAATCCAAGCTCTCCGCAACCATTCGTGGCCTGCGCGCTTATCTGTTGCAGGCGCTGGAGGACAACGCCGCCGCCGTCTACCGGCTTGCCGTGACCGCCGACAAGGCGGGGCTGGGCGAGGCGGAGGCGGTGCGGCGGGGGCGGTTGGAGGCGTGGCTGGACGAACGCGCGCGCGCCAGCGGGGCCAAGACACGCGCGGACTTGGATAAGGCGCGTCCGCGCTTCCTCGAAGACGCGGTGAAGGAGGCGGCGGCGACGCTGCTCAACCGGCTGGTGCTGCTGCGCCTGATGGAGGCCATGGGGCTGCGCAAGGCGCGCATCGTCACCGGCGGGTGGAACAGCCGCGGTTACCGCGAGTTCCGCGGATACGCCGGCCCGCTGCTGGAGGACGGCAGCGAGGGCTACGCCACGCTGCTCGACCTCGTGTTCGACGACCTCGCGGTCGATCTGCCGGGCCTCTATGGCCGCGTCGGGCTGACCGATCTGATACCGGTCCCGGTGGCCGCCCTGCGCCGGGTGGTGGAGGAACTCGACAAGCCGGAGCTGGACAGCGCCTGGACCGACGACACCACGCTGGGCTGGATCTACCAGTACTGGAACGACCCGGAGCGCGAGCGGCTCGACGGCAAGATCAAGGACGGCGGCAAGATCGAGCCGCACGAGATCGCCTCCAAGACCCAGATGTTCACCGAGCGCTACATGGTCGAGTGGCTGCTCCAGAACTCGCTGGGCGTCACCTGGCTGGCGATGTGCCGGAAGCAGGGATGGACGCCCGACGCCGCGCGCATCTTCCCGGCGCTGGAGGCGCGCCGGGCCGAGTGGCGGGAGAGGCGCGCACGGGGCGAGGTGCCGCTCGACGCCCTCATGCCCATCGATGGCGAGTTGGAGGAGCACTGGAAATACTACGTCGCCCAGGAGATCCCGGAGGATGCAGTGACGGCCGCGCCGGAGTCCCTGCGCGCGCTGAAGCTGCTCGACCCCGCCTGCGGTTCCGGCCATTTCCTGGTCATCGCCTGCGACCTGCTGTTCGCGCTCTACCGGGAGGAGGCGCGCCACCGTGGCGAGGCGTGGACCGATGCCGACATCGTCGACTGGATCGTCGGGAACAACCTGCACGGCATCGACATCGACCCGCGCGCCGTGCAAATCGCCGCCGCCGCACTGTATCTGAAGGCGCGCACCCTGTGCCGCGACGCCCGCCCGCGCACCCTCAACCTCGTCGCCCCCGCCTTCAACCTCGCCGGCCTGCCCGACGACGACCCGGCGCTGCGCCGCCTGATCGACGAGTTGCACCGCGACACCGGCCTGCCGGAACCCCTGACCCTCGGCTTGGTCCGCGCCCTGGCCGGCGCCGACCATTTGGGCACGCTGCTGAAGGTGGAAGACGCGGTGAAGGAGGCATTGCTCGCCCACCAGCTCGCCACCGGCGACCGCGAACCGACGCTGGACGCCTGGGCCAATGGGCAGGTCAAGGATCTGACCGCCTTCCCACCGGAAGACGTGATCCTGGCGCGGCTGGAGAGCTTCCTCGCCAAGCACACCGCCGCGGCCGATCTCGGCTTGCGTCTGGATGGCGAACAGCTGGCTGCTGGGGTGCGCTTTATGCGCATGGTCAAGCCGGGGACGTACCATGTGGTGGTGGCGAATCCGCCGTACCTCGATACCGACAACGTTAACGCCCCGATTAAAATAAAGTTCTCCAGCACTAAGGCAGTATCCGATCTATATTCTATTTTCCTTAATCGTAGTTTGACGCTGCTTGGATCATCTGGGCGGGCAGCCATGATCACAAAGAAGGAGTGGCTGTTTGGGGCTGCGTGCCGCGAGCTCCGGGAGGAAATTGTTGACGAAAAGACAATTTTTATTGTGGGAGACCTTCAGTGGCGTGCCTTCGATGAGCAAGTTGATATTGTGGTTTCGCTGTCAATTTTGGGAAATTCTCAAAATTCTGTAGAAACCGTCGCGCTTCGCCCAACGGATGGAGGAAAAAGAGTACGTGATGCGCTCCAAGTGCATCGAAATATTGCCGGTTTGATATGCCAGCATCAGGTTTTCTCAGTTAAGCAAAACGATTTGCGCCGCGTGCCAGGAAAGCCATTGGTGTATTGGTGGAATGAAGACGACTTTGCTCAGTTTGATGAAGCAATGCTTGTTGGTCAGGTAAGTGAGGTCTGTCAGGGTATATCAACGGGCTGTGATCCTCGCTTCATAAGGTCGCAATGGGAGATCTGTGAGCGAGCTTCTTGGGTTCCTTGTATCAAAGGTCCAGGAGACAGCTTACAGTTGGGGAATGAGAGTGCTTGGATTGAACCGCTTCGCCATCTTATTAGCTGGGAAAACAATGGCCTTGGTATCCGGACAATGGGTGGGGCCGTTCTGCGCAACCCGGATAAGTTCTTTAAAAAGGGGGTAGCGTTTACAATGCGCGGAACTGATTTCCGCGCAAGAATCCATCGCTATGAAAGCATATGCCAGAACAAGGGGTCGTCAGTTTATGGAGGAGATCCGGCGGAAATTCTTTGTCTCTTGAATTCGGAGAAATCCAAGAGAATTTTGGACTCTCTGAATCCAGGAATTGGTTACGAGGTGGGCGATATTAAAAGACTGCCTATTTCCCTTGTCTCTAGTAGTGAAAGTATATTGTTGAAATTGGACGAAGCCTTCACCGAGCATGAAGCCGCCCGCGAGAACTCCGTGGAGTTCAAGCGGCCCGGCCGCTCGGCCTGGAACTGGGCTCAGGACTGGGCGCAGCGGGCGGTGGACCGCGCGGCCGGGGAGCCGCTGCCGCCGTGGCAGCCGGAGCATGAGGAGGCCAAGCCGGTCGATCACGTCTCCTTCGCCGTCGGAGTAGCGCTCGGCCGCTTCGGCGCGGGCGGAGAGGGGATCCTCGACGCCGCCCCGGCCGACGCGCTGCCGCACGGCATCCTGTTCCTGGCGCCGCCGCCGGCCACGGACTCGCTGGCCGATCCGGCCACCGCCGGGCTGCGCGCAGCATGGCGGGAGCATGGCGGCGCGGTGAAGCCGGGGGCGGAGCTGCGCGACTGGCTGCGCGCCGACTTCTTCAAGCACCACAAGGCGCTGTACGAGAACCGGCCGATCTGGCTGCCCTTGTCGTCGGCGAAGAAGAGTTTCGTCGCCTGGGTGTCGATCCACCGCTGGGCCGACGACACGCTGGACGTGCTGCGCGCCGACCATCTGATCCCGGCGCGCACCGCGCTCCAGGGCGAGCTGGCCGACGTCCAGGCCGCCCGCGCTCGTGCCGAGGGCAAGGCGCGCGCCACCGCCGAAAAGCGCTATGACGAGTTGCGCAAGTGGCTGGACGAGTTGGACGCCTTCATCGCCGCGGTGGAGCAGCTGGCCGAGCACGGCGCCCCGCCGGTGGACGGCTGCCGCGCCCGCGCCGCCGACGCCCGCTTCCGCATGGATCTGGACGACGGCGTGATGGTGAACGCCGCCGCCCTGTGGCCCCTGCTCGCCCCGCAATGGAAGGACCCCGCCGGCTGGTGGAAGGAGCTGTCGGAGGCCAAGGGCAAAAAGAACTACGACTGGTCCCACCTCGCCGCCCGCTACTGGCCCGCCCGCGTCGACGAGGCCTGCCGCAAGGATCCGTCTCTTGCGGTTGCACATGGATGCTTCTGGAAGTACCATCCCGCGCGCGCCTACGCCTGGGAACTCCGCCTGCAAGACGAACTCCGCCCCGACTTCACCATCGACGAACCCGGCTCGCGCGAAGCGCGGGACCGCTTCCTCGCCGAGGAGCCGAAGCTGGCTGCGGAAATTCGGGAGAAGGAGAGGAAGCGCCGGGAGAAAAAGTCAAACAGCGGGGCGATTTTTCAGATGAAGGATTAGGCATTGCTCAGCGTTAGGATCGTTTGTCCTTTTATTGGGAGATGATTGTGCAGCTGAAATCGATAAATAGTGGCGGTCGTGGGAAGAGCTCGTGTTTTCCGGCATTGTTTCGGAAAAATATGATTTGCGATGGACTGGTTGCGCTTGGTGTCTATGGCGATGCGTTCCTTTACCGGCGTGCGGACGTCCAGTCGGATGATGGAACGTATAAAGACTGGCTTATATTGGTCGATGGAGGCGGTTCTGGCGAACGACTCCGAAAGCAATTGAACCTTCATGCCGCCGGCGTTCAATATTTGGACATCGTTGTCTGCACGCATGGGGATAGCGATCACTCCGGCGGGCTAGGAACCTTTCTTGACCGCTGGGGCCACCGTCCCCGGAAAGGGGCAAATCCTCGCGGCGCTGTGGGCGAGTTCTGGCTGCCCGGTCGGTGGGTCGGCGTTGTCAAGGCGCTTCTGGAGGACCCTCGCTCCGTATTCGAGGGATTGATGGTCGAAATGGACGACCTTCGGCAGAGAAATCCCGATTGGCGTAACTTGGACGCCACAAAAATCGAAGAGCTCATTTCAGAACAAGTCAAAAAGGCGGAAATTGGCGACAAAAACGTTTACGACGGCGACGAGTTTGTCATGCCTGAAGAGGTCGATCTTCGTAAATTAGCGGCAGATAGAAGAAAAGGAACGATTTCCTCTAAAAATTCCAGGGAGAAGGTGTTCTCATTAAAAGAAAGCGGTAGTATCGGAGAAGGGTTCGGTGAATATTGGATTTCTCTTATCGACACCGTGGACGAAATAAGGCTGATCGCGCACCAAGCGTTGAGGCACGGAAGTCGCGTCCGTTGGTTCGATTTTGAGGAATTCTCCATCAGAAGAGTTGCCGTTGGAGGAATCAATAGATTACTAAAGCCGATAAACGCAGTAGAATCTGCGCCGATGCCGCCAAGAATTGCATTGTATGCGATGTTACAGTTAACAAGAATCAATGAACAAAGCCTCGTCTTTTATGCGCCTGAAACCGATAGGAATTCTGCTGTTCTATTCTGCGGCGACTCGCCACTTGGCCTCGATGTCAATTACTCAGTGCCGTTTCCGATGATTGAAGTGCCGCATCGGGATATTTTGGTAACAGCGCCTCACCACGGATCCTCGTCAAATGACATTGCTTATCGTCACCTGCTTTCTTGGAAACGTGATGAGCGCATGATTCTGGTTAGGAGCGGTGGAGAGCGGCTGCATCCCGATGGTGAGTTCCAGTTTTTCCTGCCGCCGGAACGCGCCTGTACCAATTGTCGGCGTGCTCCAAATAACTTTCCGCCAACGGCGATCGGTTTTATACAACTGAAATCATCGTGTGGTTCCTGGTGCCAGCTTAATCCGAAACGGGTCTGCAATTGTGTTTAAGCACGCGACGGATTCTCCATCCGTGCCTCCCGTCTCCACCACCCTCGAACACGACGTGCTGAGCTTCACCCGCCGGCACGGCGTGACGCTGTGGCTGGACAAGGATGCGCACTACATCGCGTTCGTGGATGGCCTCGCCGAGCGGTACCGGAGCGGCGAGGTGGCGGTGCCGGTGGTGGCGTTCCGCGGCAGCTTCCTCGACCTGATCTTCGCCCTGGAACACCATGCGGGGGGCAGCGCCAACGAGGCGCTGCTCGTCCATCTGCCGGGCCAGACGGAGGAGAGCATCCTCGACACGCCCCTGCTCGAACTGTGGGCGCTGGGGACGCGCTACCGCAAGGCGCTCGATACGCTGGTGCGCGATGCCGCCGCCGGGCGGGTGCCGCCGTCCGACCTGGAGGAGTTCCTGGCGACGCCGGGGCTGTCTCTGGCCGGGGCCGACGCCTGGCTGACGGCGCGCACCGCGGCGGCGCGCGAGGGGCTGGCCGCCTTTCTCGACCAGATCTCGGCGGACGTGGTCGCGGCGGAACTGCTGGTGGCCGACACCATGCTGCGCGCCAAGGTCCGCTCGGCCGAGGATGTGGCCGACGTCGCCGCTTTCCTGGAGCGCCACACCGGCATGGATGCGGCATGGCGCGCCTTCATCGGCGGCGGCACCAGTGGGGACGGCGCACCCGCGCCGGACCGGCTGGATCCGCTGGCCGAGGCGCTGGCGGCGTGGCTGCTGTGCGTGGAGTATGTCCATGATCTGCGCCGCACGCCGCACCTGCCGCAACTCCAACCATTGAAGGCGCTGTCCAAGCCGCTGGTGGAACGCTGCTGCGCCCTGGTCGACAGGCTGCGCCGCGAACAGCCGGAACGCTATGCCGCGCTGGCCGACGAGGTGGAACCGCGGCTGGCCGACGAGGTGACCCGCATCCGGGCGGAGGATCTGGGCCACATCGACACCTTCCGGGTCGAGGAGATGCGCGTGCTGGAGGCCGCCATCGCCGATCTGATCGCCGGACGGTGGGCCGAGGCGGCGGGCAAGGTGGCGGCGCGCGAGGGCGCCAACGCCTTCTGGCTCACCCGCGATCAGGCGCGCCGCTGGGCGTGGCAGCTCGTCGGGCAGGCGGCATCCTTCGGCCGGCGCATCGCCGAGGCGCCGCGTCCACTCGCCAAGGCCGCCGGGCATGAGGAGGCGCTGGCACTCTATGCCGAAGCCGCCGCTCCGGTGGACCGCGAACACCGCCGCTTCGAACAGGCGCGCTCGCTCTATCTGGAACCCCGCCTGCCCCACTTCGCCGAGCTGAAGGAGGTGGTGGAGGATCTGCGCCGCCGCTACCGCCGCTGGGCCGACGACATCGCGCGCGACTTCAGCGCGCTGTGCCGCACCCACGGCTTCCTGCCGCCGGCCGATTTGCAGCAGCGCACGCTCTACGAACAGGTCATCCACCCGCTGACGACCATCGACGGCGACCGGGTGGCGGTGATCGTGGTGGACGCCCTGCGCTACGAGATGGCCGCCGACCTTGCCGAGGAGCTGAGGGGGCCGGGGATCACGGTGGACCTGCGCGCCCGCCTCGCCGAGTTGCCGACGCTGACGGCGGTGGGTATGAATGTCCTGGCTCCGGTCGCGGGCGGCGGGCGGCTGACGCCGGTGTTCGCCGGCGGCGAGGTGGCCGGGTTCCGGTCCGGCGAATACACCGTCCGCGGCCCCGCCGACCGTGCCCGCGCCATGGGCGAGCGCAGCGTCGGCCGTGCCGCCCTGCTGCTGCTGCTGGCGGAGGTGTGGGACGCGCCGCCCGATCGGCTGAAGCGCCAGGTGGCGAATGCCCGCCTGATCGTCGTCGCCAGCCGCGAGATCGACGATGCCGGCGAGGCCAACCTGGGTCCGGCCAGCTTCGAAACGACTCTGCGGCAGATCCGCGCCGCCTGCGTGCATCTGCAGGCGGCCGGCGTGCGCTCCGTCGTGGTGACCGCCGACCATGGCTTCCTGCTGCTCGACTCCACGGTCGAGACGCACCCCTTCGGCAGCAAGACCGAACCGGACCGCCGGCATGTCTACGCCGCCGAGCCGCGGGCCGACGGCGGGCTGGTGCCGGTGGCGCTGTCCTCGCTGGGCTATGAGGGGGCGGACGGTTACGTCCTGTTCCGCGAGGACACGGCGCTGTTCCGCACGGGTGCTTCCGGTGTGCTGTTCGCCCATGGAGGCAACAGCCCCCAGGAACGAATCGTCCCCGTGCTGATCATCAAGCGCCGGCGCGAGGCCGCCGCGTCGCGCACCGCCTACGAGATCGAGGCCGTCGTGCTGCCCGCGGTGCTCAATCATGCGCGGGTGCGGCTGCGCCTTCAGCCGGCGGTCGGGCAGGAGCAGGGACTGGCCTTCGTGTCGCCGTCCCGCATCGGCCTGATGCTGCGCGCGGTCGGGCGCGACGATGTCCGGGTGCTGGTCAAGGAAGCGCAGGGTGCCGCGCTGGACGGCGGGCGCGTCGTGCTGGCGCCGGGCACGTCCGCCGCCGAGGTGTTCTTCGCGCTGGAAGGACCGCGCGACGAGCGCGTGCAAGTGGAGGTCTTCCATCCCGATGGCAGCCAGACAGTCGAGGTCCGCATCCTGGAAGGTTGGTTCGATGTGGCCGGGACCGGACGCCCCGGATTGTCGGAGCCACCGGCGGCCCCTGCGAGCGACGACTGGGCCTTGGCTATTGCCGACGAGGGGGCGCGGCAGGTATTCCTGCACATCGCCCGCCACGGCGCCATCACCGAGGAGGAAGCCGTGCGCCTTCTGGGCAGCCCGCGCGCCGCGCGCCGGTTTGCCGCTGCATTCGACGACATGAAGCGGCAGCTTCCCTTCCTGGTGCGGGTCGAGACTACGGAACGGGGCAAGCGCTATGTCAAGGAACGGGAGATCTAGGCCATGACGCTGACGCGCCGCGACGCCGAACATGTGTTCCAGCGCCTGCGCGACGGGCTGGTGCCGGAGCGCGGGCTGGACGCCTTCGCCGTCGGCATCGAGCGGCCTCGCGCCGAGATCGGCCGCCTGCTGGGTATGGCCGGTGACGGTGAGGGGGTGTTCAAGTTTCTGCGTGGCGGCTACGGCTGCGGCAAGACCTTCATGGCGCGTCTCGCCGTCCTCGATGCCCAGGCGAAGGGCTTCGCCACCAGCTTCGTCGTGGTGTCGGACAACGACCTGCACTTCCACAAGTTCGACGACGTCTACCGCAAGGTGCTTCAGGAGCTGTCGACCAGCTCCTGCCCGCGCGGCGCCCTTCCCGACATCATCGACCGCTGGATCGCCAAGGTCGAGGATGCGGTGATCGAAGGCGGTGCCGACGAGACGGCGCCCGACTTCGACGCTCGTGTCGAGGAGCGGCTGGGCGAGGAACTGGCGTCGCTGACCGGGGGCAAGGCGCCGGAGGATCTGGTCCGCGTGCTGCGCGCCGTCTTCCAGCAGAAGCAGAAGGGCAACCTGGCCGAGGCGGGGGCGCTGCTGTCCTGGCTGGCGGGCAGCGGCAATGTCGGGGCGGCGGTCAAGAAGCTGGCGGGCATCAAGGGCGACATCGAGAGCCGTGACGCCATGGACTACCTGCACGGCATCCTGGAGGTGGTGAAGGCCGCCGGCTACAAGGGCCTCGTCATCGTCATCGACGAGGTGGAGACGATCCTGCGCATGCGGCAGGACGTGCGCGGCAAGTCGCTGAACGGCATCCGCCAGATCATCGACGCGGCCTCCGCCTTCCCCGGCCTGTTCTGGGTGTTCACCGGAACACCGGAGTTCTTCGACACCCGGCGCGGCGTCGCCGGGTTGCAGCCGCTGCACGACCGCATCGCCTTCCTCACCCATGGCGGCGTTGCCAGCCTGCGGCAGGCCCAGTTGGAACTGAGGCCCTTCGACAAGGCACGTCTGCGCGACGTTGCGTTGCGCCTGCGCGAGCTTTATCCAGCACAGGACCGCGCCGATGTCGAGCGCAAGGCCACGCCGCAGGTCGTCGAGCGTCTCGTCGACGAGGTGAGCGACGGCTTCCGCGGTGATGTGGGCGTAGTTCCGCGGCAATTCCTGCGGCAGCTGGTCACCATGCTCGATCTGATCGACGAGGGGCTTGATGCCGAAGTGGCAGGGGTCGATCAATCCTCCCTGAACGAGAACGAGCAGCTCCTCATCGAGAACCGCTATCCCTTCGATCCCGAGCCAGGCGACGAGCAGGGCTACGCCCCGGCAGCACTGGAGTTCTGACGGGTGGCGCCCTCGGCCTTCTCCCGCTTTCCGGTTCGGCTTCAGGAGGCCATCGTTTCCCGGCTTGGCTGGTCCAGTCTCCGGCCTGTCCAGGAGATGGCGGCGCACGCGATCCTTGACGGCGAGAATGCCGTCGTGCTGGCGCCGACCGCCGGCGGCAAGACCGAGGCGTCCGTCTTCCCGGTGGTCGCCCGGCTGATGGAACAGCCGCCGCGCGCCGTCGGGGCGCTCTACATCGCGCCCATCAAGGCGTTGCTGAACAATCAGGAGGAGCGCCTCGGTACCTATACGGAGATGGTCGGCATGCGCCGCTTCGTCTGGCACGGCGATGCGCGGACTGCAGCGAAGGCGGCATTCCTGAAGGAGCCGGCCGAACTGCTCATGACCACGCCGGAGTCGCTGGAGGTGATGCTGCTTTCGCAGCGTATCCCGGCAGAGGAGCTGTTCGCCGATCTGCGCGCGGTCATCATCGACGAGGTGCACGCCTTCGCAGGCACGGATCGCGGCGCCCACCTGATGAGCGTGCTGGAACGCATCGCCGCGATGGCCGGCGGTGACGTGCAGCGCATCGGGCTCAGCGCCACCGTCGGCAACCCCGAGGAGATCCTGACTTGGCTGGCGGGCGCCTCCCACCGTCCAGGCCGGGTCGTCGACCCGCCCCGTCAGCCGCGCCGCCGCGAAATCCTCGTGAGTCTGAAGCCGACGGTGCATGAACTGGCGCGTGCCGCGGCAGCCCGCGCCGCCGGCCGCAAGAGCCTGTTCTTCTGCCAAAGCCGCGCACTGTCCGAAACGGTGGCGGAGCGGCTGCGCGGCCAGGGGACGGAGGTGTTCGTCCACCACAGCTCGGTTGCCTTTGCCGAGCGCCAAGCGGCGGAGGAACGCTTTCATCACGGCAGCAACGCGTGCATCGTCTGCACCTCGACTTTGGAGCTTGGCATCGACGTCGGCGATCTCGACCTCGTGTTCCAGGCCAACGCGCCGAGCACCGTGTCCTCCTTCCTGCAGCGGATGGGACGAACCGGGCGTCGGGAGGGGCAGGCGGCGAACACCACATTCTTGTGCGAAACGCCGGAAGCTGTTCTGCAGGCGGCGGCGATCGTCGAACTGGCCCGCGAGGGCTGGGTGGAGCCCGTCGAACGTCAGGATCGCTGCTGGCCGGTCCTGGTGCATCAGCTCTTCGCCCTGACCTTACAGTTCGGTGCCATCAGCGCGGAGCGGTGCTGGCAGTTCCTCTCCCGGATACCGGACTTCACGGGCATCGCCCGCAAGGAGTTCGACGTCCTTATCGGCGTGATGGTGGCCGACGGACATCTCTTTCAGGCGGGAGGGCTTCTCTCGTTCGGGGAGCGGGCAGAGCGCGAGTTCGGCCGCCGCGATTTCTCCGAACTCTATGCCGTGTTCTCCAGCCCCGTGCTCTACCGTGTCCGCACCGCTTCCGGTCGCGACCTTGGTTCGCTGGAGCAGGGCTTCGTCGATCGTTTGGCCGAGGGAATGACGTCCTTTCTGCTAGCTGGACGCGCATGGGTCGTGGAAGCGATCCGCCACGCGGACAAGATGATCATCGTCCGAGAGGCGCCAAAGGGGCGCAAGCCGACGTGGGGCGGCTTCATCCCGCAGTATCTCGGTCATGCCCTGTGTCGGCGAATGCGGATGATCCTCACCAACGGAGAGGTTCTGCCCTACGCCGACACCGCTGCCTCGACCGCCATAGAAGGCTACCGCGCTGAGCTTGGTGACTCTCTGCGGCGCGTCGAAATTCCGATAATCGGCGATGAAGCGGGCAGCACCCTCTGGACCTTTGCTGGAGGGCGGGTCAATGCCACGCTCCGACTCGCCCTGCAGACATGTTGGGGGCTGCGCGTCAGCGCCGACAATCTGGCCATCCGCTTTGCGCATTCAGAAGCGAGCGCCGAGGCCGTCCTCTCAGCATTCAGAGCGATGGCCGATGATGAATGGTGGCGACATTCCGACAATCTGGAACGCATGCTTGCGGGCCTACCCAACTACCGCCTGAGCAAGTTTCAGGATGTTCTGCCGCCGCGCTGCGCCGCGGAGATCGTAGAGCGCTATGTGCTTGACATCGACACCACGATTGCCGTGCTCCGCGCTGCCAATCAAGGGCAGTAGGTGATCGCTTCTTCTTTGTGCCGCGAGTTCTGGAGTTGGTTGGCGCCAGCCCTACCCATATGGTCGGAAATGAGGTGCAAGCGGACAATTCACTCTCATACCGCTGAATCGCCTGAAGGAATCTGCAATCCCGTGCTGACCGGTGCATTCCTATGATGGATCTCGACATTAACGTGTCCTATCTTGCGCGCCGTTACGTTGTGGGAGAGCGGTGCGGTGGACGATCTCAAGGCACTATACGAGGCCGGATTCGCGGCGAACTTCAGTAAGGAGTGGCACGCGAACTACTACCGCGCGGTGGAAGATGTGCATACTTTGCCGGAAGCGGCATGGAAGCGTCCAGATTTCCAGATGCGTCTGTGGGACATCGACGAGGTGGCCAACATCGGCCTGGGCCGCTCGGTGAACGTATCCAGCGCCGCCTCCGATCCCGCAGTGATCGATGCGCTGTGGGAGGTGAAAACTCTCGACCTGCCAATCGTCGCGGAGCTGCGGGCGAAACAGCTTGATCTTGCCTTCGACCGGATCATGCGGTTGGTCCACCCGAAGCACAATGTCCGGCGCCCGTCGGCGCGGCTGGTGCGCATCTTTGCGGTCCTGTTCCCCCGTGATGTCCTGTGTCTGCTGGATGACCGGCGGATCCAGGCGCTGCGTCGCTATCTGAAAATGCCGGTCCAACGGGGCCTGAGCCTGATCGGCAATCACGTTATGATCCGGGATGAACTCCGCCGCGAAATCGGAACGAACACCGATCTGGCGACCGACATCCGCCACAGCATGTTCGCTTGGTATCTGTGGGAGCAGGTCATCGAACCCAAGGCGGCCGCAGATTCGGCGGTAGTACCGCCCGCGGCAACGGCTCCGCCGCCGGAACGCACGGCCACCGACCGGCCGCATGTCGTCCTGCTGCCGCCCGCCCAGCAGCGCAAGGGCATGTTCTTCGTCGCCGACAACCTGTCTCTGCTGCTGTCGATCCTACGCGCCGCCGAGGGCGGCGTCGGCCGTGACGAGATGATCGCGGCCATCATGGCGGAAGCGCCGCAACTCAAGGCCAACTCCGCCGGGCAGGTGTTGTCTCAGGCGGTGACCCTGGGCCTGCTGACGGTGGACAGCGGCACCTACCGCCCTACGGAGGCCGGCACGGCTCTGCTGGAGGGTGAGAACCCGGCCAACATCCTGGCCAAGGTCTTCCTACGCAACATCTACGGCTTTGCCATCCTGCTGGACGAGCTGCGCCGCGCCGAAGGGCCGGTGACCAAGTCGGCGATGATCGATGTGGTGCGCGCCTGCCGGCCGAGCTGGACCAGCGAGCGCGCGCCCAACATGCTGATCAAGTGGGCCAGCACGCTCGGCCTCATCCGCGAACCGGAAGGCGGCGGCATCGAGCTGACCGAAGACGGCGACTATTGGGCGAGCGGCCTTCCCGACGATCCGGCGGCGTTGGAGGCGATGCGCGGGACAGCCGCGCTCGACGGCGACGCGGAGGCCGGATCGCCGGCGGACCTGGATGCGGAAAGCGACGTGCCGGCACCCGCCCTGCCGCCGATCGACGCCATCCTGGCCCGCTTCGCCGAGGATCCGGAGCTGCGCTCGCTGGTCTTCACCGACGATCAGATCCGCCTGTTCCACGCCGCGCTGACCGCGCTGGAGGGCAAGCGCTTCGTCCTGCTGGCCGGCCTGTCCGGCACCGGAAAGACCTCGCTGGCGCGGGCCTATGCGCGGGCCTGCTGCGACATCCTGGGGCTGCCGGTGAAGCGGCACTATCAGGAGACCGCCGTGCTGCCGGACTGGACCGACCCGACGGGGCTGCTGGGTTTCGTCAACCCGCTCGCCAACCCGCCGGCCTACCAGGAAACCGAGACGCTGCGCTTCCTGATGGCCGCCGACAGCCAGCGCGACCAGCCCTTCTTCCTGTGCCTGGACGAGATGAACCTCGCCCGCGTCGAGCATTATTTCGCCCCCTTCCTGTCGGCGATGGAGGGGCGGTCCACCCGCCTGTCCATCCACGCCGCTGGCGACGTAGTGGAGAATGTGCCGACCACCGTTCCCTGGCCGCGCAACCTGGTGATCGTCGGCACAGTGAACATGGACGAGACGACGCACCCCTTCTCCGACAAGGTGCTCGACCGCGCCTTTACCTTCGAGTTCTGGGACGTCGATTTGCCCGGCTGGCGCAAACGGGCGCTCGCCAAGGGTGCCGCCCCGGAACTGGTCGGCCGCGTCGGCGATGCGCTGGAGGCGCTTTACGCCGCACTCTACCCGGCGCGCCGGCACTTCGGCTACCGCGCCTGCGACGAGGTGCTGGCCTTCTGCCAAGCCTTCGCCGGCCCCGACCCGGCGGTGGCGCTGGACGCGGCCGTACTGGCGAAGGTGCTGCCGAAAATCCGCGGCGACGACGGCGGCGCCCTGCCGAAGGCGCTGGAGGAGGCTCGCGCCGTTTGCTCCACCCACGCACTGAAGACCTCCGCCGACCGGCTTGCCCGCATGGCCGAGCAGCTGCGGGCGCAGGGCGTCGTCCGCTTCTGGAGCTGATGTGGACATCACGCTTTCCCTGTACCGGAAGAGCAATGGCTGGCAGGACGCGACCCCGCCGGACGAGGACGCCATCGTTGCCTGCGCCGAGGGAGACCGGCTGCAGCTGCGGGTGAGGGCGGCGGAGGCGCCGACGGTCCATATGGGGGGCGACGACCTCGCACCGGCCCGGTTAGGCATGGTGGAAGGGCAAGTGGAAGCCGCCTACGAGTTCGTCATCGACAGCTGGGCGGGACGCACGAGCCTGCACGTTGCCATGGGCGAGCGTCGGCGCCGGCTGATCCTCGATGTGCAGCCACACCCTGGGAAGCTTGGCATCGAAGCCTTCGCAGCCATGCTGAATGAGCTGTCGGAGCGCTCCGCCGCCCTGCCCTGGGGCATGTCGCCGGGGCAGCAGGGTGGGCGCATCGCCGGTCCGACGGCGGCAGCGATCTTCCCGGCGGTGCTGGACGCGCTCATGCCGGAACTGCTGCGCCACCTCCGCCGCTTCCTGCGCGACCCGCCGATCGCGGTGCGGCGGCGGCGCGACTTGGCGCCGCTGTCCATGGCGCGGCGCCCCGACACCCAGACGGTACGCTGGCTCGCCAACCATCCGCGGACCCTGCTGGCTCTGCGCCCAGGTGACCGGGGCACCGGGGAGCAGCTGGCCGTGCTGCCCAGCGTGGAGCAGCCGATCACCGTGACCAACCACGACCACCCGGTCACCCGCCATCTCCACTTCCAGCTCTTGCGGGTGCGCCAGATGGTGGATGCCACGGCGCGCCGGTTCGAGACATTGGCCGGCAGCGGCAACTGGCGCATCGATCCGTTTGTTCGTGGGTATGCCGCGCGGGTTGCCGAGCAATGCCGTCAGCATCGCGCCGCGCTGGCCGACGCATTGTCCGCCCCTGCCTTCCGACAGTCGCCGCCCGAACCGGCACGGGAGGGCGCCTTGCAGGCGCTGGCGGACCTGCCCGCCGCGGCCGCGGTCCAGCGTCTGGCGCACCGGCTGCTCGGCGCCGGCCTGCAGCTCGATGCTGAGTCTGCGCTGGAGGCCAGCGTAAAGCGGACCTACGACCTGTACGAGTCGGTGGTCTTCTACAGGTTGGCCGACGCGGTGCAGGCGGCGCTCGGCCCGGGTTGGACGGCGCGCTGGTCCGAACCGGCCGGCGATGCGCACGAGGAAAAACCCCATGCCGCTGTTGAATGGCAGCGGAATGGCCAGCCGGCCGCGTCCGTGCGTCTGCTGTACCAGCAGACGTTCCGGGCGCATTCCGGCAAGCCCAACCTATGGCGCAGCCTGAGCGGGGAGCTCCGTCCCGACTACGTCATCGTGTTCGAGACGGACGGCGACTGCCACGGGTGGGTGATTCTCGACGCCAAATACCGCGCCAGCCGCGGCGCCGTGCATGACGCGCTGCGCGACCTGCACGTCTACCGGGATGCCCTGCGCCATCGCGACCGCAAAGCCCATGCCGCGTTCATCATCGTCCCTGCGCTGGACCAGGACGCCTCGGCCTATGCCACAGCCGATTACGTTGCGGAGCACGCGTTCGGCGCCGTGTTGAGCGGTGCTGATGGAGATAGCTTGGAATCCTGCCTGCGCGTCCACTGCAACTGTGTGACGGGTTCGCAGGCGAGCGCCGTTTAATTCTACACGCTTGGCGATGTCGTGCGGTTTGGGGGTGCTGCGGTTGGGCAGCGGCTTGGTGTTGGGCGGCAATCCCAGCTCCCGCCATGCCACCACCATTGGCGTGCCGATCAGCCGCATGACGCTGCTGCATCGTGTGCGTACCGGCGCGGCCGATCCGGTCCCGCCCGTCACGGTGCGGGTCACCTTCATCATCGCAGTAAACAATCGATCGTTGCCAGTTTGCTAGGACTTTTGCCCCACGTACGCAAAGTGGCCGATTGGGTGTGGAACAGCCGCATCGCGAGCGGCACGTCGGCCTCCCCGTCCGTGGGACCGGCGGCGGCCTGTGGACCGCCGGCCCCACGGACGGGATCGGCGGCACGTCCGTTTGCAAGGAGCAGCCGTCATGCCGATCCGTTTCACCGTCGCCCGCGTCCAGCAACTCACCGACTACCTTGATGAGGACGCCGTGCTGCAGGCCTCGCCGCTGCCAGTCGTCACGCCCACCGACACCGCGATCAACGATACGATCGATGCCATCGTGCTCCATTGCCACCGCTGGGCACGCCACGGCCATTCCGCGCGCCACCTTGAACACATACAGGCCCTGCTCGAGGTGTTGGGCCGGCATGCGTACACGCTTCAGATCGAACTCCGGGACGCTTTCGAGCGAGATGTCGACGCGCTGATCACGCAGGGGACCATTTGTGCCCATCCGACCCTGCCCCGTCCCGTCGTCCACTTCACCCCGATGCGCGTTGCGTTCAGCGGACCGTGAGAGCGCCCCAAACCGCGGGGAGAGGTCCTACGAAGCCACCCCACGCCGGCCTCCCGCATTTTCAGAGGGACAGGATTATGCCGAATACCGCACCCGTCCGCATAGTAGCGGCCGATGTGGCCGCGCCGCTGCCTCCGGCGGCGGTGGTGAGTGCCAATACTCTAATCGGGCAAGGGATTGCCCGCCTCGTCGAACGGACCGCACTGGCCAGCGCTGTCGACGTCTGTGAGTCTCTGCGGGGGCTCGACCCCGCGGTTGGGCACGGCATCGTGGTGCTACATGCGCCGAGCGTCGACACCGACTCTCTGGTTGATGTCGCGCAGGCGCGGTCACTCCACAGCACTCCAGTGGTCGCGGTCGTTATGCCGCCGGACCAGGGTGGGAACCTTGCCGCGGTGCTCGCCGCCGGCGCCGACATCCTTCTCGCCGGCACCGAGACACCGGAGGCGCTGCGCGCCGCCATGGCGAGCGTGGGCGTCGGCTTCGGGGCGGTATCGAAAAGCTTCACGCGGGCACTTGTGCTGCCGCCGATCGTGGGCGGCGACGAGCAGGCGACGATCGACCCGGCGTCCGGCCCTCTTGGGAGCCTCACTCCACAGCAGCGGACCATCGCCGCGTTGATCGCCCAGGGATTGCCCAACGCGGCGATCGCCAGACGGCTCCACATCAGCGAAGGGACGGTGAAAGTGCACAACACCGCAATTTTCCGTGGCACAAAGGTGCGGAGCCGCACCGAGCTGGCGTGCCGTCTGCTGCGCTCGATCCCACGACTTGCCGGGACGACGGGAGGCGAGGGAGGCCTGCCCTGAGAACCGATGCGCGGCCCTCAAGGCGGCGTTGCCGTCACCGTTTTGCCGGCGCCTCTATGGAAGGCGGTGTCGGTGTCCTACGCCGGAGCGGTAGCCGCGCCACCCCGCGGCCTCGTTGACTTCCGGCGCCCGACTGCCGCGGCGGATGCCGAAGCGAGGGAGGGTGGATGCACGGCCGCTTCTCCGCCGTTCGGCCCCTCGCACACGGCGGCGTCGCGTTCCGCGGTGAGACGGACGACCGTCCGGTCGGCCTCAATGCGCTTGCCCTGCTCATCATCGTAGGCCTGCCGCAGCCGCGCCACGTCAGCAACAGCAATCTTGGCCTCAGACCGCGCTTCGGCGGCGGCGCGCTCGGCGGCCACGCGCTCCTCCTGGAGCTTGTCGTTCCGTGCCCGCTCGCTGTCGCGCTGCTGACGCAGATCGGCGAGTTCCCGGCCGAGGCGTTCAATCTCGGCGGCGTGGTCCTGTCGGGCGGCGGTCATCTCCTGCCGCAGGGTCTCCGCGTCGCGTCGCGCTTCGATCGCGGCGCTCCGCGCGGTGTCGCGCTCGCTCTCTGCTTTTTCGGCGCGAACGTGCATGTCTCGAAGCTGATGATTGAGATTAGAGACCTCGCCCTGCAGAGTACCGATCTGGTCGGTGAGCGTGCCGACGTCGGCCAGCGCGACCCGCAGTCGCTCCCGCACGGTTTCAAGCTCGCGCTCCGCCTTCACCGCGCGCTCCTCGGCGGCGTCCAGGGCCGTCGCCATCTCGGCCTCATTGCCCGACGCCTCCGCGACAACGGCCTCACTCTCCTCGGTGATTCGGCGGATGCGGTCCGATGCCGCCGTCTCGACGCGATCGGCGCGCTCCTTCTCGTCGCGCTTGATGGTATCGATCCGGCTGCGGGCGATATCGCGCTCGGCGTTCACGACTGCCGCAAGCTTGCCTTTCACCACCTCGGCGAGCTGAGCCATGACCGCCCGCACTGCCGGATCGACGTCGAACTCGGCCGTCACGTCGTCGGTGTCCGGCCGGCGGGGCTGAACGGGCTCACCCTTCGTCGCCGCGGCCGTATCCACCCGTTCGCCGCGCAGGTCGCGTAGACGCCGCAGGATGTCGGTGTGGCTGCCGCCACCGAGCTCGTCACGCACCGCGCGGGTGGTCGGCTTCTTGCCCTCGGCGCCCAGCCGCCCGACGGCGGCCCGCACACTCTCTAGGGTGACCAACGGCTCGCCCCGCTCCTCGGCGGTCTCGTCGCGCGTGTCGGCCATTTCGCCCTCCCATCAGATTCGTAGCGGGAGGATAACACGTAGCCGTTACGCTCGTCCACGTTATTGTTACGAACTTCAAATAACAGCACGATCAATAACGAATTTGTTACGGCCTAGTTCGCGGAGTGACTTGAACAGTTGCGGCCTCCCTCGGTCGCAGCGCGGCACCCTCCGTGCCAATGAATGTGAGACACCGGCCCCCCTGAAGTTTAGGCTCGAGGGCGTAGGAAACTCATTGCATGGTCATGCCCAATAAGACGCCCCTGCCAGCCGCTGGAGTTGTCGCCGCCCCTGACGTTGGCAGCCAGCCGAGGATTGTCGCCGCGCCTGCGGCCGCCTCCCCGGAACTGTCCGCCCGTCCGAAACGCCGGACCTTCACGGCGGCTGAGAAGCTGCGGATCCTGGCCGAGACGGATCGGGCGGCGGACACGGGCGGGATCGCCGCGATCCTGCGGCGGGAAGGTCTGTACTCGTCGGCGCTGACGGACTGGCGTCGCCAGCGGGACGCCGGTGCCTTCGAGGCGCTGAAGCCGCTCAAGCGGGGACCGAAGGCGCCGGTCGCCCATCCTCTGGAGGTGGAACTGGCGAACGCGCGTTGCAACATCGCCTGCCTTGAACGCCGCTTGGAACGGGCCGAGGCGATCATCGACGTCCAAAAAAAACTCTCGACCCTTCTGGGGATTGCCCTGCCGCCGATCGACAGCGACGAGACGCCGCGATGACCGCGGTTGCCGCCTTGCCGACGGGTAGCGGTCTACGGAGCGCGGCCTGCACCGCCTTGGGCGTCTCGCGCTCCAGCGTCCATCGGCGTCGGGTCCGGTTGGCTGGTCGGTGTCCGGCGCCGCGCCCCCGGTCGCGTCCACCTCGTGCGCTTGCGGCCTTCGAGCGCCAGAGGGTGCTCGATCTGTTGCGCGAGCCGCGCTTTGCCGATCTGGCCCCGGCGGAAGTCTACGCCACGCTGCTCGACGAAGGCGTCTACCGCTGCTCGATCCGCACCATGTACCGCCTTCTGGCCGAACATGGTGAAGTCCGGGAACGGCGTGATCAACTCCGTCATCCGGTCTACCAGAAACCTGAATTGCTGGCGCAAGCCCCCAACCAAGTCTGGTCCTGGGACATCACCAAGCTGATGGGACCGATGAAATGGTCCTACTATTACCTCTACGTCATTCTCGACATCTTCAGCCGCCGAGTGGTGGGCTGGTGCGTTGCCGACGCCGAAAGCGCCACCCTGTTCAAGGCGTTGTTCGACGACACCATCGCCAAACAGGTCATTCCGCCCGGACAGTTGACCCTGCATGCCGATCGCGGCGGACCGATGAAGGCCAAGGCCAGCCCTCCTGCTCGCCGACCTCGGCGTCACCAAATCGCACAGCCGGCCCCACACCTCCAACGAAAACCCCTTCTCGGAGGCTCATTTCAAGACGCTGAAATACCAGCCGGAATTCCCCAAGCGCTTCGGCTGCATCGAGGACGCCAAGGTCTTCTGCCGCGATTTCTTCACCTGGTACAACCAGGACCACCATCACGCCGGGATCGGTCTGATGACCCCGGATCAGGTCCATCACGGGCAAGCCGACGCCGTTCATGCCGCCCGGCAAGAAACCCTCGATCACGCCTTTCGTATCAATCCAGAACGCTTCGTCCGCAAAAGGCCCGAACCGCCCGCCAAGCCAATCGAAGCCTGGATCAATCCGCCCAAGAAACCGGACAGCATCCAAGTCTAATTCACAACTCGGGCTGTCTCACAATCATTGACACGTTCCGGCACCCCTGCCTCCCCTACTCCCAATAATCGACAGGATCGGAGAACTTGCTTTCCCGGATGAACTGGCGGAGCCGGACTTCGGGAATACGCGTGTCGATGTTGGATGCGATCCCAATGTCGCGGGCGCCCTAACGCCTGCTGAGCAGGTCACGGACATGTCCGGCTTACGGCGCGCTCAGTATTGCCTTCAACGAGTGCCAGAACCGACTTGATACTGGCCCGTCTGCATTGCCGGTGCAGGTGGGTTCAACAGATCGCCATCTTGGATCGCCTTCCGCAGCGAGAGGGATTGCGTGACCGGCGCTGCAGACTGCGGGAAGCCTTGGTGTTTACCCAGGCTTGCTCTGTTTGTGCTCCGGGACTTCCTTCCTGACCGAGCCGTAGCTGCACGGTCCCTTTACGACCGCGTGCATCCCCGATGCCTTGTGTTTCTCCAGGATGATGCCGGTCCTGTCTCGCAGCGTGCGGGCTTTCAAATGCGCCCAATTGTTGGAACGGCTGGTTCCCCTGCAAAGTTCGCCGTTGGATGCCTAGAGATGCGTGCTACGGCATCGCGTTGATCAAGTCATTGGTATAATTCTTCGCGCCAGGGACTTGCAGCGCCGCAAATGAGCTATTCTTCGGGCTGCTCAATCTCCTGACACATCGCCACCGCATCCGCGCGGGCTGCCTGGACCATCCGGTACAGGCGGACGAGCGCCGGATCAACATCGCCGGAGGCGCCGTTGCTGGCGGCGAGAATGCAATCGACAGCCGCTGCCAGATCGCACATGCCATCGTGCAGCGCCGTGGTGATGAAACCCCTGCTGTGCCAGCTCATGCCTTGCCCCTTCAAACCAACTGCCGCGCGATGAAGCGCACATTTGGCGGCTGGCGCAGGAACTCGTGATCGCGCAGCACCTGGACAGCCGCGGGAAACCGGGTCGTCAGCCGTGCCCGTTCATGTCCTGTCGCCGCATCGAACCATTCCTGGAAGCGGTCGCGGTACATGTCGGTTTCGCCGATCGCCCGGTGTACACGCCAAGCGGCGCCCGTCGGCGTACCGATAAGATCGACGAACCAGCCTTCGGCCGCAGATGCGATGAAGAGCAAACGCATTTCGAGGGCGGCCTCTTCGTCATCACGCGGGAACAGGGCCAGGATCTTATTTGCACGAACGCGGATGCGGACCGGCACGTCCCGGTCAGCCACACGCACCGCCGCGGCGTCGCCGTTGAGATCGTCGAACAGGCGAACGCCGAGCCGCTCATACGCCATGGCGATCAGCGGCATCCGCATTGCCATCGCGCGGATCGCCGACTGCGGCAGGCAGACGCTGCCCTCGTACCAGCGCGTCAGAAGATCGACCGCTGCATCCTGCCAACCGTCAGCGGTGTAGTCGCCCTCATCGTCGGTGACCCACTCATGCACCAACTCGCCGGACAGGATGCTGAGCCCGTAGACGAAGAGTGCATTACGGATGAGATCGCGGGCGCGATTGTCGGTTTTGAAGAACCGGCGATCGCCCCAGGCTGCGTGCATCGCGGCCCAACGTTCTTCGACCGTGAGATCCTTGCGCTGTACGCCTACGAAGATCTGGGCGTTGACGGGGTATGGCTCAAACTGGAAATCATCGAACGGGATGGGACGCACCTCCATCTCGTGGCGGATGATACCGCGGTTCGGATTGCCCGGTGCCAGGGCGCCGCACAGCGGCGAGATGATGGTCTGGTTGGCCATGTTCTGTGCCTCTGTTGGAATGTTCGGATATCTGTCTATCCATACTTCCCTATGTACATATGTACAGATAGCTGGGGGTGGCAAGCCCCCGGCCGTTTCTTATTTCTTGCTGACAGATCAGGCACGGACATAGCGCCTTACCCGATCACCGCCTTCGCGGATCTGCCTAAGCGTGAACCCGCGGTGGGTCAGCATCCCCGCGACCCGGTTGGCGTCACGCTGCGTCTGCCCCTTCGTCTCAATGCCAATGTGCGCCAGGAATGCAGAGACCGAGATGCGAACCTCGAGAGCGGCGCGCTTTGCCTTGAGCGCCGTCTCAAGATTGGTGATCTCCAGGTCGAGGGCCGAGTTGAGCTTCTTGTCCGCGGCGCGCTCTGCCTTCTTCTGAACGATCAGCTTTTCCTGCCATTCAATCGTTGTGGCGGCCGCTGTGGCTTCGCGCTCCTTGTCTTCAATATAGCTGTCCAACTTCTCATCCCACACGTCGCCAATGTGGCGCTCGCGCTGCGCTTCACCGGCCATTGCCTCGGTCTTCTTGTCCAGCCACCAACGCTTCTCAGTCAGGTACACTTCGACCGCCTCGCCCCACAGCAGATCGCGGTCGCGCTGTAGGAGGCCGATCTCGACCTTCCTTGCGGTGATCGGCCAAAATCGGCGGTTGCCAGTCTCATCGCGCAGATACTGAGCGTTGTTGACGGTGCCCGCGAACAGGCAGGTGCGCGGCAGATCCTCGACACGCTGGTTATACGGGCGCCGGATCTTGTCAATGCGAGTCGTAACGAACGCTTTGACGGTGCTGACTTCCTTCTTGCTGAGCGCGTCGAGTTCGGCGATCTCGATGATCCACCTGCCCTCCAGTTGCATCGCCGCGTCCTTGGAGCCCAAGTCGCCCAAGTGGTCGGTGAACCAATCTTCGACCGGCATGAGATCACGGATCGATGTGGACTTGAGGAGCCCCTGCGCGCCCTGGATGACCAGCATGTTGTCGGCCTTGCAGCCGGGGCGCAGCGCACGCGCCGCAGCCGCCGTCAGCCACCGCTTGCCGACCTCAGCGTGATAGTGATCGCAGGGTGTCCCGTAGATGATGCTCAGCCACTTGTCCAAACGCGCCTTACGACCATCGGCGATCCACTTGGCATGGCACGCCTCAAGGTATTCCTGGACCGGGTTGACACGGTGCTCATGCGCGATCACCTCGACCGCGGAGCCGACGGTCTCGCGGTTGACAGGGATGCCTTGCTTCTGCACCCAGGCGGTGCACAGCGTGTCGTCACGGTCGTTCCAGTGGCGGCGCTGGAACGGGCGTTCCTTGCCGTCTTCGTCCGCCTCAGAAGCAATCCAGGGTGCGCGCTTTGACATCATTGTCTTGCGGGCGATCTCATCGTACTGCAGCACGCCCCGCATCAGCTCATGGCCTCGCAGGATCTGCAGCGCGTTGTGCACATTGCCGACCGGGGTGCCGCGGTCGGAGACGACCAACGCCTTCTGCCAGTCCTTCTTGTTGGCCTCGGCCAGATTGCGCCTGCGCACGGCGGCATTCGCCTCAACCTCCGCCTGGTCGGCCTCGTCAGCCCGCATCTTGTCACGCACGGAGCGATTGATCGATGCGGCCCGGATCTTGAGCGTGCGAGCGATCTCATCGACGAGCGTATCGTATCTGATCCGGTTGCTGCGGCAGATCGACACCAGCGAATCCAACGCCATGCCGGAAGCTAGGCGCTCAGGGTTGCCCTGAGCAAATTTGACAAACCAGGCGGCAGAGCCGGCTTCGATCGCAGACGAAAGGGTATCGTCACCGTCGCTTTCGACGGTAGCGTGCAGCGAGTCCATATTGTCGATCCTTACCCGCCGGGGTCGCTTCTTCCATTCCCGTGGGCATCGGAGGCAGCGCATTCAGCGCCGTGGCAATTGCGAGTATATATTTGGGGAGCGGGTGAGTCTCATGGTGCCGTTGTGCATCGGTGGATGCTGACTAAATTTTTTTAGCGCCAAAACCCACTCCCCACAAAGTCGGCGTGTCAGCACAAAATTTTGGGCGGCCGCTTGCCGCAACGATGGTCGGCGTCTACACTTACGTACATACAGAAATACAGATGCCTGACCATCTACCCAAACGACAGGAGGACGCAAACATGGCCCGCACCGTTCGTCGCAGCGCCGCCCATCTTGCGGAAGAGATCACTCCGCCAGTCGATGAGCGATTCGGCGCTGACTTCGACGCCGCGGCTGCCAAGACATTCACCCCGAACGCCGCGCCAGCCGCCGAAACCGATACGACGACACATCGCAAACCGCGTGTCGGCAAGCCGCTGATGGCCGGTGAACACGGCGTGACTCTGAGTTGGCGGATGCCGGTGACGTTTCGCAACCGCATCCGCGAACGCATCAAGAAGGAATCCGTGGACGGCGGCGCGTTCGAGGAGTTCGAGGTAACGCCCACGATTCAGGATGTCGCGCGCTGGATTGTCTCGGCCGCATGCGAGGATCCGGAGCTCTTCGTCAAGCTCGCGCTGAAGGGGAGGAAACACAGTGCTTAAAGTCATCTCATTCAACAAGACGAAGGGCGGTGCCGGCGCTTCGACCTCCGCCCACCTGCTGGCCAATGGCTTCGGTCTGCTGGACGTGGACTGCTGGCTTTTCTCCACCGACCAAACTCGCGAGGGCGAGAGCCTGGTACCGCCGAATGCAAGCGAAGGCCGACCGTACGCGTGGCTGGACGGGCGGGATCCGAAGGTCCTGGGGCCGGCAATTCGCAGGCTCGCCAGCCGACCGGGCGTGGTGATCGTTGACGGCGCGGCCAACCGCGCGGACATCGACAGCCTCATCGTGCCGCGTGCCGACCTGGTGATCGTGCCGACGATGCACTCGGAAGGCGACTTCCGCCAGCTCAAGGCCGACCTCTCCTATTTGACCAACCCGGCGAAGATCAAGCGCGTCGGCGACTTGGCCATCCAGCGCTCCGCTTGGCCCTCGGGCGTCACCGAGGATGCGGCGACCGCCGAGCTGCAGGCCTACATCCCAGCTGACCTGCACGGCGCGCTGCTGCCGCCCATCCCGTTCCGCTCGGCAGCGCGGCGCTTGGACCGCGAGGCCGTGCCGATCGACTACCGCCTGAGCAAATTGTGCCAAGAGCAGGCGAGGGCCGTCATCGCCTTCGCCAGGTGGAACCTGCTGGCACTCAAGTCGCCGAGTTCGGCGCAACCAGCCAAAGTAGACCCCAAGCCCAAGGCGAAGGCAAAGACCTCCGCTCTGGTCCAGGCCGACGGGCGTGATGAGAACGGATATATGAATATACCGCTGCCGATGTGACGGCACGGATTAAGCCCACGGAAGCACGCCCGACACCTCGTTGGGGGAGTCCGGCGGTCGCCATGGCCTTATTCGGCTTTCTTGAGCCCAGGTCATTCTTATCCCAGGGGAAGTCGATCACGCAGCTTCCTTGAGCGGCTTCCCCCCGCGTGACCGCAACGTGCCGCTGGGGAAGGCCGCCGATGCTGTAGCGGAGGCAACATTTAGTCATGGTGAGGTCTGGGGTGCGCCACATCGACACCGCCTCCAACGCTTAGCGAAGATCTTTCCAGCCCCGAGTTGGCCCGCACCCTCGCCGGCCTTGGGGCTCGACCGGACCTGCTCGACGACCTCGACTGCGGCGGCGCATAATCCCTGCGCAGGCCGACCTAACCACCCCTGAGCCAGCCCACAGACGTTGCTCGCCGACCAAGGGGCGACCATCTTGCGACTTTGACCTCGGAGCGGCGCCTCGGCAGCAGACCTGTGTAGTCAGCCTCCACCAAAATGGAAGTTGTTTCAAAATAAATCCTTTCACTATGGTGGAATTCTACATTTCCCAATACGTCTGCCCAGTGCTTTTTATCGGAAGCCACAAAAATGGAAGGCGCACTGGAAGACGATAAGCAAACGTACCTGCGGCCCTTATTGCTTATCGCCCCTCAGTGCTTCGTCCTTCGGAGGTATTGGGACATGAGCAACACTTTCGGCGCAGAACGCGACTTCACGCACCTTTCACCTGTTCATCGCTTCGTCCGCGAGAAGGATAAGGCGCTCGCTCATATTAAATATGTTTCGCGCCCGAACGCCGTGCGCTACGCCGAGGATATGATCTTCGTTGGCGACGTGACCGTGGACGGCGTGAACCGGTCCGGCGTCTACCGCTACCTGGGACCAGATCCGGACACCGACACGGGCATCGCTGGCGCCGTCGATGCGCAGCTCTACGCCCATCGCCTCGCCATGATCGACACCGCGCAGAGGCTGGTGCGCGAGGAGTTCGCCGATCCGGACGACGAGGCGCCGGACGATGAGGAGGATCTGGCCGCCTGGCAAGCCGCCAAGAAGCGCACCAAGGATGACCCCCGCAAAGCCCGCATCGACAAGTGGATGCTCCCCCTCCCCGCGTGGATCAGCGAGGAGCAGCAGCGCGAACTCCTGGCGACCGTGCTGCATGAGATCACCGCCGGTGGTCGCGCAATTGCGTATGCCTGTATACACAGAGACAAGCCCGGAAACCCGCATTCACACATCGTCTTCTACGACCGGATGGAGACCAGGGCGTCGGCAGAGCGCCGCAAGGCGGAGCGTGGCGGCAAGCGGGCCCGCCGCGAGTTCGTGCTGTCGCTGAGCGATACCGACGCTCACATGCGGCTGCGTCAGCGCTACATGGAGGTCGGCAACGCGTTCTTGGAATCCTTCGACAGCGGTCACCGCATCGAAGTCCGCCGGTACGAGGATATTGGGATTGACCAGGAGGCCACGAAGCATATCGGCAGCCGCCGCAAGGCCGTCGTCGAAAAGCAGGAGATGGCAGCGGCAATCGACCGCGGCGAGTTTGCGCACCCTGGCCAGGATACCTACCGCAGGCTCAAGGCCCAGTATCGCCGGCAGCACTCCGACGACGATCCGCTCGTGGCGAACCCCGTGATCAAGCGAGCGAACGAGCGCAAGCGCGAAGCTGAGGCGGCGCTGACTGAAGCGGCGGTGATCCGTGGACAAGCGCAGGAGGACCGTCTGGCGCGCCTCACCGCCGACCGGGCCCGCGCCGCCGCGGAGAAGGATGCCGACGAGGCTCACGCCGCCGCCAAAGATGCCCGCGAGCGCGCCGCCGAGCTGGAGCGCATCGCCAACGCCGCCGTTGCCGAACTGGAGCGCGTGCGCCGTCAGGCCACCGACGACGCCGGCGCCTTGGTGCGCGAACGGATCGAGCTGCGCCGCAAGGCTGGTGAGGACGAGCAGTCGGTGCGTGATCGTGAGACCCACCTCGACGGCCTTCAGCAGACGGTTCGGATCCTGTGCGAGCACGTCAACTGCGAAGTCGACAATCTGTGGGAGCGGATGGACTACACGCCGGCGCAACGGGCGAAGGCCATGCACGACCAAATCCAAACCGAGCATCGTGCCGAGATGGAGCGGCAGGTCAAGGAGGCCGACCGTCGCTATAACGAGATGTACCTGAAATGGCAGCATGCCAGCACCGAGCAGGCCGCCGCTAAGAGGGCGCTCAAGGTCGAAACGGCCAAGCGCGAGGAGGCCGAGGGCGCGGTCGAGAAGCTTCAGCGCACCCTGCAGCGGCTGCTCGGCGAGCACTCCGCCCTGTCGTCCGGCCTCACCATCATCGCCAACGGCTTGGACCGGTGGGAGTGGGCCAAGCCCATCGTCCAGGCCATCCGCGCCATCCTGCCGGACGACCAGAGCAAGATGCCCGCCGATCTCGACGACAAGCTTGAAGCGCTTGCCAACGTGCTCAAAACGACCAGCAACGGCGGCACAGGCAAGGCGAACCCAGTGCATGCAGAGTCGATGCCGCCGGTTGCCGAACGCGTCCGCAGGTCCGTGCCGGTGAGCGGGAAGACTAGGTTGATCCATACGGCGGGCCGCGCGATCATGGACGCGATCCGACCTGACCCGGAACTGGTCGATCTACCTGAGATGATGCGGATACCGATGCCGTCGGCATCACTCACACGCCCGCACTCAGACCATGGCGAACGGTGAGCCTGGATATCTGTATGTCTGTATTTCTGTAGTGGTCGGGGTGGGAGCCTCAGCCATCACTTGCTAAGCGTGACAACGCCTGCTTGATCACCGATCATACCTTCAGGAGGATCACACATGGACCCGAAAGCCCTGTTTGAACCCACCCCTCACCCAGTGCGCCTCGGGCCGGACGGGAGCCCATGGCCCTTGTGTCCGTGCGGCGAATTTCAGGCAACATCGACCGGATGGGCCGGCTGGCGGGGATGCCCCTGCGGCGCCGCAACGGGCGAAATCACCAGCCTTGGAACGCCGCACTGGCAGCTGCAGGACCGGGCGCTCATCAATCAACGGCACGAGGCCAGGCGGGAGCGCCGCGGTCGCTGATCGCTGTTCCCATGCCCGACCGAACGGCGTGTGTGGGTGCCCGGCACGAATTCAGCCCACACCGTCCAGATCACACTCTTCGTCGGCGCGCCCAGCTCCAGAAAATCGGGCTGCCGAGTGAGTGGCATGGTGAACATCGGCGGCTGACGCGCCCACAGCTTCTGACACCTTGTCCGCGTACCAATCCTGTGTCAGCACCGTTGCGATCTGCTCCGCTGTGGCGCCGATAGCTCAGGCTTGCCGCTCATCGGTCTCAGGTGGCAACAGAGACGGATATGGCCGACGCGGATTCCGACGTTAGCACTCTCGGAAGCGGTCGCAGATCCTCTCAGAGGTGGAGGCGTGTTGGCACCCGGCGCCACGCCGGCCTGTGGTACCGCACGGGTGCTGACATGCAGACCCGTGACACTGGGGCTGTTTTGGAGCCAATCCGTGTGACACCGCGCAGACTCGTGACATCAAAATACATAGAATTATCAAAGACTTAACCCATGTCATCAGTCATCTGTCACGGGCGTCTCAGCGACTTTCAAAGCTCCCTTGCGACAAAGAACATTTTCTTTTCCACCACCCCAACCTTACCCCAAAATATATAACTTTCCTGTCCCTTATATCATGGGAACACCTGTGACACCCGTGACAAATGTATAAAAATCGAGCATTATCAGGGGTTTAATGTGTTATGGATATGCGGAGTGTCACGGGTTTAAGGCTGGTTTGTCACGGGTCTGCGTGACACTCCGGCGCCCCGGACGGGGCGGAACCGCGCCTCACGGCCGTCCGTCCAGCGAGAAATCCAGCAGATCCTCGGCGAGCGTCATGTTGCGCCCACCGACACGCACCAAGGCGCCAGCCTAATCGGTGAACGTGCGACTAGGGGCCGGGGATCCTGTTCCTGACCGTGGTGTAGGAACCGAGGCGCCCGTCAGTTCTGAGCCCATCATAAAACGGGGGCAACCGCGTCTCGGCTGAGGTATAGCTGGCGCGTTGTCCGACACGCCTCCGCCTCAGACGTTGCACCAGAAGGTGTAGCTGCACGACGTTCGCTCGGCGATGTGGCGCCAAGTGCGGGGGGCGGACCGCCTGTCGCCAGATGCTGAGGGGCTGGAAGGACGAACACCTGCACCGCTTCCGTATCGATGGACGGAGCGATGGAATTTCGGCCATCGGCGCGCTGCACCTTGGTGAGGACGCCGAGGCGGTGCCGCTGGCGCGCTTCCGGTTCCGACCCACCGAGAGCTTCCTCTACGGGTACGATTTCCGCGCCGACTGGCGGATCGACATCCGCGTTGAAAAGGTTCTGGCAGCTGTGCCCCGGCCGCCGCATCCGGTCTGCTTGACCGGGCGGGAGACCAGTCTGCCGGACGCGTGCGGTGGCCCTCAGGACTTCGCCGACCGGCGGCGGACGACGGCCGGCTGGACGTGGCCGAGGATCTGGACACCGTCGCCGCCGTTTGGCGGAGGGAGACCGTTCCGCCCTCGACGATCCCGACGCGTGTCACGCCTTCGAACGGGTGGTGACCCGGCTGGAGGTGCGCCGGCCCTCTCCACCCGGCGCCTTCAAGCGTGCCGCGGTCAACGCCGCTCTGCGGCAGGCGTTCACCGTGGAGCGGAGCCCGGAATGATCCTGATGGCGGTGCAGGTAATGTTCATCGCGGAGAATGGAGAGCGGGAGGTTCACGGGGTGGCCCGGCTCGACCGCGGCGACCTTGTCCCGGAGACGTTGGGGTTGCCGCTGGCCGAGGCGGGGCATGACGGCGGATACCACCGGGAAGGCGCGGTGATCAGCCGACCTTGCGGGTGACCGGCATGCCCAAACTGGTCATGACGTTCATGACCTTGCAGCCGACAACCGCTTCAACCTGCTGCGTGGGCAGAGTCCAAGCGCGCAGGCTGCGTCCGATAAGAACGTTGTACCTGAGGCCACCTCGGCCAGGGAGCGGCGGCTGTACTGGGCCGCCGTCTGCCAGCCGAATTTTGACCCCGATGCTCTGAACCCATGAGCCCGGCGAACGGCACGGCTCGACGATGTCGTCTATCATCTCGATCTCGCCTTCGGTAGACGCCTCGCGGCACGGCTGAGAAGGCGCCTGATGATACCGATCATCAAGAACATGCCTCTGCGCACGATGCGGCGGCACGGCCGTCTCGCATTCCTGCCACCCTCGGCCATCAGTCCCCGACATCTCACGGAAAACGCTATCTATGCCTTCATGGATGCCATGCGCAGGTTGATGCGCCTGCCCAAATCCAGGGCATAGCCGCGGCGTCATCGCTCAGAACTCACCGCCCTTGGGCGAGCCCAGCGCGGTTCAGCCCGATCCCGACATCGAACTCCTCCAGAGCGGATTGAAGAGTGTTCAGCCAATATCCGGACATATAAACCTTGTCAGTCATTCCCTCAGGTTTATGACCAAGCAATGCTTTAATGAGCCCGTCGTTGACCCGTTTGTTCAACAGGTTCGTGTTCATAGTTGTCCGGAAACAATGAAAATCTTTTCCCTTGTCGTACACACCGACGTCCCGTCTGTATTTTGTCCAATCCATGGTAAAATGGTGGGAGAGCGTGTCGAACGAACCGCCACGCTTTACATCCGGGAACAAACGCTGGACGCCACGCTGGCGCTGCTCTTCAACGTACTCCAGGAAGCCCAGCTTCTGAAGCCGAGAGTGTACCGGCACGGGACGTGCGCACCATGGACGCTTGAGCCGCCGGCCCGTGCCGGAACGGATGTCGAGGAACGGAACTCCTTCGATCTCTTTCACGTCTTCGACCCAAAGCTGCAGGATCTCCTCCATGCGGGCGCCGCTGTAGGTGCCAATCAACGGTACCCAATAGAGGCTGTCTTTCAGGATCAACGAGCCCGGTCGATGGCGTGCCGCTGCCGATTCACAGCCAGTCCAAACAGGGGTGGCGAATAGGCTGTGCAGTTCCTCCTCTGTGAAGGCGACGCGAACAATTCGCCGGTTCCGCTCGACATCGGCTTTCGAATACAAAAGATCATCGAAAGGTGTTACTTTGTTACCACCCCGATAGGCACGGCATTTGTCGAGGATGACGCGCAGAAATGTGAGATGCTTATTGACGCTCTTGAGCGCTAGGCGCTCTACCCGATACGCCGCATCCTCATCATCGAAATCGCCGGCTCGCTCAAGACCATAAATGTTGTCAGGACACACGACGCCATTGTTGATGGCTGTTTCCAGTTCATCGGCCAGAGCAATAGCCTCTTGCAACGACTTCCCCGCGAACCGTCCCTTGCCATGCAAACGAGGAACATCGCGAAGAGCCAATTTGAACTGCATTGCGTCATGTTCACTGATTTCGTGCAGCAGAGGATCGCGGCCCAAAAAGCTTACAAACAATCTTACCGCAGTGCCGGCATCCCGTATCGACTTGTCATCCCACGACGCATCCTTCTTCTCTTTGACGCAGTATTTAAGTGCTTCCGACAAGGCAATGCTGGGCTGGCTGGGCGCGGCATTTGCGGGTACGGTCGTTTCGACGGGCAGAGGGGGTGCATCTGGTCGGACAGCCCCAGCATTCATCAGTATGTCCAGTGATGCATCATCTAGGACGGACTCATAATTCCCAAGCTCTCGCTGTGCATTGATCCGGTGAGCTTCGGCGGCCGTCCGGAGGCAGCCTCGTTGAAGTAACCGAAAGTCTGCGTCCGACGGCGCCAGTGTAGGCGCGCAACGATTGAGCAGGCTCTTCGCCATGTCCTGCGCCAGTTCGAGATCGTTGTCTCGTGCAGCGCGCTCCAAGAAGCGAGACAGTCCTTGGTAGAACGCTGCTCGGTCCTTCGGTTTGGCCAAGTCGTCTGGTAGCCCGCCATGACTCAAGCGCTCGACGCCGTCGTCGCCGCCACAATCCCCAGATGAATTTCCATCAGTCACTCTACGGGGGCCTTTTGGCATGCGCCCAAGCGGTTGCTCTTCGACAAGATCAACGTCATCAATGGTCGGCATCGCGGAGATCGGTTCACGCAGGATCTCCTCGAGGGAACTCTGTACCAGAACGGAATGGTTGGTACCGGAACGCAGCGGTGGCAGCCCAGACCTCTGGGGCGGAGCGCGGTGCGCCCGTTCGGTTTCAGCCTGAAGGAGCATGTCATTACGAAGCCTGGCCAAAAGCCCGCGGATTGTCTGATCGCCAGGAGGGTTGGTCATCGCGCGAATCTCTTCCAGTGCAAAGTCCAGCGCGATCCCACGGTAGACCGCGAGGCGCCGATCACTGGTACCCAGCGACAGCCCGAATATGGCCTTCTGTCCGGAAGAAGAAAGATCGCGCGGCAGACGGCGGCGCCAGTACCAAGCCCCATTGCGTAGGTGCAAGTGCGAATGACGGGCCACGGTGCGGACTCCTCGTCGGCCATCGCGGTGTCACAGCTTGGTGTAGCAGTGCGACACAGCGACAGCGTTGCGGGGTGCGCGCCGCCCGTAAGCTCTTGAAAGTGCTGGCCGTTTGGAGAGGGTGGTTGGGGGACTAGGATTCGAACCTAGGCTGGCGGAGTCAGAGTCCGCTGTCCTACCGCTAGACGATCCCCCAGACCGTCACCGGGGCGGCTCGTTTGCCGTGCCCCGTGGTGTGGGCGGGTTTATAGCGACCATGTGCCGGGCTGTGAAGAGCTTTTTTCGCTTGGGATGCATTTTTTTCCAATGGCCACCGGCGGCCCGGATTCCCCCAGGGCCGCCGGTGGCGGACTGCGGTCAGCGCGGGGCGATGGCGGCGATCGGGGCGATGATGCGGCGGAGGTCGTCGTCGGACTCCAACTCCTCCAGCTTGCGAGGAAGGCGGCGGCGCCAGTTGGGGTGCTGGTCCACGGTGCCGGGCAGGTTGGGTTGCTCGTCGTCGGCCAACGCGTCCTCGATCTGCACCATCACGATGCGGGACGGGGTGCGCGCCAGATAAGCGTGGACGGCGGCGGACAGTTCGACGCGGAAAGGCTGATCACCGTCCTCCGTCAGATAGCTGTCCGGGCGCAGCCCCTCGCGCGACAGTGCTTGCAGCAGGCGCCAGCGGTCGACTCCACGATCCCAAACGTCCTTGTCGCGGCTGGCATCGTCTGGATAAAGGCCGAGGCGCCGGCGCCAGTCCAGGTCGCGGCCGGTCCAGAAGCCTTTGAAAGGCGCCAGATCATGGGTGCTGACCGTCGCCATCGACCCGGCGGGATAGTCGCCAGGGGACTTGAAGCCGCCGTCGGCGGTGCGCTCGAAATAGAGCACACGGTAGCTGAGGATGCCGGCCTGCTCCAGCGCCGGGCCGAAGCCCTCCGGTACGGTGCCCAGGTCCTCGCCGATCACGACACAGCGGTTGCGCCGGCTCTCCAGCGCCACAATGCGCAGCAGATCGTGGAAGGGATAGGCGACATAGGCGCCGGGGCTGCCGTCCTCCGCAATCCAGAACAGATGCTGCAGCGCCATCACATGGTCGATACGGAGCGCCGCGGCATGGCGCATGTTGGCGCGCAGAAGCTCGATGAAGGGGCGGTAGGCGGACTCGCGCAGGCCCAGCGGCGACAGAGGGGCAAGGCCCCAGTTCTGCCCGTTCATGTTGAACTGGTCGGGCGGCGCCCCGACATTGGCGCCCTGCACAAGCATCAACGGGTCGGCCCAGGCGGAGCCGCCACCGGGATGGGCGGCGACGGCGAGGTCGCGATAGAAGCCCATGGCAAGCCCGGCCGAGCGCCCGCGCGTCGCGGCCTCGCCCAGTTGGCGATCAGCCTCGAACTGCGCCCAGGCGAAGAAATCGACGCGGTCGGCATGCTCGCGGGCGAAGGCGGCAACCTCGGCGCTCTGCGGGTCCTGGAAGGCGGCCGGCCAGCTCCGCCACATCCACTGCGCGGAATCCTGGCGGAAGAAATGCTCGTGGAGGGCATCGAACAGGGCATGGCGGTCGAGCGCGGGCCCCATGTCCTGCCGGAAGGCGGCATAGGCGGCCTTGCGCGGGTGGTCGTCGGGGAGAGCACGGAAACGGGCGTGCAGAGCCTCCAGCAGCGGCAGCTTCAGTGCGGCGACGGCGGGGTAATCGACCAGTTCCGCCTGCCGGGCGGCGGCCAGTGCGGACTGGAATGCGGGCGCCTCGATCCGGGCGCGCAGATCGTCGGCGCCGGCGAATTCGGGAACGGAAGCCGGGTCGATGTAGAGGATGTTCAGGAACTGGCGGCTGGACGGCGAATAGGGACCGATGTGGTTGGGGTCGGCCGGGAACAGGGCGTGCAGCGGGTTCAGGCCGACAAGCCCGGCGCCAAGGCGCCCGGCAACTTCCGCGAAGCCGGCGAGGTCGCCGAAATCGCCCATGCCCCAGTCATGCTCCGACCGCAGCGAATAGACCTGCAGGCCGATGCCCCAGCTGCGGCCGGCCGGCACCATCTCCTCCACCGTCACGCAGCGGTCCGGCGCCACGATCAGGGTGGTGGAGCCGGACGGCCCAGCCGTCCCCCCGGCGGTCTCCACATGCAGGTCCAGCCGGTGGTAACCGATGGGCAGCGATACGGGCAGCTGGGCGCCCAGCGCGCGGCGCTCGTAGGCCGTGCCGTCCAGGGTGGCGCGGTCGGTGACGGGCAGGTCGCGGATGGCAATGCGGCCACCCTGGGCCGTGCCGCCCTCCGGCGTCAGGTCCCACGCCAGGGTGGCATCGTCCAGGCCGGCCGGCAGGGCGACGCCCAGATCGATCCCCTGCCCTTCCCCGATCACCAGCACCGGCGGCAGCGGGCGACTCCAGGACCGGCGTTCGACCGTGTGGAGGCTGTCGGCGACCTGGTCGTCGGTGGCGGCCGGCAACCCCATGGCGGCGATCAGTGCCCGTTTGGTGGCGGTGGAGGTCTCCCGCCGGTTGCCCCAGATGTCGTGATAGTGGGGTTCTAGTCCAAGCAGATCGGCCAGCCGGTCGAGATCACTCATGCAGGGTCCCCGCGGGTTGTACGGAAAGAGGGTGGGGCTTAGGGATTGGGGTCGCGGCCCGCGGCGTCAATGCCGCCCGGCGGCCTATGCCATCGGCACTCCCCCATTGACCGGCCCCATTGACTGGCCCCATCAGCCAGCCGACAGGGCGGTGCCCGCCGGCCCGGCCTTGGCCGGCGGCGGAGCGGAGGAAGCGATGGACTCGTTCGCGGTCTCGCCCGCCGCATCGGCGGATGACGCCGCCAGCGCCGATGCCGCAGCGGCGGCCTTGGCTTGGGCGATCTGCTCCAGCCGGCTGCGATAACCGTCGACGGCGGCGGCAACCTCTCGCGTCATCGCCTCGAGCGGGCGGTCGGGATCGACGGCCTGCATCAGGGCGCGGGACAGCGCCTGCAACTGGTCGCGGTCATCGGCGGAAACCGGACCGGCTTCGGCGGAGGTCCGCACCTTGTCGGCCAGGGATTTGATGGCGCGGGCGACCGCCTCCACCGGGGCATGGTCGCCGTCGTCGCCCAGCCGGCGCAGCAGATCGTCGAGGAAGCCGCCGATGCGGCCGACATGGTCGATGGACATGCGGTCCGGAACCGGCCGCGCCAGTCCGGCCAGGGCGAATTCGACCAGGAAGGCGACCTGGATGCTGGCGCGCAGCCGCTTCTGGGTGGTGACGGTGGCGATCGCCTCGTTCAGCCGCATGCGTGCGCCGGACTGGGACCATTGGCCGGTCGCCTTCAGCCGCAGCGTGTTGGGCGCGTCCAGCACCGGCACCTGCGCGCCCTCGCGCGGGGATTTGCGGCGGTCGGGGCCGGTGTAGTCGGCGGTGACGACGAAGCCCTTGCGCGCCTCGATCAGGCTGACGATGCGCTCGCGCACCTGCTTGGGCGACACCGGCTTCATCAGCAGATCGTCGCCGCCGGCATTGGTGACGCGGGTCAGCAGCGCCGGGGTCGGCGCCCAGGTGGTGACGATGACGCAGGCGAAGGGGTTGGGCACCGCCGGTTCGTTGCGCAGGGAGCGGATGAAGCGGAAGGCTTCCGAATCCTCGCCGTCGGCATCGACCAGCACCAGATCGGGCATGGCGGCAGCCAAGAGACCGGTAGCGGCCTTCACCGAATCGAACAGCTCCACCCGGCGGAAGCCCAGCCGGATCAGCACGTCGCGGAACACGCGCGCGGTGTTGAGCTGGCTGTCGATGATCGCGGCGTCGACCTGCGAGAAATCGTAATCCGGCATCGTCCTACCCGAAGCTCCGCTGCCGCTGTGACGGGAACGCGCGGCGTAGCGTAACACGCTTTGTCTTCGCCCGTCGCGGTAGCATCTCCGCCGGGGGGATGGACAGTGGGCAAAGGATCGCAGGGCGATGCGCCACCGGTTTCATGCCCGCCCCTCACATGCCCGGCTGCTCCACCAGGGTGAAGACCAGGACGGTCCGTCCGTCGACCAGGGCCGAGCGCCCGGCCAGATGGATGCGCTCGTCCCCCGCCCCATCGGCGACGCGGGTGTCGAGCACGCAGCGCCACCCCCGGCCGCCCGGCACGTCGGGCAGGGTCACGGTCAGGATGTCGGCATGGGCGTTCAGCACGATCAGCAGGACCCCGTCGGACAGTGGCTGCCCGTCCGGGCCGACATGGGTGCCGGCGCGGCCGTTCAGCAGCAGGACGATGCAGCGCGCCTGGGTATTGCGCCAATGCTCCGCCGTCTTTTCCACCCCCTGGGCGTTGTACCAGACGATATCCTTCAGCCCGTTGGCCGCCACCTCCCGCCCATGCAGGAAGAGGGGGCGGCGCAGAACCGGATGGGCGCGGCGCAGTGCGACCAGCCGGCGGACGAAGGACACCAGCGACCCGTCGCGCCTGGACCAGTCGAGCCAGGTGATGTCGTTGTCCTGGCAGTAGGCGTTGTTGTTGCCGTCCTGGCTGTGGTCCAGTTCGTCGCCGGCCAGCATCATCGGCGTGCCCTGCGACAGCATCAGCGTCGCCAGCATGTTGCGTTTCTGCCGTGCCCGCAGTTCCGTCACCGCGGGATCGTCGGTCGGCCCCTCCACCCCATGGTTCCAGGAGCAGTTGGAGGAATGGCCGTCGCGGTTCTCCTCGCCGTTCGCCCAGTTGTGCTTGTCGTTGTAGGAGACGAGATCGTGCAGGGTGAAGCCGTCATGGGCGGTGATGAAGTTCACGCTGGCCCAGGGGCGGCGCCCGCGCTTCTCGAACAGGTCGGCGGAGCCGGCGATGCGGCCGGCCAGTTCCGGCAGCATGCCGTCGTCGCCGCGCCAGTAGCGCCGCACGGTGTCGCGGTAGCGGTCGTTCCACTCCGCCCAGCCCGGCGGAAAGTTGCCGACCTGATAGCCGCCGGGACCGACGTCCCACGGCTCGGCGATCAGCTTGACGTCGGCCAGCACCGGATCCTGCCGCACGGCGTCGAGGAAGCCGGAGCCGGGGTCGTAGCCGTAGGGCTCCCGCGCCAGCACGGTGGCGAGGTCGAAACGGAAGCCGTCGACATGCATCTCCGTCACCCAGTAGCGGAGGCTGTCCATCACCATCTGGACCACGCGCGGATGGCTGAAATCCAGTGTATTGCCGGTGCCGGTGTCGTTGATGTAGTAGCGCGGGCTGTCCGGCATCAGCCGGTAGTAGCTGAGATTGTCGATGCCCTTGAAGGACAGGGTCGGCCCAAGATGGTTGCCTTCGGCCGTGTGGTTGTAGACGACGTCGAGGATGACCTCGATCCCCGCCTCGTGCAGGCGGGCGACCATCGTCTTGAACTCCGACAGGACGCCGGTGTTCATGTAGCGCGGCTCCGGCGCGAAGAAGCCGATGGTGTTGTAGCCCCAGTAGTTGGTCAGGCCGCGGGTGACGAGATGCTGCTCGTCGGCGATGGCCTGGACCGGCAGGAACTCCACCGAGGTGATGCCGAGCGCGCGCAGATACTCGATCACGCTCTGGGTCGACATGCCGGCGAAGGTGCCGCGCAGATGGGCCGGCACCTCCGGGTGGCGCATGGTGAAGCCGCGGACATGGGTCTCGTAGAGGACCGTGTCGGTCCAGGGCACCCGGCGGTGGCGGTCATGGCCCCAGGTGAAGGCGCCGTCCACCACCCGGCATTTCGGCATGCCGCGGGCGTTGTCGCGCCGGTCGAAGGATAAGTCCTCCTTCGTCGAGCCGACCCGGTAGCCGTAATGGGCATCCGACCATTTGAAGCCGCCGAACAGCGCCCGCGCATAGGGGTCGATCAGCAGCTTGTTCGGGTTGAAGCGGTGCCCCTCCTCCGGCTCGTACGGCCCGTGGACGCGGTAGCCGTAGAGCAGGCCGGGACGCGCGTCGGGCAGATAGCCGTGCCAGACCTCGTCGGTGTGCTCCGGCAGGGTGATCCGTTCGACCTCGCGCTGGCCGGTCTTGTCGAACAGGCAAAGCTCCACCCGCTCGGCATTGGCGGAGAAGAGCGCGAAATTGACGCCGAACCCGTCCCAGGTGGCGCCGAGCGGATGGGGCTTGCCGGGCCAGACCGGGGTGCGGGCGGGGGTGGAGGGCATGCGGACTACCGGTGGGGGAAGACGAAAGAGGATGGCGGGAAAACCACAGCCGGATCAAGCCGATACGCGACCCGGCACGGGCCGGTCGTGCAAATTCCGCAGTCCAGGGCGCCTGCGGACCGGATAGGCCGACCCTGGCTAGAGACCGAAGTCATGGCGGAGCACCCCGACGCCGAAGACGCATTCCGTAAAATTGCGGTCCAGGAAATCGGGCTGATGGAAATCCATCAGGTCCAGTCCGCCGGGCGGGAAGCCCCAGGCGGCATTGTGTGCGACGCGGGCGGGAAGCCAGGGATCCTCCGGCAGGAACCGGCGTTTCGGATAGGACTTCATCAGGAAACGGTATGGGAAATCGCGCCGGCCGATGAACAGCGGCGCGCAGCCGGCGGTGTCGGCCAACCCCACCGAATGGGAATCCGGCTGGATCCAGGCGCGCGTCAGGTGGCGGGAGGCCGTCGAACGGGCGAAGGAACAGATGCCGAAATAGGCCTCGGCATCGAGCGCCCTGCCATAGCCGCCATCGACGGGATGGAAATCGAGCCCGGTGAAGCTCACCGCGTTGAACCCGCTGGCTTCCACCCCAGCCAGCGCCGACCGCAGGGATGGCCCGAAGACGGTCGGTGCAGCCCGCTGGTTGCCTTCCAGCAGCAGCATCCAATGGCCCGGACAGGACGCCGCCACATCCTCCACATGGTGCCAGAAACTGTCGAACTTGCCGTCATCGGCGACCAGCGGGGTGGCGATGCGTTCCAACGCCGCCAGCTTTGCCGACTGGCCGCCCAGCAGCTCATGGGTGCCGTCGGTCGATCCCAGGTCGATGGCATGGATACGGATGCCGTCGGCATGCAGCCGGCCGACCAGCCCCTCGACATGCTCGGCATCGTCGCGGGTCACCAGCAGCGCAGTCACCGGGCGTTCCTGCCGGGCCAGCGCGGCCGGCCGGGCATTGCGGTCGATCACCGCCAGAATGGTGCTCTTCGGTCGGCCGCGGTTGTGCGAAGCGGTCAGCCCGGCATGCATCACCGGCAGGCCGAAACGGTCCAGCAGGGCACGGAACTCCGCCAGGGTCCATTCCCGCACATGGCAGGGATTGGGCGGCGGCCCGGCATGGCCGGGGTGATGGGTGCGCTCGCGCTCCGGGGTCGAAATCAGACAGGCCCGCACCGCGGGCGCGATGCCGGCCAGAACCTTCAGCAGCCCGTCGGGCCGGACCAGATGCTCGATCACGTCGGAACAGACGACGACGGCGTCGGCCAGGGTTTCCGGTCCCAGCGACCGCAGGGCTTCGGCAAGCGCCGGCGCCTCCTCCCCATCCAGGTCGACGGTCAACCAGCGGCCGAACGGATAGGTGGCGCGGCAATATTCGATATTGCTGCCGTAATCGATGCCGACCACCGAAAACCGTCCGGCGAGCAGCCCCAGCTTCTTCGCACCGCCGCAGCCGATATCGATGATGGTGCGGGCACCATAGCGGTCGGCCAGCACCGCCGCCGCCGCGTAGACGTCGGGCTGCCAGACCACCCTGCTGCCGTCGGTATCCTCGGTGTAGGCGGGGTCGAGCCGGTGGCGGTAACCGCTTGCGATGCAATAGTCGTTCATGGGCGCCGCCGTGATCCGTCGGTTTGGGTCGATGGAGTCGCGATGGGCGTTTGGAACAGGATGGAACAGTTTCCCGGCACCTGTTCCACTGTTCCATCCGTCGTCCCGTCGGGAAAACGGCGCATCCGGCAATCGGTCATCGGGGCGGACATGCGCAGGCCTCCTTCATCCGGGAATGGACTCGTCCCATCGGAGACTCTTCCTATCACGGATGGGCGGCGGCGGTAAGCCCGGCACGGCAATCCGACCGGGCGTGCGCCCTGCGCCTCCTCTCCCCTACTCCGCCTTGCGCTCCAAAATCAGCGTGGACAGCGGCGGGATGGTCAGGTCGAGCGAATGGGTGCGGCCGTGCCAGGGCATCTCCTCGGCATAGACGCCGCCGCCGGGGTTGCCGAGGCCGCTGCCGCCGTATTTGCCCTCGTCGGTGTTCATCCGCTCGACATAGCGGCCGGGCAGCGGGACGCCGACGCGGTAGCCCTGGCGCGGGACGGGGGTGAAGTTGCAGACGGCGATGACGATGTGCTCGGGATCGTCGGCCTTGCGCAGGAAGCTGTAGACCGAGTTCTCGTTGTCGTTCGATTCGATCCACTCGAAGCCGGACGGGTCGCAGTCGGTCTTGTGCAGCGGCTCCAACTCGCGGTAGAGGCCGTTCAGGTCGCGGACGAGGTCGCGCATGCCGCGGTGCATCGGCTGGTCCAGCAGGTGCCAGTCCAGGCTCCGCGCCTCGCTCCATTCGTTCCACTGGGCGAACTCGCCGCCCATGAACAGCAGCTTCTTGCCGGGATGGGCGAACATGAAGCCGTAATAGGCGCGCAAATTGGCGAACTTCTGCCAGTCGTCGCCCGGCATCTTGTTGATGAGCGAGCCCTTGCCGTGCACCACCTCGTCATGGCTGAGCGGCAGCACGAAGTTCTCGGAGAACTGATAGATCAGCCCGAAGGTCATCTGGTGGTGATGATAGCGGCGGTGGATCGGGTCGTTCTGCATGTAATGCAGCGTGTCGTGCATCCACCCCATGTTCCATTTGTAGCCGAAGCCGAGACCGCCGAGATAGGTCGGCTTCGACACCATCGGCCAGGAGGTCGATTCCTCCGCCACCGTCATGGCGCCCGGCTGCTGGCCATAGACCAGCTCGTTCATCCGCTTCAGGAAGGCGATGGATTCCAGGTTCTCGCGCCCGCCGAACTTGTTGGGGACCCACTCCCCCTCCTTGCGGCTGTAGTCGAGATAGAGCATGGAGGCGACGGCATCGACGCGCAGGCCGTCCAGCTTGTACTGGTCGAGCCAGAACAACGCGTTGCCGAGCAGGAAGTTCTGCACCTCCGTCCGGCCGAAATTGTAGATCAGGGTGTTCCAGTCCTGGTGGAAGCCCTGGCGCGGGTCGGCATGCTCGTAGAGATGCGTGCCGTCGAAATCGCCCAGCCCGTGCGGGTCGGTCGGGAAATGTCCGGGCACCCAATCGAGCAGCACGCCCAGCCCGGCGCGGTGGCAGGCGTTAACGAAGTCCTTGAAGTCCTCCGGCGAGCCGTGGCGGGCGGTCGGCGCATAGAGGCCGATCGGCTGGTAACCCCAGGAGCCGTCGAACGGATGCTCGGTGATCGGCAGAAGCTCGATATGGGTGAAGCCCATGTCCTTGGCGTAGGGGATCAGCCGCTCCGCCAGTTCCTGGTAGGTCAGGAAGCGGTTGTCCTCCTCCGGCACCCGCGCCCAGGAGCCGAGATGCACCTCGTAGATCGAGATCGGCGCGGTGCGGTCGGAGGTGGCGACCTTGCGGCTCTGCCACTCCTGGTCGCGCCACTCGTAGGGCGGCAGGCCATGGACGACCGAGGCGGTGGCCGGGCGCATCTCCGCCTGGAAGGCGTAGGGGTCGGCCTTGGCCGGCATCAGGTTGCCGTTGGGTCCCCGGATCTCGAACTTGTAGCGCTGGCCGGGACGGGCGCCGGGAACGAAGATCTCCCATACCCCGACCTCGACACGCCGGCGCATCGGCAGGCGGCGGCCGTCCCAGTTGTTGAAGTCGCCGACCACGCTGACGCTGCGGGCGCTCGGCGCCCAGACGGCGAAGGACACGCCGGTGACGCCGTCGACCTCCCGCGGATGGGCACCCAGCTTCTCGTAGGTGCGCAGGTGGGTGCCTTCGGCCAGCAGATGGACATCGAGTTCGCCCAGCATGTTGCCGAAGCGGTAGGCGTCCTCGAACTCCTGGGTCGCCAGCGGGTATTGCGCGCGCAGGCGGTAGCGGAAGCGCTCCGTCCGGTCGGGCATCACCGCGAGGTAGAAGCCGTCCGGGTGGATGCGCTCGGCCTCGCCCGCCGGTTCGCCGGTGGCGCTGTCGATCACCCACAGCCGCTCGGCGCCGGGCACGAAGGCGCGGACCTCCACCGGGCGGCCGGCGGCCTCCTGCTGCATGCCCAGCACGGCGAAGGGATCGCCATGGTCGGCCCGCGCGATGGCGTCCGCCGCCGCGCGCAGGGCCTCCATCCGGTGATCGGGCCGGTGATCGGGCCGGTGATCGGTGGCGCTGTTACGGCTTTCGGAGACGCCGGTCTGCGCCTGATCCTTGCGGGTGTCCGTCGTCATGTCGCTCGCCATTGGCCAAGTGCCCTTCTTCGTGGAGGCCCCAACGTCCTGTGGACCACAACCGTTCCATCCCCGTCATCCCCGCGAAGGCGGGGATCCAGGCTTACGCGCTAAACCCCGTTTTGGGGAGCCCTGGATTCCCGCCTTCGCGGGAATGACGGCCGACGGAGGGAACGCCTTACTCCGGAGGTGAACATACCCGCGGCGGTTTCGTCACACCATTCCCGCCGCGGATTCGCCCGGTCACCCCTTCGCGCCCGCCTCGTTGGCATCGTCGAGAAGGCCCAGCACGCCCTTGACCGGGATGCCGATCCAGTTGGGCCGGTTCGCCGCCTCGTAGCCGATCTCGTAGAAGGCCTTATCCAGCAGGAACAGGGTCAGCAGGCCGCGTGCGGTGCCGGCTGCGGACGGCCAGGCCGGGCAGCCCTCGATCACCGTGCGGTAGCCGTCGAGGAAGGACTCGACGCTGCGGCGCTCCCAGTCGCGGGCGGCGGCCAGTGCCGGGCTGTCGCCGCTGTTGGAACCCTCGCCCGCGCTGTCCAGGCGGAACAGCGCCGCCCAGGCGGCATAGTTGAAGGAGCGCAGCATGCCGGCCACGTCGCGCAACGGGCTGGATTTGGCGCGGCGTTCCTCCAGCGTCTTGGCCGGCTCCCCTTCGAAGTCGAGGATGTACCAGTCGTTCTGCGCCCGCACGACCTGGCCCAAATGATAGTCGCCATGGATGCGGGTCTTGACGCCGTCGGCGGGCATCGACGCCAGCGCCGCCAGCCGGTCCATCGCCTCTGCCCGGCGGGCCAGAAGCTGTTCGGCATCGGCGCGCACGTCGGCCGGCAGGCGGTCCAGCGTTCCCGGCAGGGCGGCGAAGGCCGCCTCCGCCTGGACGCGGGCGGCATCGGCCCAGCGCGCCAGATCCTCGGCGGTGATCGGCTCCGGTTCGAAGGCTGGATTGCCGGAGCCTTGCGCCAGCGCCCGGTGCAGTTCGGCGGTGCGCTGCCCCAGCGTGGTCATCATCACCAGATGCATGCCGAAGGGCTCGCCCGATTCGGCGGCGTCCTCGGTGGTGCCGGCGACGCCCAGACGGATGTCCTCCAGCTGGCGTTCCAACTCCTCGACCGTGCTGGCCCAGCCGTCGCCCTGGTTGCGGACGAAGGCCTGCGCCACCGCCAGCGCCGTCGGCGTGCCGTCGGCGGCGACCTGCTCCACCGTGCCCAGCAGGGCGGGCGTGTTGGCGAAGCCGACCTCGGTCAGGAAGCGGCCCATCTCGACCTCGGGATGCTCGCCTTCCACCAGACGGCGCAGCACCTTCAGCACGATCTGGCTGTCGACCAGGACGGAGGTGTTGCTCTGCTCGACGCCCAGGCGCCGCACCTCGGCCTCTTCCGACAGTTCGATGGCGTCCAACGCCTCGGTCGCGGTGAAGCGGACGACGTCGTCACCGGCGTTGGCCTTCAGCGTGTCGCCGCGGCGCAGCGCCTCGATCAGCGCCAGGGCGAAGCCGTCGGCCTGCACGGCGTCATAGATGGCGCCGGTCCTGGGACCGCGCCGCACCTTGCCCAGCGTGTAGGGCAGCAGCGGCCAGCCGGTGCCGCCCGCCCCGCTCTCCCAGCTCATCGCCAGCGGCAGGAAATAGCTCTGGTCGGCGGCGGCGCCGTCCGATCCCATTCCGCTCAGCCCAACCTGCGCCCGGACCAGCATGAAGCCGTCGCCGGGGCCCGGAAGCTGGGCGGCCATGGTGACGTGCGACCGGGTGATGCGGCGGTCCTTGGCGGAGAACCAGCGCTGCTGGGGCAGGAAGGCCTGCAGGATGTCGCGGCCCAGCTCGTCTGCCGCCTTGCCGGTGGTCAGGCTGTGCCAGCCGTCGCGCATGACGATGGTCAGCAGGTCCGGCACCGGCTCCGGCGGGGTCTCGTGCCAGGTCGGCAGCTCCGCCTCCGCCGTCAGGGCGAACCAGTAGAAGCCGTAGGCCGGCAAGGTCAGCAGATAGGGAAGGTCGCCGATCGGCGGGAAGACGGTGCGGCCCAGCAGTTCGACCGGGATGCGGCCCTTCCAGGTCTTCAGGTCCAGCTCCACCGCCTGGGCAGAGCGCGACAGGTTGGCGACGCACAGCGCGATCTCAGACCCGCTCTCCGTCTCCAGGCAGCGGACATAGGCCAGGACCTTGCGGTTGCCGGGATAGAGCAGCGAGAAGCTGCCGCGGCCGAAGCTCTGGCGCTGCTTGCGCACCGCCACCAGCCGCTTCATCCAGTTCAGCAGCGAGGACGGGTTGCGCGCCTGCGCCTCGACATTGACGGCCATGAAGCCATAGATCGGATCGAGCACCGCCGGAAGATAGAGCCGCGCCGGGTCGGCACGCGAGAAGCCCCCGTTGCGGTCGATCGACCATTGCATCGGCGTGCGCACGCCGTCGCGGTCGCCGAGGTAGATGTTGTCACCCATGCCGATCTCGTCGCCGTAATAGAGCACCGGCGTGCCTGGCATCGACATCAAGAGGCTGTTCAGCAGCTCGATCTTGCGGCGGTCGTTTTCCAGCAGCGGGGCGAGGCGGCGGCGGATGCCGAGGTTGATCCGCATGCGCCGGTCGGCGGCGTAGAAGTTCCAGAGATAGTCGCGCTCGCTGTCGGTGACCATCTCCAGCGTCAGCTCATCGTGGTTGCGCAGGAAGATGGCCCACTGGCAGTCGGCCGGGATGTCGGGCGTCTGACGCATGATGTCGGCGATGGGATGCCGGTCCTCCATCGCCACCGCCATGTAGATGCGCGGCATCAGCGGGAAGTGGAAGGACATGTGGCATTCGTCGCCGCCCTTTTCCGGATCGCCGAAATAGGGCAGCACGTCCTCCGGCCACTGGTTGGCCTCGGCCAGCAGCATGCGGTCGGGATATTCGGCGTCGAGCGCGGCGCGGATCGCCTTCAGGACATCGTGGGTTTCCGGCAGGTTCTCGTTGTTGGTGCCCTCGCGCTCCTTCAGATAGGGGATGGCGTCGAGCCGCAGCCCGTCCACCCCGATGTCCAGCCAGAAGCGCATCACCTTCAGCACCTCCTCCAGAACCTCGGGATTGTCGAAGTTCAGGTCGGGCTGGTGCGAATAGAAGCGGTGCCAGTAATAGGCGTTGGCGACCGGATCCCAGGTCCAGTTGGACTTTTCCGTGTCGCAGAAGATGATCCGCGTGCCCTGGTATTTCTGGTCGCTGTCGGACCAGACATAATAGTCGCGGTGGTTCGACCCCGGAGGCGCCTCCCGCGCGCGCTGGAACCAGGGATGCTGGTCGGAGGTGTGGTTGATGACCAGTTCGGTGATCACCCGCAGGCCGCGGTTGTGGCATTCCTCCATGAAGCGCCGGAAGTCATCCAGGTTCCCGTAGGTCGGGTTGACCGAGGTGTAGTCGGCGATGTCATAGCCGTCGTCGCGCAGCGGCGATGGATAGAAAGGCAGAAGCCACACCGCCGTCACCCCCAGTTCCTGGATATAATCCAGCTTCTGGGTCAGGCCGGCGAAATCGCCGATGCCGTCATTGTCGGCGTCGAAGAACGCCTTGATGTGCAATTGGTAAATGACGGCGTCCTTGTACCAGAGCCGGTCCTGCCGATCGATCATGGGTCGAGCACTTTCGAGAAGCGTTTGACGGAACACGTGTCGCGGGAACACGGGACGGAAACAAGACACAGGGGCGAAGGTTTCACCCGAAGGCCTGTCAGACAACCCCTGACTTCCGGATAGGCAGGACGGCGAGAACCAGGGCGTACCACGTTCAGAGGGGCCGGCCGGAGGTTCCGCTCGACCGTTCGAGAGCGCAGCAATCAGAACCGGACATCGATTGACGCCGAAGGGTTATCCAGGCAGGGTGGCTCTACGCACAACCTTACGCCTATGGCGTATCGGATAAATCATGTTGGGCTCCTTCATCGTCGTCACCGGTGGCGACAGCCGCTACCATCCGCTGATCCGCGAGCTGATCGCGTCGCTGCGGGCGTTGAGGCCGGCGGCCGACTGCCCCATCGGCGTGATCGACGCGGGCCTGACGGACGGCCAGATCGCGGAGTTGAAGGCGCAGGGCGCGGCGGTGGTGACGCCGCCCTGGCCGGTCAGCATTCCGGCGCACAAGCTGCGCAACCGCATCCACCTGAAGGCCAACCTCGCCAAGCTGCACCTGCCGACATATTTCCCCGGCTACGACACGGTGATCTGGATCGATGCCGATGCCTGGGTGCAGGACTGGGAGGCGGTGGAGATGCTGCGGCGGGGGGCGGCGCTGAACCGCTTCGCCATCGTTGCCCAGTTCGGCCGCTTTTCGGAGACCGAGCTGCGGCTGGACTGGCTGTTCGGCCGCTTCGCGCGGGTGCGGTCGATCCTTTATAAGAACTCCAGCCGCGCCGGGCTGACCACGGCGGAATGCCGGGCGCTGGCGACCCGCCCGACGCTGAATGCCGGCGCCTATGCGCTGAAGTCCGATGCGCCGCATTGGGAGGCGTTCCAGCGCTGGCAGAAGCGGGTGCTGCGCAAGGGCCGGCTGTTCACCTCCGACCAGTTGGCGATGGCGGGGGCGATCTATCTGGACGGGCTGCCGGTCGAGCTTCTGCCGGAATGGTGCAACTACATCGGCCCGTGGCGCTTCGACCCGGAGCGGCGGGAGCTGGTGGAGTATTACCTGCCCAACCGCCGCCTGGGCATCGTCCACATGGCCGGCGAGGACGCCATGCGCGCCGACCCGTCGGTGCTGCGCCCGGTGCTGGACATGCGGGACCGCCCGCACCAGCTGAGCCTGCGCTATCCGGCCTGGGAAGTGCCGGCGGTCGAGCGGGTGGCGGAGGCGGTTTAGCGGTTCGCCACATCGGCCGCCAGCCGCGCCAGATCCCTCACCGCGCGGTCGAGCGTTGCCGGGTCGTGGGCGGCGAAGCCGAGGAGGAGGCCGTTGCCGGCGGTCCCGGCGTCGGCAGCCAGATCGGCGGCGCGGTGGTAGCTGGACAGGCACGGCGTGGTCAGGCCGATGCGGGCGGCGCGTTCGGCCAGGAGATGATCGGGGCAGTCAGGCGGCAAGCGGAGCAGGACATGCATGCCGGCCTCCCCGGCCTCGGCACTGGCGAAGCCGGCGAAGGCGTCGGTGATCGACTCCAGGATGGCGGCGCGCTTGACGGCGTAGAGGGAGCGCATCGCCCGCAGGTGCGAGGCGAAATGGCCGTCGGCCAGGAAACGGTGCAGCGCCGCCTGCGGCACCACGCTGGTCCCGCCGTCGAAATGGCGGCGGGCGGCGCGCACCGGATCGACCAGATCGGGCGGAACCACGACATAGCCGAGCCGCAGCGCCGGGAACATCACCTTGCTGAAGCTGCCGACATAGATGACGCGGCCGGCGCCGTCCAGACCCTGGAGGGCGGCCGGCGGCGGGCCGGCATAGCGGAACTCGCTGTCGTAATCGTCCTCGACGATCCAGGCGTCGCGGGCCGCCGCCCAGTCGAGCAGACGCAGGCGGCGCGCCAGGCTCATGGTCACGCCCAGGGGGAACTGGTGGGAGGGGGTGACCAGAGCCAGACGGGCGCCGGCCCCACGGGCCATGCCGGCGGCGACGTCGATGCCCTCGCCGTCCACCGGCACCGTGACCAGCCGCGCCCCGGCCCCCAGCAGGGCGGCGCGGTTGCCGGGCCAGCCGGGCTCCTCCACCCAGGCCTCGTCGCCGGGGTCGAGAAGCAGTTGCGCCATCAGCGCCAAACCCTGCTGCGCGCCGGAGACGATGACCACCTGCTCCGCCTCGCAGCGCACGGCGCGGACCGCACGCAGATAGGCGGCGATCTCCGCCCGCAACGGAGCATAGCCGAGCGGGTCCGGATCGGTCGCCAGCGTCCGTCCGCCGTGACGCCAGCAACGGCCGAGCAGTTGTGCCCATAACTCGACGGGAAAGGCGCCGAGGTCCGGCGTGCCGAGCGCGAAGGGCCGTCCAGCCCGGTCGCGGGCGATGGCCGGCGCCTCCGCCAGCGCCCGGCCACGGGCGGACAGGCCGACACCGCGCCGGGCCTCGTCGCGGACCGGAACGCCGCCGGGCGCGGCATCGGGAAGCGAAGGCGCGACGAAGGTGCCGGCCCCGACCCGGCCGCTGACATAGCCCTCCGCCAGCAGCGTGTCATAGGCGGTGACCACCGTGTTGCGCGACAGCCCCCACTCGGTGGCGAGCGCCCGGCTGGGGGGCAGACGCTCGCCCGGACGCAGCCGGCCGTCCAGCACCGCCTGACGCAGCGCGCGGTAGAGCTGGCGGTGCAGCGGCTCCGCCCCGTCACGGTCGAGCGCTACCGGCCCGAGGCTGGACAGAACCGGACGCGCCGGACGGGCCATGGCGAGCCTTCCAGGAATGTGGAGAATTGGTCCCTATGGAATCGACATTCCGGACCTTTCGAAGGAACCATTCTGCCGGTCATTCTGGGCCATCGCAACAGTTCCGGCCTTGAGCACGACCATGACCAGCCTTCTCACCGATTCCGCGATGGCCGATTCCCCTACGGCCGATTCCCCCGCCGCCTTGGCCCAGACCCCGCGCACCCGGCCGGTGCGGCTGGGCGACCGCGGCAGCCATGACGTCGCCCTGATCCATTCCATCATCGACGAGGCGCCGATCTGCCACGTCGGCTTCGTCGACGACGCCATCAAGGGCCATGGCCAGCCCTCCCCCATGGTGATCCCGACGGTTCCCTGGCGGGTGGGGGACGAGTTGATGATCCACGGCGCGTCCTCCAGCCGGATGATCCGGCGGCTGCAGGAGGGGGGCGAGGCCTGCATCACGCTGTCGCTGATCGACGGGTGGGTGCTGGCGCGCTCGGCCTTCCATCACTCCGTCAACTACCGTTCGGTCATGCTGTTCGGCCGGCCGCGGCTGGTGTCGGAGGAGGCGGAGAAGCGCGCGGCGCTCGACGCGCTGATGGAGAAGATCGAACCCGGCCGCAGCGCCAAGGTGCGGGCGCCCAATGCGCAGGAGCTGAAGGCCACATCCGTGCTGGCCTTCCCCATCGCCGAGGCGTCGGCCAAGCGGCGATCCGGCCCGCCCGGCGACGATCCGGAGGATATGGACCACCCGGTCTGGGCGGGCGTGCTGCCGCTGCGGCTGACCGCCGGCGAGCCGGAACAGGACCCGGCCCAGATCAAGGGCTGAGACACCGCTGGCTGACAGCAGTCCGAAACGGAAAAAGGCCGCGACCGGGAAGCCCGGCGCGGCCTTTTTCCTGCGGTTTCTCCCGCTGGCGGGATGGCCGGTCCGATACCCCCGGAACGGCCCCCTGCCAACCGTCCTTTAGGACGACGGAGCGTTCAGCAGGCGCGGCAGGATCTGCGCACGACGGTTGGACGGCTCGCGGACGTTCGGACCGGTCTGAACCAGCAGCTGGCTCTCGCCCTTGCCCTGGGTCGTGATGTTGGCGGCCGGGATGCCCTTGGCGACCAGGGCCTTCTTGACCGCGTCGGCACGACGCACCGACAGCTTCTGGTTGTAAGCCGGCGACCCCGAGGTATCGGTGTGGCCGACGACGTTGATCTTGGCGCCACCGTTCTTCAGGATGGCCGACACCGCGTCACCGATCACGCGATCGGCGGCCGGGGTGATGTTCGACTTATCCCAGTCGAAGAACACCAGATATTCGCTCTGGACCGCGGCGACGGCGGCCGGAGCCGGAGCGGCAGCGGCCGGCGGGCACGGATAGCTGCCCTGATGGATGACGTAACCGCCGTCACCGGTACGAGCGGCGACGTTGCCCCAGCCGATGACCGGGTTGCACCACTCGGTGCCCTTGCCGACCAGGCTCGCGTCCTGGGCATTGGCGGCCGCCGACAGACCGAAAGCGACGATGGCGGCCGGGATGGCAGCCAGACCCGCGCGAACAATAGTCTTCATTGTCTTCACTCCCTTCCAGAACCCTTCCCCATCAGAGTGCCTGCGGGGGATGAACCTATCAATCGAAGCATCTGCCCACGTGCAAGCGCGGTATCGACCTTCCCAACATGTGGTGTGCGGCAATGTTCCGACACCTCAGCCGTTCGGCCGAACCCTACCTGAACCTTGACCTATGCTCCACTTCCATAGCAGCTTTTCCGGTAGGTTTCCGCCAAATCCGTATAACGGTGGCTGAGCACAGGAAAAACCGCGAGATCTTTTTCCGTAAGCTCGCGAACCGGTCTAGCAGGGCTGCCGGCCCACAAGAATCCGGACGTCACCCGCTTTCCGGGCGTCACCAGAGCACCGGCCGCGACCATCGCCCGCGACTCGACATAGGCCCCATCCAGGATGCAGGCCTTCATGCCGATGAAGCAGCCGTCTTCCAGCGTGCAGGCGTGCAGCAACGCCATGTGGCCGACGGTGATGTCGTCGCCGATGTAGGTGCCCTGCCCTTCGGAGGCCACGTGGATCACGGTGCCGTCCTGAATGTTGGTGCGAGCGCCGATTCGGACCTCGTTGACGTCTCCACGCACGGTGCAGCCGTACCAGATGCTGCTGTTCGCCCCGACCACGACATCACCGATCACCGCCGCCGTTTCCGCGATGAACGCGGTCGGGTCGACGGTGGGCAGGATGCCGTTGAAGGCGCGGACAAGGCCGGTCATCAGGTCGTACCGAAGTCGTGCATGACGGGCGGGATTGAAGCACCGGAAGGCTTAAGGCACCACCTGATTTCGCATTGACAGGCCAAAGCAAATCCCGATTGGTGCCTCTGTGCAACAGTGCGGACAGGGGGCCACAACGCTGTCACAGCCCCCGCCCTATCCCGTCGCGGGTCCCGATTACGGGAAAAGCGGCGCCTGATCGATGCCGGTGGTCTCGCCCAGCCCCATCATGACGTTCATGTTCTGGATCGCCTGACCCGACGCGCCCTTCACCAGATTGTCGATCACCGACACGATGATGGCGCCGCGCGGGGTGCGGTCGGCGACCACGCCGATCAGGTTGTGGTTGGAGGCGCGGACATGGCGCGTCGCCGGCACCACGCCGGCCGGGGTCACGCCGACGAAGGGCTCGTCGGCATAGCGGGCGGCCAGCGTCGCCCGCAGGTCGTCGGCGGTGACGCCGTCGGCCATGCGGACATAGATGGTCGCCATCATGCCGCGGTTCATCGGCACCAGATGCGGGGTGAAGGAGACGATGACCGGACGGCCGGCGGCCAGCCGCAGCTCCTGCTCGATCTCCGGCATGTGGCGGTGGTGGCCGACGCCATAGGCGTTGAAGCCTTCCGACACTTCGGTGAACAGGTTGGCCTGCTTGGCGTCGCGGCCGGCGCCCGACACGCCGGACTTGGCGTCGATGATGATGCCGCCCGGCTCGATCTGGTTCTCCATCAGCAGCGGCAGCAGCGGCAGCAGCGAGCAGGTCGGGTAGCAGCCCGGATTCGCCACCACCCGCGCCTTGCGCACACCCTGGCGGTTGAACTCGGTCAGGCCGTAGGCGACCTCTTTCTGCAGGTCGACGGCGCGATGCTCATGCCCGTACCAGGTGGCGTATTCGGCCGGGTCGCTCAGGCGGAAATCGGCCGACAGGTCGACCACCTTCAGGCCGCTGGGCAGTCCGGCGACCACCTCCTGCGTCGTGCCGTGCGGCAGGGCGCAGAAGATGAAGTCCAGGTTGTCCCACTTCAGCTCTTCGATCTTCACCAGATCGGGCAGGCCATAGCCGCCCAGATGCGGGAACACCTCCGCCATCGGCTTGCCGGCCTGTCGTTCGGCGGTCAGCGCGGCGATCTCCACATTCGGGTGGCGCAGCAGCATGCGCACCAGTTCGGCGCCGGTGTAACCGGAAGCGCCCAGGATGCCGACGCGGATTTTCGAACCGCCGGGAGTGGTGCCCGGAATGCTGATGGAGGCCATGGAACCGATGTCCTTCGCTTGACGGGAGGAACGTTGAGGCTTGGGTAGGCGTGAGGGTAAAGGCAAAAAGAAAGGGGCGCCCCTTTCGGGACGCCCCTCGCTTGTACCGTAAAGCCGCGGGCCCGTGTAGGGATTAGCGCTTCGAGAACTGGAAGCTGCGGCGGGCCTTGGCGCGGCCGTACTTCTTACGCTCGACCGTACGGGCGTCGCGGGTCAGGAAGCCGGCGGCCTTCAGCGGCGGGCGCAGGGCCGGCTCGAAGTAGGTCAGCGCCTTGGAGATGCCGTGACGGACGGCACCGGCCTGGCCCGACAGACCACCACCGGCAACGGTGGCGACCACGTCGAACTGCTCCGAACGCTCGGTCACGCCGAACGGCTGGGCGATCATCATGCGCAGAACCGGACGGGCGAAGTAGACCGACTGGTCGCGGCCGTTCACGGTGACCTTGCCGGTGCCCGGCTTGATCCACACGCGGGCGACGGCGTCCTTGCGCTTGCCGGTGGCATAGGCGCGGCCCTGGGCGTCCAGCTTCGGAGCGGCAAGCTCCTCGGTGACGGTCGCGGTGGCGGCGGCGCCCGTCAGTTCCTTGAGGCTGGAGAGGGTGGTGGTGACCTGAGCCATGCTTACGCGCTCCGCTTATTCTTCGGGTTCAGGGCGCCGATGTCGAGGGCGACCGGCTGCTGCGCATCGTGCGGATGCGTGGCGCCCTTGTAGACCTTGAGGTGGGTCATCTGCTGGCGGCCGAGCGGACCGCGCGGAACCATGCGCTCCACGGCCTTCTCGATCACACGCTCCGGATACTTGCCGTCCAGGATCTGGCCCTTGGAACGGCCCTTGATCCCGCCCGGATAACCGGTGTGCCAGTAGAAGATGTCGGCGTCGCGCTTGTTGCCGGTCAGCTTCACCTTCTCCGCGTTGATCACGACGATGTTGTCGCCGCAATCCATGTGGGGGGTGTAGGTCGGCTTGTTCTTGCCACGCAGGATGTTCGCCAGGATGCTGGCAAGCCGCCCGAGAACGAGGCCGTCGGCGTCAACGACGTACCACTTCTTCTCGATTTCGGTCGGCTTCAGATTGAAGGTCTTCATCGCCACACTCGTTTCTTCGAATACGGATCGGCAGGCCGCCGATTCCGGGGCGCCGAAGCGGACGGCTTTCTACGGGCCGGAGCATGCCTCTGTCAACGGAAAAATTTCCGTTTCCTTTCAATGATTTGCGGGCGCGGTAATAAGATACCTCTCAAGCAAACCCATTGATATTGAACGATTTTTTATGGCGCCTCATCCAAGCGGTAATGGGATACCGCAAGGGTGACGGGGGCGTGCGGCGGGATGGAGTAGGTTCCGGTGACGTGGGCGACCGGCTCCGGATCGCCTTCGGAGAACAGCAGGATCTCGCCATAGGCCAGCCGCTTGCCCAGCTTCAGGACGCGCGCCTCGGCGATGATGGCGACGGGCGGCGGACGGCGCAGGAAGTTGATGGTCATGCTGGTGGTGACCGCCAGCTCGACCCGGCCGATCAGGCTCAGCACCGCGCCATAGAGCGCCACGTCGGCCAGCCCGAACATCGCCGGGCCGGTGACGGTGCCGCCGGGCCGGACGAAATCGTCCTTGTAGGGCAGGCGCAGGCGAATCGTCCCGGCGCCCAGGCTTTCCACGACGATGCCGAAATTTCCGACCAGGGGAACCCCCTCGCGGATCAGCTCCTCCAGCTCCTCCCTGGTCATGGCTGGAGTGGGGGACGGAGCGGGAGCGGCGTTCTGTACGGTATCGACGGCGGACATGGACCCTCGGCCGGTGATCTCTGCTGGACCACCGGACTGTGCGCCATCCCGGCCATTCGGACAAGTATGGTGCTGCTATTCCGCCGGCTTCGGTTCTGCCGGGGTCGGGTTTGCGGGCTCCGGAGCTGCCGCGGGAGCGGGAGCGGGGGCGGCGTCGGTGGGGGCGGTCAGGCGGATCGGGCCGCCGCCGCTGGCGGGCGGCGCCGGTTCGGCGGCGGACTGCTCCGCCGGAGCGGCCGGTTCGGCGGGCGGGGCGAGCGGTACCGCCTTGATTTCCGATTTCGGCGTTTCCGATTTCGGTACATCGGGCCTGGGTGCGTCCGCCTTGGACGGATCGGCCTTGGCGGGCGTGGGATCGGCCGGGGTGGAATAGTCGGGAACGATGCGGGCCTGGCTGCCGGTGATGACCAGAACCTTCTGGCCGATCGGCAGCGGCTGCGGTTCCTTTTGGGTCAGCGACAGCAGATCGCCGTTCGATTTGCGGACGATGTATTCCCATCCGGTGGTGTCGCCGGCGATGTGTTCCATCGCCGTGCCCAGCAGGCCGCCGATCGCCGTGCCGCCGACGGTGCCCAACGCGGCGTTCATGCCGCCCGTCCCCACCTGCGCACCCAGGATGCCGCCGGCCGCCCCGCCGCTGACCGCGCCGACCGTGCCGTTGGCGCTGATCGCCACCTGACGGAATCCGACGACGACGCCCGGCTCCACCTTGTTGGCCTGCTGGACCGCGTTGGAGGCGTAGGTGTTGGGGGAATAGTCGGAGGTGCAGCCCGCAAGACCGCCGGCCGCGGCGATGAACAGGCAGAGAGAGACCGATCGGAGCACGGGGTAGCCATCCGTTTTGAAACCCGCCGAGTTTCTTACGGCAAAGCCCCCCGGCTCGTCACCGGGCAAAATCCGGACACGGCCGGAAGGCTGCGTTGCAGTGCAGCGATGGCCGGCCTGGGGCTCGCCAACCACGCTTACCGCTTCCGCCATAATTCAAAGGGGCAGAGCTTGGGCCACCCGTGACCGGCACCGGCAGGGAAGTGCCACGACCGGGACACGGACGCGCGGTTGCCGGACGCGCGCTATCGCGGGGAAATGGTGGGCATGATCCGCATCCCCACCAAAGGCGCCCCCGCAAGAGGCATCCCCGCCATGCCAGTCACCCTGCCCGGAACCGTGGGCGCGGTGGTCGTCCTCATCCTCGTGCTGGCCGCCCTCGCCGGCTGGCGCCGGGCGGAGCCGGAGGATCTGTCCGGCTGGCGCGCCGAACGGCTGGCGGCCTTCCAGCTCTGGCAGGCAGGCGACCCGGCCCGCGAGATCTGGGACCATCCCGACGCCCCGATCCTGGTGGCGCTCCCCGCCGGCAGCTTTCTCCAGGGCTCGCCCGACTCGGAACGGGAGCGCTTTCCCGACGAACCATTGCAACAGCCGGTGTCGATCCGGCACCCCGTCGCCATCGGCAAGTACCCGGTGACCCGCGGCGAGTACGCTCGGTTCATCCAGGACAGCGGTTACAAGCCGCGGACGATCTGCCGCGGCTATGCCGGCGAGACGGACCTGCTGCCGCGCTGGCATTTCTCATGGCGCCGGCCGGGCTTCGACCAGACGAACCGGGACCCGGCGGTCTGCATCAGCTGGTACGACGCCAAGGCCTATGTGGACTGGCTCAGCCGGCGGACCGGCAAGCCCTACCGCCTGCCGACGGAGGCGGAGTGGGAATATGCGGCCCGCGCCGGCACCCGGACCGCCCGCTGGTGGGGCGACGATCCGGCCAAGGGGTGCGACGCGGCGAACGGCGCCGACCTGAGCGCCAAGGACCGCTTCACCGACTGGGAGGTCGCGAACTGCCGCGACGGCGCCCTGTTCACCGCGCCGGTCGGCAGTTACCGGCCCAACGGCTTCGGCCTCTACGACATGCTCGGCAATGTCTGGCAGTGGGTGGAGGACTGCGCGACGGATGGCGGCGGCAAATGCCCGCAACGGGTGATGCGGGGCGGATCGTGGCACAGCCATCCACGCTATGTCCGGTCGGCCGTCCGCCGGATCGACGGGGCGGAGATCGGCTATGCCGCCTACGGCATCCGCGTCGCCCGCGATCCCTGAGGCCCTGCTCCGGCCGCTTCAGCCACGCAGAATCAGCCACGCAGGACGGCCAGCGCCGACAGCCCGTCCACCGCATGGTCGAGAAAGGCGCGAACCCGGCCCGGCATCAGCCGCGCCGTCGGCACCACGACATGGACGGGCAGCGGCGCCGGCTCGGTGTGCGGCATCAGGCGCACCAGCGTGCCGGCGGCGAGATCGTCGGCCGCCTGATAGGACAGCGGCCGGGCGATGCCATGCCCGTCGCGGGCGGCCAGCAGCGCCGGCTCGATGTGGCTGACCGAAAGCCGTGGGGTGACCCGGACCACCCGCTCCCGCCCGTCGACCAGGAAGCGCCAGTCGGGCGGCCGGGGCCGGGCGGTCGACAGGATGATGTCGTGGCCGGCCAGTTCCTCCGGAGTCGTCGGCGTGCCGCGCCGCGCCAGATAGCCGGGGCCGGCGACCAGATAGCGCCCGACCTGCCCGACCCGCCGGGCGACGAGGCCGGAATCGGGCAATGGACCGATACGGATCGCCACGTCCAGCTCCTCCTCGATCAGGTCCAGGTTGCCGTCGGACAGCACCAGCTCGACCCGGATGTCGGGAAAGGCCCGCATGAAGTCGAGGACCAGCGGCGTCACATGCTTGCGTCCGAACATCACCGGCGCGGTGACGCGCAGCCGTCCGCGCAAGGGCCGGTCGGTGCCGGTGGCGGCCAGCGCCTCGTCATAGTCGGCGAGAAGCCGGCGCGCCTGCTCGGCCAACCGCCGGCCGGCGTCGGTGGGTGCGAGGTTGCGGGTGGTCCGCTCAATCAGCCGCAGGCCCAGCCGCTCCTCCAGCCCGGACAGCGCGCGGGTGACCGCGGGCGCCGACCGCCGCAGCCGCTTGGCCGCACCGGCAAGGCTGCCGGCCTCCAGGATCGCCACGAAGATCGCCAGTTCGTCCAGCCGGTCCACAATTCTTCCGCTTTCTGAAAGAGTCCTTTTTGATGAAAGCGCATTCCTGCCGAAGCGCGCAAGTGGTTGGCTATGGGCATCCGCAAAGCAAACATCGAGGGGACTTGTCCGATGAGCACCACCACCGAACCCGCCATCACGCTCTACGGAACGCCGCTGTCGGGGCACACCCATCGGGTCGAAGCGTTTCTGAACATCCTCGGCCTGCCTTACCGCTATGTCGAGGCCGGCGCCGAGCTGCGGCGGTCGGAGAGCTTCCTCGCCCTGAACCCCTTCGGACAAATTCCGGTGCTGGTCGACGGCGACCTCGTCCTGCCGGACTCCGTCGCCATCCTGGTCTATCTCGCCGACCGCTATGACGCCTCCGGCCTGTGGAACCCGAAGGCGCCGGAGGACGCGGCGCGGGTGCAGCGCTGGCTGTCGATCGCGGCCGGCGACCTGCGCTTCGGGCCGGCCCTGGCGCGCATCCTGACGCTGTGGGGCGGAGCCGCGTCGCTGACCGACGCGCAGGCGGTCGCCGGGCGCGTCCTGAGCTTCATGGACGGTCATCTGGCAAGCCGCGACTGGCTGGCGGCGGAACGGCCGACCATCGCCGACATCGCCTGCTACGCCTATGTCGCCCGCGCGCCGGAAGGCCGCATCCCGCTCGATCCCTATCCGGCGGTCCGCCGCTGGCTGGAGCGGGTGGAGGCGATCCCGGCGCTGACCCCGATGCCCCAGAGTGCGATTCCGCAGACCGCCTGAACGCTTTCACCCTTGATGGCAGGAGCACGGCCATGGACCAGGACCGCATCCCCGAACCCTTCCATCCCGGCGAGCGGGAGGCGCAGGCGCGGGCCGGGTTCCGCGTGCCGTCGGCGCCGATCCGCGACCGGCTGATCCCCCAGCATCAGGCTTTCTATCCGCTGCTGCCCTGGCTGCTGGTCGCCGCGCGTGACGAGGCCGGCGACCCGGCGGCCGGGGTGCTGACCGGCACCCCCGGCTTCGTCTCCGCCGCCGACCCGCGGACGCTGTGGGTGCGGCCCGACCATGGCGCGTGGCAGCCCTGGCCGGCCGGACCGGCGGTGGGGGAGCCGGTGGCGGCGCTGGGCATCGACCTCGCCACCCGGCGACGCAACCGGGTGAACGGCCGGGTGGCGGAACGCGACGGGGTGGCCTTCGCCATGGCGGTGGAGGAGAGCTTCGGCAACTGCCCGCAATACATCCATGTGCGCCGGGCGGAGGAGAAGCCCACCTCCCCCGCCGGAGCCGTGGAAGCGCTGGCCGGACTGGACGGCGAGGCCCGGCGCCTGATCGGTGCGGCCGACACCGCCTTCGTCGCCTCCGCCTCGTCGGCGGGGCGCGACGGCCGGCTGGACGTGTCGCACCGGGGCGGGCCGGCGGGCTTCATCCGGATCGAGGGCGACCGGCTGATCGTACCCGACTATTCCGGCAACCGCTATTTCAACACGCTGGGCAACATGCTGCTGAACCCGCGGGCCGGGTTGCTGCTGGTCGATGTCGCCAGCGGTGACGTTCTGCATCTGACCGGGGCGGTCGGGATCGATTGGGAGCCCGACCCTGCCCTGCCCAACGCCCAACGGAGCTGGAGCCTGCAGGTGGAGCGCGGATGGCGGCGGAAGGCCGCGATCCCGCTGCGTTGGAAGGAACCGGGGAACGAACCGGATGGGCGTATCGGGATACCGTGACGCATGGGTCACGCGACCATCGCCAAGCGTCCGGATCTGTGCTTCGATGACAGTTCCATGACACTTGATGGATGGGTGTGTCGATGCGCAATTCCGCCTGTTCCGGGCGCTGGTCGCTGCTGTCCGGTGCGGTTGTCCTCTCGCTTCTCGCCGGCCCCGCCCTGGCGGCCGATCCAGCGCCCCAAAGCCCGGTGCCCCAGAGCGATCTGCTGAACGCCGAGCTGTGGATGCAGCGGTCGGTCGAATACAAGGCCAATGCGCTGGCGGTCTATGCGCTGGGCAGGGTCCAGCTGGACAAAGCGCTGGCCGACAAAAACTGGACCGCGGCGACCGAGCAGGCCGGCAATTACCAGGAGCTGCCGCCGGCCGTGGTGCTGGACCTGGATGAGACGGCGATGGACAACTCCGCCTATCAGACCGGTCTGGTGACCAGCGGCACCGACTTCTCGCCGAAGACCTGGGACGCCTGGGTGAAGGCGGAGAAGGCGACGGCGGTGCCGGGTGCGGTCGAGTTCACCCAATATGCCGAGTCGAAGGGCGTCAAGGTCTTCTACGTCACCAACCGCAGCGCCGACCAGGAGGAGCCGACCCGCCGCAACGCGCAGGCGCTGGGCTTCCCGATGGGCGGGAACGTCGATACCTTCCTGATGTCGAAGGAAAAGCCGGAATGGGGTTCGGCGAAGAGCGCGCGCCGCGCCTATATCGCCAAGGATTACCGGATCGTCCTGCTGTTCGGCGACAATTTCGGCGACTTCGCCGACGCCGCCAACGGCAGCGAGGCGGAGCGGATGAAGGCCTATGAGACGGTGAAGGAGCATTTCGGGCGCGACTGGCTGATGCTGGCCAATCCCGGATACGGCTCGTTCGAGAGCGCGCCCTATGGGCATAATTTCAAACTGTCGGCGGACGAGAAGCGGGCCAGGAAGATCGGCGCGCTGGAACCCTGGGTGGCGCCGGCCCAGTGAGGGTGTGAAGGGAGGTGCGCCAGGCCTGAAGGTTAAAACCTCAAAAGATCAGGCGCACCGCCTGCACGATCACCACCCAGGGCGTACCGATCATCACCGCCCACACCGCCAGTCGCGGCAGACCCTGCATCTTGCGGACCTTCGGTTCGGCGGAAGGGGCGGCTTCGAACGAGGCGGCGTTGTAGATCGACATGGCCTGCTGCTCCATGAGCAAGATGACGGTGAGGTCATCTTGCGGTTTCGATCCTTAACGACCATTAAAGAGCGCCGGCTGCGAAGCCGATGTTTGCGAATTACCTCGACAGGCTAAGAATACTCCGAAAGAGCGCGGCGCCGTGGGGCGGATTGACCACCACGACACCGCGGGACGGGCCTTACGGCTTCGCCACATGCCAGACATTGTTCACGCCGTCGCCGGTGGCGTCGCCGGGCTTCATGTCCTTGGCCCAGGTGTAGAGCGGCTTGCCGTTGTAGGCCCACTGGTGGCTGCCGTCGTCGCGGGTGACCACCGTGTATTTGCCCATCGGCTTGGCGGAGGCGGGAGCCATCAGCGGCGGCCAGTTGGTCGCGCAAGGCCCGTTGCAGGCCGACTTGCCGGCGCTGTCCTTGTCGAAGACGTAGAGCGTCATGCCCTTCGCGTCGGTCAGGACGGGACCCATGGCGGTTTTCCCCATCATGGCCGGTTCCTTGTCCTGAGCGAAGGCGGGCGCGCCGAACAGGACGGCTCCCAGGCCGATGGCGGCGGCGGTGATACGGAGTGCGGACGTCATTGTTGCGGTTCCTCCCCAAAACCGGCCCGCCGGACGGCGGACCCGATGGATGAAGGACGCACGGCAAGCGCAGTTATTCCGCAGGCATCACTCCACTGGCATCACACCGTCAGGTATTTACGCACCTCCTGCTCGTCGAGGCCGCTGCGGGGACCGGACAGCATCACCTCGCCGCGTTCCATCACCACCCAGTCGTCGGCAAGGTCGCGGGCGAAGTCGAAATACTGCTCCACCAGCAGGATCGCCATGGTGCCCTTGTCGCGCAGGTAGGAGATGGCGCGGCCGATGTCCTTGATGATGGAGGGCTGGATGCCCTCGGTCGGCTCGTCCAGCACCAGCAGGCGCGGGCGGGTCACCAGCGCGCGGCCGATGGCGAGCTGCTGCTGCTGGCCGCCGGACAGGTCGCCACCGCGGCGCTCCAGCATGGATTTCAGCACCGGGAACAGCTCGAACACCTCGTCGGGAATCGAACGTTGCGAGCGCGGCAGCGGGGCGTAGCCGGTCAGCAGATTTTCCCGCACCGTCAACAGCGGGAAAATCTCGCGCCCCTGCGGCACATAGGCGATGCCGCGGCGCGCCCGGTCGGCCGGCGCCATCTTCGTCACGTCGGCGCCGTCCCAGCCGATGGAGCCGCCGGACACCGGCTTCAGCCCGACGATGGCGCGCAGCAGGCTGGATTTGCCGACGCCGTTGCGACCGACCAGACAGGTGACCTTGCCGATTTCGGCCTTCATGGAAACGCTGCGCAGGGCCTGTGCGGCGCCGTAATGCAGATCGAGGGAGCGAACGTCCAGCATCATAGGGTCTCCCGTCAGCGGCCGAGATAGGTGTCGATGACCTGTTGATTCGAACTCACCGCGTCCAGCGAGCCTTCGGCCAGGACCGAGCCTTCCGCCAGCACCGTCACCTTGACGCCCAGCGCGCGGACGAAGCTCATGTCATGCTCCACCACGATCACCGAATGCTTGCCGGCGATGCTGCACAGCAGTTCCGCCGTCTGTTCGGTCTCGGCGTCGGTCATGCCGGCAACCGGCTCGTCTACCAGCAGAAGCTTGGGGTCCTGGGCCAGCAGCATGCCGATCTCCAGCCACTGCTTCTGCCCGTGCGACAGGCTGCCGGCCTGACGGTTGCGCAGGGCCGACAGGCGGGTGATGTCGAGGATTTCCTCGATCCGGCTGCGGTCGTCGCGGCTGATGGCGTAGGTCAGCGTCTTCAGCGGCCGGCGCGGCGCCTTCAGCGCCAGTTCCAGATTGTCCCACACCGTGTGCGGCTCGAACACGGTCGGGCGCTGGAACTTGCGGCCGATGCCGAGATTGGCGATCGCCGCCTCGCGCAGGCGGGTCAGGTCGGTGTCGCCCTCGAACAGGATGGTGCCGGTGTCGGGGCGGGTCTTGCCGGTGATGACATCCATCATCGTCGTCTTGCCGGCGCCGTTGGGGCCGATGATCGCCCGCATCTCGCCGGGCATCATCACCAGCGACAGGCTGTTCAGCGCCTTGAAGCCGTCGAAGCTGACCGACACGCCGTCGAGATAGAGAAGGGTCGATTCCGCGCTCATGGGTCAGGCTCCCTTCTGGTCGGCTGTTTTGGCATTGGGAAGGGGCGAGGTCTTGTTGCGGCCGGGCAGCTTGGCCTTCAGCTGTGCGCCCAACCCCAGCAGACCCTTGGGCAGGAACAGGGTGACCGCCACGAACAGGCCGCCCAGCGCGAACAGCCACAGCTCCGGCAGGGCGCCGGTGAAATAGCTCTTGCCCATGTTGACCAGCACCGCGCCGAGGATGCCGCCGGCCAGCGTGCCCCGCCCGCCGACGGCGACCCAGATCACCGCCTCGATCGAGCTGGCCGGGGCGAATTCGGACGGGTTGATGATGCCGACCTGCGGGACGTAGAGGGCGCCCGCGACGCCAGCCATGCAGGCCGACAGGGTCCAGGCGAACAGCTTGTAGCTTTCGGTGTCGTAGCCCATGAAGCGGACGCGGCTTTCGGCGTCGCGCAGCGCCACCAGCACCTTGCCCAGCTTCGACCCGATGACGCCCGAGGCGATCATGTAGGAGAGTGCCAGGGCTGCCACCGTCGCCACGAACAGGGCGACGCGGGTGGTGTCGGCCTGGATGTCGTAGCCGAGGATGTCCTTGAAGTCGGTCAGGCCGTTGTTGCCGCCGAAGCCCATGTCGTTGCGGAAGAAGGCCAGCAGCAGGGCGAAGGTCAGCGCCTGGGTGATGATCGACAGGTAGACGCCGGTGACGCGGCTGCGGAAGGCGAACCAGCCGAAGGCGAAGGCCAGCGCCCCCGGCACCACCAGCACCATCAAGGCGGCGAACCAGAACTGGTCGAAGCCCAGCCAGTACCAGGGCAGCTCCTTCCAGTTCAGGAAGACCATGAAGTCGGGCAGGACCGGGTTGCCGTAGACGCCGCGCGGGCCGATCTGCCGCATCAGGTACATGCCCATGGCGTAGCCGCCGAGCGCGAAGAAGGCGGCATGGCCGAGCGACAGGATGCCGCAATAGCCCCAGACCAGATCGAGCGCCAGCGCCAGCAGCGCGAAGCACAGGTATTTGCCCAACAGCGAGACGGTGAAGACCGACAGGTGGAAGGGCGAGTCCGCCGGCACCCACAGCGTCATCACCGGGACCGCCACCGCAAGGAATGCTAGGATCGTCAGCACGATCCCGGCCTTGCGGTCCAGACCCATCAGGAAAAAGCGCAGCAGCATCGGATCAGGCCTCCACCGCGCGGCCCTTCAGCGCGAACAGGCCGCGCGGACGCCGTTGGATGAACAGGATGATGAAGATCAGCACCAGGATCTTGCCCAGCACCGCACCGGCATAGGGTTCCAGGAACTTGTTGATGGAGCCAAGCGTCAGCGCGCCGACCAGCGTGCCCCACAGGTTGCCGACGCCGCCGAACACCACGACCATGAAGCTGTCGATGATGTAGCCCTGGCCCAGGTTCGGGCTGACATTGTCGATCTGGCTCAGCGCCACCCCGGCCAGCCCGGCGATGCCGGAACCGAGACCGAAGGTCAGCGCGTCCACCCGCGCGGTGCGGATGCCCATGGCGTTGGCCATCGGCCGGTTCTGCGTCACCGCGCGGATCGACAGGCCGAACCAGGTGCGCTTCAGCGCCACCAACAGCGCGGCGAAGACGGCGAAGGCGAAGATGACGATCCACAGCCGGCCGTAGGTGATGGTCAGGCCGCCCAGTTCGAAGGCGCCGGACATCCAACTCGGCGCGCCGACCTCGCGGTTGGTCGGGCCGAAGATCGAACGGACCGCCTGCTGGAGCGCCAGCGACAGGCCCCAGGTGGCAAGCAGCGTTTCCAGCGGACGGCCGTAGAGCCAGCGGATCACGCTGCGCTCGATGATGATGCCGACGCCACCGGACACGATGAAGGCGGCGGGCAGCGCCACCAGGATCGACAGGTCGAACAGGCCGGGGGCATGGGCGCGGAAGAACTCCTGCACCAGGAAGGTGGTGTAGGCGCCGATCATCACCATCTCGCCATGGGCCATGTTGATGACGCCCATCACGCCGAAGGTGACGGCCAGCCCGATGGCGGCCAGCAGCAGCACCGAACCCAGCGACAGCCCGTACCAGAGATTCTGCAGCGCGGCCCAGAAGGCCAGCTTCTGTTCCAGGGTGGACACGGCGGCGGCGGCCGAGCGCTTGGTGACGTCGGACGCGCCGGAACCGGCGACCATGTTCAGCAGCACCAGCGCATCGCGGTCGCCGCGGGCGGCCAGCGTGTCGGTCGCCGACTGGATTTCGGCATCGCTCATTTTCGACGCGGCCTCGCCGGTCAGCAGGATGGCGGCGCGCGCCTGCTCCATGGCGGCGCGGACGCCCTTGTCCTGCTCCTTGGCGATGGCGGCGTTCAGCGTCTCCAGCGCCTGGGCGTCGCGGCTCTTGAACACCGCATCGGCGGCGGAGCGGCGGACACCGGCATCGGGGCTCATCAGGGTGAGGGCACCCAGCGAGGCGCTGATGGCGCGGCGCAGCGAATTGTTGATGCGGATTTTCTCGACCGCGGCGGCCGGCGCATCGCCGAGCGCGGCGCGGGTCAGCGGGTCGGTCAGGGTGAACGCGTCGCCGGCCTTGCGGGCGACGACCACGGTGCCGTCGGCCTTGCGCACATAGAGGTCGCCGGCCTGGAGCGCCTCGATCACCGGCACGGCCGCCGGGTCGCCGGCCTCCGACAATTGCGCCAGGGCCTTTTCGGTTCCGGAATAGCCGCCGCTGCCCAGGGCCTGGACGAGGGGACGGAGGTCGGCGGCAAGGGCGGCGGTCGATGTGGCGACCACCACACAGACGGCCATCAGCCAGCGGAGAGCGCGTCGCATCGCGGGTCCTTCGGTGCGGGGGCGGATGTTGTCGGGGGAGTTCAAAAAGCGCTGACGCTTGCCCCCTCCCCGACCCTCCCCCGCTGACGCGGGAGAGGGAGAGTTAGGGTGGGGGCAAGCGTCGCGACCACTCAGATCAGAGGACGGACACCAGCCCTCACGACCCCTTGCCGCCGCACTTGCCGGTCTTCACGTTGAAGTTGCCGCAGGACATCGGCTTGCGCCAGTCGGCGATCAGGTCCTTGCTGTCCGGCAGATAGTCCGACCACTCGTCGCCCGGGACGAGGCCCGAGGTCTTGGAGACGACGTCGAACTGGCCGTTCTCCTGCACTTCGCCGATCAGGACCGGCTTGGTGATGTGGTGGTTCGGCAGCATCGCCGAATAACCGCCGGTCAGGTTGGGGACCGACACGCCGACCATGGCGTCGATGACCTTGTCCGGCTCGGTGGTGCCGGCCGCCTCGACCGCCTTCACCCACATGTTGAAGCCGATATAGTGGGCTTCCATCGGGTCGTTGGTGACGCGCTTGTCGTTCTTGGTGTAGGTCTTCCAGGCCTTGATGAAGTCGCTGTTGGCCGGCGTCTCGACCGACTGGAAGTAGTTCCAGGCGGCCAGATGGCCCAGCAGCGGCTTGGTGTCGATGCCGGCCAGCTCTTCCTCGCCGACCGAGAAGGCGACGACCGGGATGTCCTGCGCCTTCACGCCCTGGTTGCCCAGTTCCTTGTAGAAGGGAACGTTGGCGTCGCCGTTGATGGTGGAGACGACGGCGGTCTTCTTGCCGGCCGAGCCGAACTTCTTGATGTCCGCCACGATCGACTGCCAGTCGGAATGACCGAACGGCGTGTAGTTGATCATGATGTCCTCGGGCTTGACGCCCTTGCCCTTCAGGTAGGCTTCGAGGATCTTGTTGGTCGTGCGCGGATAGACGTAGTCGGTGCCGGCCAGCACCCAGCGCTGGACCTTCTCCTTCTGCATCAGGTAGTCGACGGCCGGGATCGCCTGCTGGTTCGGCGCGGCGCCGGTGTAGAAGACGTTGCGCGAGGACTCCTCGCCCTCATACTGGACCGGGTAGAAGAGGATGTTGTTCAGTTCCTCGAACACCGGCAGCACCGACTTGCGGCTGACCGAAGTCCAGCAGCCGAACACGGCCGACACCTTGTCCTTGCTGATCAGCTCGCGCGCCTTCTCGGCGAACAGCGGCCAGTTGGAGGCCGGATCGACCACCACCGGCTCCAGCTTCTTGCCCAGCAGGCCGCCCTTCTTGTTCTGCTCGTCGATCAGCATCAGCATGACGTCCTTCAACGTCGTCTCGCTGATCGCCATCGTGCCGGACAGGGAATGCAGGATGCCCACCTTGATGGTGTCGTCCGCCGCCTGGGCCGGCATCGCGAAGGACGCCATCGCGCCCATGGCCAGACCGGCCAGCGCGCTGATCCCGAAGCTGGACGTCAGTTGCTTGGTCCGCATGAAGTTGCCCCCTTCCTTTGGCGCCCCGGTTGCTCCGGGGCTTCGCCACATCGTCGGGGAAAAGTTACCGCGCATGCGAAAGGCGGTATCTACGTCAAATGACACATACGGCCACGCTCCGGCCTTTCCGGTCCTACATCGGACGAAGGTTCGGAATAAAACCGGCGCCGCGGCGTCCAACCGTCGTAATCAGGGCGTGTAACGGCCATGGCCGCCCCCGAGTGACAGGGCGATGCACGGGAGCAACAGTGTGAACAGCAGAGCTGCCGACACCAAATGTCGCTTGCGGATCGTGGAAGGCTCATCGAAGGATACAACGCTCGATCCTTTCCGTTCACGTTCCGGTCCCATCGCCATGCATGATCTCCGCCGCCCGATGTCCCGCCGCTCCGCCGCCCTCTGCCTGGTCGGCGGATTGGTCGGCGTCGTCCTGAGCGGTCCGGCGCTGGCCGCAGCGGCGAAGGAGGCGGCGCACGCCGCCAAGCCGCCGCTGGTCGCCGGCTGGGCTGCGGCGCTGGAACAGCGCGCGCAGGAAATCCAGAACGCGCCCAAGGCGCCGGCCACCCGCATCGGCTACGGCGCCGTCGTCAAGAAGGGCGACGGCGGCATGGTCGAGGGCGTCGCCCCGGCGATGGACGTGCCCCCCGCCGACGTGCAGGCGCAGGCCCCCACCCTGCCCGGCCTCGCCCCGGTCGAGCCGGCGCCGCCGGTGGTGATCACCGTGCGCTCGCCGCTGGCCGACCGCGTCGGCAAGGTGTCGCGCCGCCTGATCGAGCTGGGCTATCTGCACGCCGACAAGTGGACCGACAGCTTCAACGACGATGTCGAGGTGGCCGTGCGCGCCTTCCAACTCGCCGAGGGGCTGCAGCCCGACGGCAAGGTGGGCGAGGTGACGCGCCAGGCGTTGGACCGCACCCCGGCGCAGACCGTGGCGCTTCTGCGCCGCGCCGCCGCGGCGATGCGGGCGCAGCAGGCCTCCATCCCCGACACCACCATCCTGGTCAACCTGCCCGGCCAGTCCGTCACCCTCATCGAGCATGGACGGCCCAGCTTCACCATGCGGGCGGTGGTCGGCCGGCCGTCGCGCAAGACGCCGCTGCTGCAGGACAAGGTGACCAGCGTCACCATCAACCCGACCTGGACCGTCCCGCCGACGGTGCTGAGCGAGGACAAGCTGCCGGCCCTGCGCAAGAAGGGCACCACCGGCATCAAGAACGCCGCCGTCTATCTGGACGGGTCGGAGGTCGCCAACACCCAGTCGGTCAACTGGTGGTCGGTCGATCCCGGCCGCGTGCGCATCGTCCAGAAGCCGGGCGACGACAACGCGCTGGGCCGCTTCCGCTTCAACCTGACCAACGGCGACGGCATCTTCCTGCACGGCACCAACGATCCCAAGCTGTTCAGCCGCGACCTGCGCGCCGCCAGCTCCGGCTGCGTGCGGCTGGAGGATGCCCGGATGATGGCCGAGACGCTGCTGGGCGCCGCGAAGATGACGCCGGCCAGCATCGGCCAGCAGCTCGACACCGGGGAGACCAGGACGATCCGGCTGCCGAACGCCATCCCCGTGCGCTTCGTCTACTGGAACGCCTCGGTCGACACCGCCGGCGTGGTGCGCGTCCACCCCGACATCTACGAGGATCCGCCCACGCTGGCGACGCCGTCCGGCCAGTCGGGCGCGGCGATGTCGGCCAATCCGGCGGCGGCCAATCCCGTGACGCCGGTCTCGGCGCCGCGCCCGCTGTCGAAGCCGGCGCCGCTGCCGGTCCCGGCCGCCCATGCGCCGACGCCGCTGTCCTCCGCCTCCACCCCCGCTCCGGCCAAGCCGCTGCCGACGGCCACCGGCATGTGAGGCCGGGATGCGGATCGCCCGGATCGACCATCTCGTGCTGACGGTCGCCTCCATCGAGGCGACCTGCGCCTTCTACAGCGACGTGCTGGGGATGGAGGTCGTTACCTTCGCCGGCGGCCGCCGCGCCCTGTCCTTCGGCGCGCAGAAGATCAACCTGCACGAGGTCGGGCGGGAGTTCGAACCGAAGGCCGCCCGGCCCACCGCCGGCAGCGGCGATTTCTGCCTGATCGCCGACACGCCGCTGGAGGAGGTGATCGCCCATCTCCAGGTCCGCGGCATCGCCATAGAAGAAGGCCCGGTGAACCGCACGGGCGCCACCGGGCCGATCCGTTCCGTCTATTTCCGCGACCCCGACGACAATCTGGTCGAGATCGCCAATTACGTCTGAGGGTCCGCTTCGAGGGACACTGGAAGGACCGAGGTCGCCATGCCGATTCATCACTCTTCCAGAGGTTACGAGACCGGTGCCACGGCCTATGTCAGAGGCCGGCCGAGCTACCCGCCCGAGACCGCCGAATGGCTTCGCGACGTGCTGGGCGTCGGCCCCGGACGGAAGGTCCTGGAGGTCGGCGCCGGCACCGGCAAGTTCGTGGCCATGCTGAAGGAGTGCGGAGGAGAGATCGCCGCCGTCGAACCGGTCGCCGGCATGCGCGAGCAACTGGTCGGGGCCTTTCCAGACATCACCGTCATGGCGGGAACCGCGGAGTCCATTCCGCTGCCGGACGGTTCCGTCGATGCCGTGGTCTGCGCCCAGGCCTTTCACTGGTTCGCCACAGCGGCCGCCTTGCAGGAATTTCACAGAGTCCTGGCACCGGGCGGCGCGTTGGGGCTGATCTGGAACGTACGGGATGAGAGCAAGCCCTGGGTGGCGGCGTTGACGGCCATCACAGACCCTTGGGAGGGCGATACCCCGCGCTTTCGGACCGGCAACTGGCGCCGGGTCTTCCCCGCACCGGGCTTCGAGCCTATCGACGAGCGCCATGTCCGGCATGCCCATGTCGGAAGCCCGGAGGATGTCATCGTCAAGCGCACGCTGTCGGTCAGCTTCATTTCGGCTTTGCCTCCGGAACGGCAGGCGGAGGTCGAGCGCGCAACCCGCGGGCTGGTCGCCCGTACGCCCGAACTGGCGGATCGCGCCGAGATTGCCTTTCCCTACGAAACGGTCATGTTCGCCTTCCGCAAGGCCTGACGGAACCCGGTCGCGACCGCTTCGCCTCAGCGCGCCTGCAGCATCCCCACCGCGCCGCGCGCGATTTCGTGCAGGTCGGTTTCGCCGCCGGACTGGACATGGGCGAACAGGCCGGCGCGCATGCGCGGATCCCAGAACTTGCGGATGTGGGTCGCCGTCTCGGTCACCGCCTCTTCCCGCGGGTAGGAGGCGAAATGGACGGCGATCTGGTTGGCCATCCGGACCAGATCCTTGGCATGGTTCGTGTGGCTCATCGGTGTCTCCATTGGCGAAGCGATGTTGAGTTCAGCGGAACAGGATCACGGTGTCGCGACGCGACAGTGCGCCCAGGGTCAGGTTGGCGTTGCGTGCCAGCTCCAGCGCCAGCGCCGTCGGCGCCGAGATGGTCGCCAGCAGCGGGATGCCCACCGCGGCGGTCTTCTGCACCAGTTCGAAGCTGCAGCGGCTGGTCATCACCACGAAGCCGGTAGCCGGGTCGGCACCAGAGCGGACGACGGCCCCGATCAGCTTGTCCAGCGCGTTGTGGCGGCCGACATCCTCACGGGCCAGACGGACGGTGCCGTCCGGTGCACACCACGCCGCGGCGTGGACCGAGCGGTTGGCCCGGTTCATCGGCTGGTGATCCGGCAAGGCGCGGAAAGCGGCGGCCACGGCGGCCGGGTCCACCTCCAGCGCGGTTTCGATCTTGCGGGGCTCCCGAACGGCGTGGACAAGACTGTCCACGCCGCACAGGCCACAGCCGCTCCGCCCCTCCATGGAGCGGCTGCGCAGACTTCCGCGCAGGAGACGCAACGGGTCGACCGTCAGGTTGAGGACGAAGCCCAGCGGCGTTTCCCGCACGGAGACTTTCTCGATATCGGCGGCGGTCCCGACGATCTCCTCGGCAAGGCTGAAGCCCAGCGCGAAGTCTTCCAGATCGGCAGGCGTCGCCATCATCACGGCATGGGACCGGCCGTTGTATTCGAAAGCGACCGCGGTTTCCTCCGGCACCTGCCATTCGACGTCGGCGCCCTCCTCCACCCCAACACCGGCGGCAAAGCCGGTGCCGGTGACGGCGATGGAGCACATGAGGCTGTCGTCGGGACGGATGGAACCAGAAGGCATCGCGGTCATGCTTCCCACTCCTCAGGCCGTTATTCGGCGGCGCATTACTCGGCGGCGATGACGTTGGCGGCGGCGATGCGCTTGCGCTCGACGTCGTTCTTCGCGTAGTCGACCTGCCAGTCCGACGGTTGGTTGCTGCGGGCGACCTGTACCGCCGTCACCTTGTATTCGGGGCAGTTGGTCGCCCAGTCCGAATTTTCGGTGGTGATGACGTTGGCGCCGGTTACCGGGTGGTGGAAGGTGGTGTAGACGACGCCGGCCGGCATGCGGTCGGAGATGACGGCGCGCAGTGTGGTGGCCCCCATGCGGCTGGCGAGCGACACCATGTCGCCGTCCTTGACGCCGCGGATCTCGGCGTCCACCGCGTTGATCTCCAGCACGTCCTCCGGATGCCAGGCGACGTTGGCGGTGCGGCGGGTCTGGGCGCCGACATTGTAGTGGGCGAGGATGCGGCCGGTGGTCAGCACCAGCGGATACATCCGCGTGGTCCGCTCGTCGGTCGGCACATACTCGGTGATCATGAAGCGGCCGAGACCGCGGGCGAAGGTCTCGCCATGCATGATCGCCATGCCGGTGTCGTCGTCCTCGAAGCCGGTGCAGGGCCACTGGACGCTGCCGACGCGGTCGAGCTTCTCGAAGCTGACGCCACGGAAGGTCGGGGTCAGCCGGGCGATCTCGTCCATGATCTCCGACGTGGTCTCGTAATGCATCGGGTAGCCCATCGCCGTCGCCAGCGCGCAGGCGACCCAATGCTCGTCCTTGCCGACCTTGGACGGCATCGCCTTGCGGACACGGTTGATGCGGCGCTCGGCGTTGGTGAAGGTGCCGTCCTTCTCCAGGAAGGAGGTGCCGGGGAAGAAGACGTGGGCGAAGGCCGCCGTCTCGTTCAGGAACAGATCCTGGACGATGACGATGTCCAGCGATTCCAGCGCCGAGGTGACGTGGTTGGTGTTGGGATCGGACTGGACGATGTCCTCGCCCTGCACGAACAGGCCGCGGAAGCTGCCGTCATGCGCGCTGTCGAACATGTTGGGGATGCGCAGGCCGGGTTCCGGATCCAGCGTGACGCCCCAGGCGGTCTCGAACTCCTGGCGGACGATGTCGTCCGACACATGGCGGTAGCCCGGCAGCTCGTGCGGGAAGGAACCCATGTCGCAGGAGCCCTGCACGTTGTTCTGGCCGCGCAGCGGATTCACGCCGACGCCCTCGCGGCCGATGTTGCCGGTCGCCATCGCGAGGTTGGCGATCGCCATCACCGTGCTGGAACCCTGGCTGTGCTCGGTCACGCCCAGGCCGTAGTAGATCGCGGCGTTGCCGCCGGTGGCATAGAGACGGGCGGCGGCACGAACCTGATCGGCCGGGACGCCGGTGCGCGATTCCAGATATTCCGGCGAGTTGCGGTGCTCGGCGATGAACGCCTCCCACTTCGCGAACTCCTTGGGATCGCAGCGCCCTTCGACGAAGGAGCGGTTGACCAGCCCTTCGGTGACGATGACGTGGGCGATGGCGTTCACCACGGCGACGTTGGTGCCGGGCTGGAGCTGGAGGTGGTATTCGGCCTGGACGTGCGGGCTGCGCACCAGATCGATGCGGCGCGGATCGACGACGATCAGCTTGGCCCCGGCGCGCAGGCGCTTCTTCATGCGCGAGCCGAACACCGGGTGGCCGTCTGTCGGGTTGGCGCCGATGACCAGGATGACGTCGGACTTGTCGACGCTGCGGAAATCCTGGGTGCCGGCGGAAGTGCCGAAGGTCTGCGACAGGCCGTAGCCGGTCGGCGAATGGCAGACGCGGGCGCAGGTGTCGATGTTGTTGGTGCCGAAGGCGGCCCGGATCATCTTCTGGACGACATAGACCTCCTCGTTCGTGCAGCGCGACGAGGTGATGCCGCCGATGGAGCCCCGGCCATATTTGGCCTGCACCGCCTTCAGCCGCTCGGCGGCGTAGGCGACCGCCTCCTCCCACGACACTTCACGCCACGGGTCGGTGATCTTCTCGCGCACCATGGGCTTCATGATGCGGTCCTTGTGGGTGGCGTAGCCCCAGGCGAAGCGGCCCTTGACGCAGGAATGGCCCTCGTTGGCGCCGCCGTCCTTCCAGGGCGTCATGCGGACCACCGTGGTGCCCTGCAACTCGGCCTTGAAGGAGCAGCCGACGCCGCAATAGGCGCAGGTGGTGATGACGCTGTGCTCGGGCTGGCCGTGCTCGATGATCGACTTCTCGGTCAGGGTCGCGGTCGGGCAGGCCTGGACGCAGGCGCCGCAGGACACGCACTCGCTGTCCATGAAGCTCTCGTTGGCGCCCGGCGACACCGAGGAGGCGAAGCCGCGCCCGTCGATGGTCAGCGCGAAGGTGCCCTGGGTCTCCTGGCAGGCGCGGACGCAGCGCGAGCAGACGATGCACTTGGAGGCGTCGAAGGTGAAGTAGGGGTTGCTCTCGTCCTTCGCGGCGGCGCGGTGGTTTTCGCCTTCGAAACCGTACCGCACGTTGCGCAGCCCCACAGCACCGGCCATGTCCTGCAACTCGCAGTCACCGTTGGCGGCACAGGTCAGGCAGTCGAGCGGATGGTCGGAGATGTACAGCTCCATCACGCCGCGGCGCAGCTTGGCCAGCTTGTCGGTCTGGGTGTGGACCTTCATGCCGGGGGCGACGGGGGTGGTGCAGGACGCCGGGGTGCCGCGGCGCCCCTCGATCTCCACCGCGCAGAGGCGGCAGGAGCCGAAGGGTTCCAGGCTGTCGGTGGCGCACAGCTTGGGCACGGTGATGCCGGCGTCCATCGCGGCGCGCATCACGGAGGTGCCTTCGGGAACGGTGATCGCGCGGCCGTCGATCTCCAGCGTCACCAGGGTCTCGGAGACGCGGGCCGGGGTGCCGTAGTCGGTCTCGTGGATGAGGGTCATCTCGGGTGCTCCTGGGTCGCTCGTTATTCGGCGGCGATGTGGGTGACGCGGACGGCGTGCTGCTTCTTGCGGAAGTCTTCCGGGAAGTGCTTCACCGCGCTGCGCACCGGGTAGGGCGTCATGCCGCCCATGGCGCAGAGCGAGCCGTCCACCATCACGTCGCAGAGGTCGGCGAGCAGGGTCAGGTTCGCATCGACGTTCTTGCCGGCGATGATCTTGTCCAGCGTCTCCATCCCGCGGGTGGAGCCGATGCGGCAGGGGGTGCATTTGCCGCAGGATTCGGCGACGCAGAACTCCATGGCGAAGCGGGCCTGCTGGGCCATGTCCACCGTGTCGTCGAAGACGACGATGCCGCCATGGCCGACCATCGCCTCCTGCGCCGCGAAGGCCTCGTAATCCTTGGGAAGGTCGAACTGGGAGGGCGGCAGGTAGGCGCCGAGCGGACCGCCGACCTGCACGGCGCGGATCGGCCGGCCGGTGATGGTGCCGCCGCCATACTCGTACAGCAGTTCATGCAGGGTGATGCCGAAGGCCTTCTCGACGATGCCGCCGTTCTTGATGTTGCCGGCGAGCTGGAAGGGCAGCGTGCCGCGCGACCGGCCGACGCCGAAGTCACGGTAATACTCGCCGCCCTTGTCGAGGATGATCGGCACCGAGCAGAGCGACAGCACGTTGTTGACCACGGTCGGCTTGCCGAACAGGCCCTCCAGCGCCGGAAGCGGCGGCTTGGCGCGGACCATGCCGCGCTTGCCCTCCAGGCTTTCCAGCATCGCGGTCTCTTCGCCGCAGATGTAGGCGCCGGCGCCGACGCGGACGTCCAGATGGAAGGTGCGGTCGGTGCCGTGGATGTTGTCGCCGAGCCAGCCCTCGTCGTATGCGAGCTTGATGGCATGGCGAAGGATCGCGGTGGCGTGCGGATATTCCGAGCGCATGTAGACATAGCCGGAGGTCGCCCCCACCGCGATGGCGGCGATGGTCATGCCCTCGATCAGGCAGAAGGGGTCGCCTTCGATGATCATGCGGTCGGCGAAGGTGCCGCTGTCGCCCTCGTCGGCGTTGCAGCAGACGAACTTCTCGTCCGCCTTGGCCTGCATCACCGTGTTCCACTTGATGCCGGTGGGGAAGCCGGCGCCGCCGCGGCCGCGCAGGCCGCTGTCGGTGACGACCTTGACGATCTCCGCCTGGGACATCGCCAGCGCGTTCTCCAGCCCGCGGAAGCCGCCATGGGCGCGGTAATCCTCGACCGACAGCGGATCGATGATGCCGCAGCGGGCGAAGGTCAGCCGCTCCTGCTTCTTGAAATAGGGGATTTCCTCGGTCAGGCCGTGGGCCAGCGCATGGGCGCCGCCGGTCAGGAAGCCGGCGTCGAACAGGCCGGGGACGTCGGCGGCGGTGACCGGGCCGTAGGCGACGCGGCCTTCCGGGGTTTCCACCTCGACCAGCGGTTCCAGATAGAGCATGCCGCGCGAGCCGTTGCGGACGATGCGCAGCGGCAGGTCGCGCCTGGCGGCCTCGGCCCGGATGGCGGCGGCCACGGCGTCGGCGCCGACGGACAGGGCGGCGGAATCGCGCGGGACGAAGACGGTGATCAGATGGCCGCTCATTGCGCGTGACCCTTATGGCTGAGGGCGCGGGGGATCTGGTTGTGGGCCTGCGGGTTGGCCCGCGTCTCGGCCGCCAGCTCGTCGAAGCGGTCGGGCGAGACCCGGCCGTGCAGGTTCTCGTCGATCATGACGGCGGGCGAGAGGGCGCAGTTGCCGAGGCAGAAGACCGGTTCCAGGGTGAAGGCGCCGTCGGCGGTGGTGCCGTGGAAATCGACCTGCAGCCGCTTCTTGATGTGGTCGACCAGCGCGTTGGCGCCCATCGACTGGCAGGCCTCGGCCCGGCAGACCTTGATGATGTGGCGGCCGGGCTTTTCGCGGCGGAATTCGTGATAGAAGGAGACGACGCCATGCACATCGGCGCGCGAGAGGTTCAGCTCTGTCGCCAGCAGGGGGATCGCCTGTTCGTCGATATAGCCGAACTCTTCCTGCAGCGCGTGAAGGATCGGCAGCAGGGCGCCGCGCAGATGCCGATTGTCTTCGACAATCGTCATGGCGCGCTCAGCGCTCCACGGATGGCAAGCGTTCACGGGTGTCCCTCCTTGCGATCGTCCGCGCCGGTCTTGGGTTCGCCCCTTGGGTCGGCGTCGTTCTGGCTTGGCTCTGTTGGCTTTTTCCGGACGTCTCTCAGCGCCCGGCACCGTCAGAGTGGCGGAGGATACGGTATGCCAGCAAATTGTATTTTCCGATGGGCTGATAGCTTTTGGCTATCAAGAACGGCCCGTCAGCGGATCGCCACCCGCCAGGGGATCATCGCCTCGGCGATGCTGATCGCCACGCGATGGGCGATGTCGGCATCGGATGCCGCCACCGCCAGCGCCCTGGCCAGCGGCGGCGGCGGGTCGCGGTCGGCGTAGGCGAGGCCGACGACGTGGCTCAGCTCCGGGTCGACCAGCGGCAGGGCGACGATGTCGGGATGCGGCGGAACGAAGGTCAGCAGCTGGCCGGGGACGATGCTGGCGCAGGTGCCGGCGCGGACGATGGTGTAGAGGGTGACGATGGAGTTGGTCTCCATCGCCGCCTGCACCGTCCGCCCGGTCATGCGGAAGGCGGTGTCGGCGATGCGGCGGTTCTGCATGTCGGGAGTCAGCAGGCAGAGCCGAAGCTCGGCGGCCTTCTCCCAGGCGACCGCGCCCTGGGCGACCAGCTCGTCGGCCAAGTCGTCGCGTCGGGCCAGCAGATGGTAGCGCTCGGTGTAGAGCGGCAGGGTGCGGACGTTGTTCAGCGGTTCGTTGTCGAGATAGGTGATGGCGGCGTCCAGTTCGAACTCGTCGAGGCCACGCTGGATCTCGCGCGAACTGAGCGACACGATGCTGGAGCGGATGTGCGGGAAGCGCGTGGTGAAGGGCGTCAGCACATGCGGCACCACCGGCAGCGCCGTGGGGATGGCGCCCACCCGCAGATGGCCGGTGACGCCCTGGGCCAGCGCCAGCAGCTCGTGGCGCAGGTTGTCGCGCTCGCCGACGATGCGGCGGGCATATTCCAGCACCTTCATCCCCTCCGGCGTGAAGCCTTCGAACTTCTGGCCGCGCTCGACGATGGGGACCTGAAGCTCCTCCTCCAGCTGGCGGATGGCGTTGGAGAGGGTGGGCTGCGAGACGTGGCAGCTTTCCGCCGCGCGGCCGAAATGCTTTTCGCGGGACAGAGCCAGCAGATAGACGAACTTGCGGAACATCGCCGGCCCCCCTCCCCTCTCAGGCCGCCGGGTCGAAGGGAGGCACCGGCAGGCCCGGCACCTCCACCGCCATGGCGAACAGACCGCCGGACTGCGGGAAGCGTTCCAGCTCGTCGGCCGGGCGGCCGGCGCTGGCGGTGGTGACGTAGAGGGTGCGCAGGTCGGGACCGCCGAAGGCGACCATGGTCGGGCAGCGCGCCGGCAGCGGGTGTTCCGACAGCAAGCGGCCATCGGGGGAGAAGCGCGCGACCCGCCCGCCCTCATAGAGCGCCGTCCAATAGCAGCCCTCCGCATCCACCGCCGCGCCGTCCGGCCGGCCGCGATCGCCGTCCTTCGGCTCCAGCCGGATGAAGATCTCGCCGTCGGAGATCGCGCCGGTGGCCGGGTCGTAGCGGTAGCGGCGGACGGTGAAGGTCGGCGTGTCGGCGTGGTAGAGCGTCCGCCCGTCCGGGCTGAAGGCGAGGCCGTTGGAGGTCAGCAGCCCGCCGGCCAGCACCGCCAGCCCGCGCCGGTCATAGCGGTAGAGATGCGCCTTGCCGCCGGCCTTCGGCTCGTCCAGCGTGCCGGCGAGATAGCGGCCGGCCGGATCGGTTTTGCCGTCGTTGAAGCGGCTGGCGCCCTGGTCCTCCGGATTGGCGGCGAGACGGGTCACCGGCCGCCCCTCCCCGTCCAGCTGCCACAGGCCGGAGCGCAGGCCGGCGATGAAGCCGCCGCCCTTGCGCGGGGCGACGCAGCCGATCTCCTCCGGCAGGGCCATCGCACGGGCTGCGCCGGTGGAGGGATCGAAGCGGTTCAGCGCCTTGCCCTTGATGTCGACCCAATAGAGCGCCTGTTCGTCCACCGACCAGACCGGCCCCTCCCCCAGCTTGGCACGGGCGTCGAGCACGCAGGTGAAGGCGGGGGTGACGGCTGGGCCGGCGGTCATCGCGTGATCCTCAGTGTTCCAACGGACCCGCAGGGTCGGACAGATCGGCCGCCCGATCAAGGGCGCTGGTGGGCCGCGCCAGCGGGGATGGAACAGAGTGGAACAGGATTCGGCGGGTGTTTCATCGGCCGGCGGGGCCGCTACCGGCGCGGGGAGACGGGACCGGCGGCGCGGCGGCTTTCCGGGCCGGGGGTGAGGTTGGGGTAAGGCTCAAACTGGTTGACGGTCCAGGGGAAGACGCCCTTCGGCCCCTCGCCCTCCGGCCGGGCCAGGATGGCGGCGACGGCGCGCGGGTCGGAGGGCATGCGCTCGCGAGGCGCGCCGGGGAGGTCGTCGTCCAGTTCGGGGACGGTGACGGCGGGGGGATCTTCAGGTTTGGGGGCGGGATTGGGCGCGGGTTCGTGGGCAGGATTGGGGGCGGGCCGGGGATCGGGCCGGGGGGCGGCTTGCGGGGCTTGCCGCTTGGGTGCCTGCATGTCGAGGCCGGCGAAGAGGCCGAGCCGTTCGGCCAGCCAGCGCACCGTCGCCGGATCGCCGGAGGAGACCAGCCGCTCGATCTGCTCGGCGACCAGGATGCGCAGCGAGGAGAGGCGCAGCTCGGCCTCGCGGTTCAACGCCTGCCGTTCCCACCACACCCTGTGACGGAAATCCTTGGAGCCGTAATAGGCACGCCAGAGCGTGGTGCGGCTGCAGCCCATGGCGCGGGAGACATGGAGGAAGCTGCTGCCGCGCGCCAGCATGCCGGCGGCCATGATCCATTGCTCCTCGTGGAACTGCGACCCAGGCACCAGCGAGCCTTCGGAGGGCACCGGCGGCTCCTCCGCCCAGCAGGGGAAACGGTCGCCAAAAGCGTTGGGGGCGAGGGTGCGGCTGTCGAGGGGCATGGGGCGGCTCCGCGAATGAGTGGGCATTGCGGAGAGGATATGGGATTTTGGTCCTGTGGCGGGGAGGTTTTGGGAAAAGGGGGGTGGGCGACTTATACTCGGAGCGCAGTTCGGCTAAGACCATGTTGCGCAGGCATTGCGCCTCGCCGTCGGGTACTACAGTCGAACTGAAATGCTGCTGACATTGCACTGGAAGAGAATGGGCGAAATTCGCCCATTTTAGTCATCAGTTAGGTCGCGGATCAACAATGTCATAAATCAGGCGAGTAGAACGACTTCTGTCTCGTCAAACCACCCCTCATTTACCACATGCATGCGCACCTTGGCCGGATCAGCGGTATAGGCGACAACAGCTAAGCTTTTCATTGCTCGGCTACAGGTCACATAAAACAGACGCCTTGTCACATCATTGGGGCCTGCCTCCCCATTAACACCAAAAAGCCTTTCGTAGGAAAAGATGACGCCTCTAGCCTCATTGTCATCAATAATCACCTGAACTCTGGGAAATTCTCTTCCCTTAACACCCTGATGAGTGTCAAACGGCGCCATGCCTTGCACGTACTTTGCATAGGGTTCTATCTGAGAAAATGGCACAGACAAAAACTGGTCCCATGGATCTTCATCACTGGGCTCTGTGCTATCAAGCGTTTCGTCTAGCTGAAGTTCGGAAAAGATTTCAGACACCAGCCCGTGCATCTGTTCTCTTGCAACGATAGAACGAAGCTCCCCCGGAATCTCAAACAGTCCGCTTTTCGCCACCTCGCGAAGTACTGCAAGGAATGTGGGAGAGGCGCCATCATGCCAAAGATTCAGAAGGCCTTTTACGGCCTCTCGAGCGGTCCCTAATTGAGTGAGTTGATCATCGCCGGCATTTTTGAATGCCTCTTTACTCAGCAACGGCGAGTATTCACGCAGAATCGACATCGCCGTAAACTCATCCCCGTTTCGCTTCGCCTCCAGTAGAGGTAGAACTCGTTCGGAAAAAAGACAAACTTCAGACAATGTGCCATCACGCAATGGCGTTTTATACCTGTCCTGCCGATAAAGCGGCTCAAACATATCCAAAAACCCCATACGTGCGGCAGCCATATGGTGTTCTAGAATAAGGCGCTTCACATCAGCGCCATCTCCGTGCCAAAGGGGATCGCCGGAAATTTCTGCCATCTTCCGTGCAACGTTACTTTCCAGGACTGCCTTATCTCTCGCATTGTCTTCTACTAAGAAGAGCCGAACAATTCCCGCTTCTTTGTCTGACCGTGCTTGCTGCTCTTGAGTATCAACAGCCGCCCGAATCTTGTTGATTAGTTCTACTATGCGTTTCGGGCAACGATGATTCATTTTCTTTGCAGGCTTAGCCCAACCATCCGGAAGGTTTAGGCCCAAATTAGCGTCCCCATCATTGTAAATTCTCTGCATCGTGTCGCCGATTAGCCCTAGTACGAAGCGATCTCGATGTCTCTGCTGTACAACAAGCAATGCCTCGACAAGTCGCTTATTCGTATCCTGACTCTCATCAATTAGCAAAATTGGATATTTTCCAACAAGAATATCTTGCATAGATGGTTTATTTTTTATGAAAAAAGCGGCAACTTGAATAACCTCTCCATGATTCAAAGAGTCTTTTCCTTTATTGCCTCCGGTGGCGCTATAGGTAAATCTCTTCACTGACGGTAGTATTTCGAGACGTCGACGTTTTGCCTCTATATCTCCTTCACGCTTCAGATAAGTCTTTCCTTCTTTTTTCCGAGCTTTTAACTGCTTTATGTCCATTTCAGCGATGTCGCTTTCAAGCTTTTCTCTAAGCCATTCTTTTATATCGTTGTCAAATCCCTCAATCAGAGACCAAACAAAGCTATGAATGGTCTTCACGTCAACCAGTGGATCAAATTCTACTCGACTAATAATTTCTTCACATGCAGCATTAGTATATGTGATTACACCCACTCTCTTTCCATGTAGCTGCAAATATGCGCCCGCAGTCTCGCGTACATGCTTCAGAGCTGTTACTAAGGATCTTGTCTTTCCTGAACCCGCTCCTGCGAATAGAAAGAAGCTAGTCGGCCGCTCCAAGCTGAGGCATGTGCGAATTTCATTATCAACATCGTCATCAATGTGATCATTGATATTTATTTGTTCGGCAGCCATAAGACAATCTCCTCCCTGGGCTATGACGCGACATCGTGTGGTCCAATTACCTCAAGCTGCTTCCGCCGGAGTTGCAATTGAAGCCATTCCAAACCTTCGCGGATATACGCGGGAGCTGTAAGCGCATGTCGATCCTCAGGGTACAATAGATCCAACGAAAGTGCTGCTTTATCGCCTTTCTTAAGAGCATCAAACATCGCTGCGCCTAGAGTTTCCGCACTGCGTTTAGTAGCGACAGCTTCGCGAAAACTTTTCATAAGCCCGCAGCGAGTCTTCTGAAGGCGCTTTCCAAGCTTAGGGCGAAAGAATTCAAGATTTTCAAACACAAGTGCATCTTCAAAAGTACTGGAAAGGGCTTCCTCATATCCAACGGCATCATCTATTACTACTTTAACTGGCGTTTGATAGGCTACACACACCGAAAAGAATCGATCATAGACCTTAATCTTTTCTTCCTGACTTAGATCTAGCAGATCATCTAACTTATTTTTCTCCGGTACCCACTGCCTTATCACAGTATTACGAGAAATCATATTTTGCCTCCGCTTTGGCGGCGCAACCGGCCACTTCTCTTCACTCTTAGCCGGATCTACATCTGCGATCAGTAACGTCACAAGTCCGAGATGCTCAATTAAAGGCCGAAATCGGTGAGCATGACTGCCCCCAACCTCAAGCAACGTGATATATCTCTGATTCAACTCTTTGAAGTGATTTCTAATGAAATAAGGAACCATCATCCGCTCTGCCGGACCTTCTACAAGAATAGCCGCATCGGCGAAAAATAGGTCGCAATGAGTTGCCTTGAGATAGCGGGTAACAAACCGCTCCGTACTTCCGTGCTTTCCAAACACCTCAGACAAGTTTACCACGGTAGAAGTCGGCACCTCTCCCGCTCCAGCAGCGGGCCTCCGTCTAAAATATCGCAAGCACGAAAACTCACATTCATGCGCTATATGACTGGAATGCGTGCTGATCACCATCTGGGTAGAAAAATAGGAGTTTTCCCCAAGATTTTTGTGATTGCGCAGTATGTCGTATGCCTTGTTGATAAATACCTGTTGAACTTGCGCATGAAGATGCGCCTCCGGCTCTTCAAGTAGGACCAAGTGGATGGGCTGAAAATGCAACTCGTTATTGCTAACCTCTATTGTCTTCGCAGCCTTTCCAACGCGCATCCAATCATCGCGGAAGGACATCAACCGGAATACCATAGAAATAAGATTCTGGTACCCGAGTCCATTATACTGTTCAGTTAGACGCAAAGACAGGCCGGCCTCCTGGCCGCTTTGCTGAATAACCTCGTACTGAACAGCAGAAGCATGATCAAGCCCATCAACAGGGTGGATGCGAGTGCATATCTTTAATTTTGGATCCGATAATCCTGGATATCCCAACTCCTCAATTTCCTTCAATGCATCGGAAAAACCGTCTTCTAATTTGCCATCAAATTGCTGTTGGGCATCGTCAATCGCCTGCAATGCGTCTAAATCTGATGCGTCGGGAGCATCAGTAGGATCAAGGTGGCGCGAATAATACGATCTTAGTTGATTAGAAAGTCGCTTAGTCTCACTTCGTTCGGCCTTCTCTTCGGCACCGCCGTCGACACGATTACGGCGAGGACCTGCATCGGAAAAGCCGCGTTGAGCATTGATCTCATCAACGCGAATCAGTTTGGCAAAAGGATTACCTTCAACCGGCTTACCGTTTACCAATTTTTGTGGGCGTGCCACTCCCTTATCTGGGCGCTGAAGTTTGATGGGATCCAGACAGTATATTCTTACCGAGAAATATGACCCCAACTTTCTATCTTTCTCAAGAAAAGAAACCAAGGAGTCTGGCCAGAGCTTCACCGTATAGTTTTTCTGATCTGGTTTCCTTTCTCCATTTGCTTTCTTAAAAACTTCTTCAGCAGCCGAGCGGGCTGCAATATATCCCTTATATAGAATTTCGGGATCTTTCGGTTCCAGGCGCATTCGAATACCCAATGCCCCGCCATCCCAATCCAGAGTTGGAAGAAGATGGCTTACATGATGGACTTGGCTCCTATCTACTTCTAGCCACAAGTCCAAAACCGGGAAAGCAGACTCCCAATCGATTTCCGACAGATCTCCTAACGGACTTTTTGAGATGTGGCCACTCCACCAGTCTTCACCGATTTTATTGATGTGCTTCCAATTTGAAAGAGTCACATCATTCATTGTAAATCGGCTGTTATCGACAAGAAAATGCCCCAAAGAGACCATTGCTGCAGTTTTCCCGCTATTGTTTGCACCAACGAACAATGTTGTTCGCGGAGAGAAGTCAATGCGGATCGATTTAAGTTTGCGAAAGTTCTGAATTTCTGCAAATTTAATGATCATTTTACGCGCTTTTCCCTTTGCCATGGGCAAACGTGGCTGCTCCAGCTTTGCCTCCACTATAGCTGGCGCAAAGCGCTATCACAAAGGTAAAATACCTTCTTTTTGAGCGGGAATTGCCGGATACACAACGTTCCAAAACTTTGGACTCGGGCTCTTTCGCCTCATGGTGGTCAGCGAAAATCTGTAATTTTCGTCACCCTATTGTGGTCAAACAAGCCGATTCGGCTCCTGGCACCAAACAGACTTCCCCCGGTACGGCAACCGGCATTTTCCAATCTGCCATAGGTTCGCCCATTACCCCCACCCCCTACCCCATCGCCTCCACCGCCCTGCGCGACGCCACACAGCGGCTGACTTCGGTCAGCAGTTGCACGCGGTCGATCGGCTTCGGCACATGGCAGTCCATGCCGGCCTCGTAGCATTGGGCGATGTCGTCCGGGAAGGTGTTGGCGGTCAGCGCCACGATGGCGACGCGGGACTCCGGGCCGGGCATGGCGCGGATGGCGCGCGTCGCCTCCAGACCGTCCATCACCGGCATGTTGATGTCCATCAGGATGGCGTCGAACCGCTCGCGGCCAACCGCCTCCACCGCCTGGGCGCCGTCCGCCACCGCCGCGACGCTGTGGCCGGCCTGCCTCAGCAGGGTGACGGCCAGAAGGCGGTTCATCTCCACATCCTCCACCACCAGGATGCGCAGGGACTCCGTCGCCGGGGCAGCCGGGGCCGCGGGTGACGGCGCGGGCGGGGCGGACTCGGCGGGCGGCGGGAGAGGCGGTGCGGCGACGGGGGGCGGGGGCGGCTCGGCTGCCGAGCGGGCGGCCGGGCGGGCGGGCAACTCCGCCGGCAACTCCGGGGCCGGCGCCGGGGCGGGGGACGGGAGGGTGGCGGGCGGGAGCGGCGGGCGCAGGCGGTCCAGGCGCTCGCGCAGCTCCGCCGGGTCATAGGGCTTGGCGATCAGGTCGTAGCCACCCATCGCCACGTCGTCGGCCACCACCGCATGGGCGGCGAAGCCCGAGGCCAGCAGGACCGGCAGGTCGGGGCGCAGGCGGCGCGCCTCGCGCGCCAGCTCGGCGCCGTTCATGCCCGGCGGCATCACGATGTCGCTGAACAGCAGGTCCAGCGGCTCCGGGCCGCGCAGCACCAGCAGGGCCTCGCCGGCGCCCGACGCGGCGGTCACCCGGTGGCCCCAGCTGCGCAGCAGGGCGCAGCCGTTCTCCCGGATGTTGTGGTCGTCCTCCACCATCAGGATCGACAGGCTCGGCCGGGCGGCGGGAAGCCGGGCGGGGCGGGCGGCGGCGTCGGTGCGGTCGTCGGCAGTCTCCCCGGCCACGCGGTCGGGCGGGAAATGGATGGTGACGGTGGTGCCCTGCCCCACCCGGCTGGCCAGGGTCAGCGTGCCACCATGCAGCTCCACCAGACGGCGGGTCAGCGGCAGGCCGAGACCGGCGCCCTCGGTCTGGCGGTTCTCCGGGCTGGCGACGCGGGCGTAGGCCAGCAGGACGCGGCCCAGATCCTGTTCGGGGATGCCGACACCGTTGTCGCGCACCTCCAGCAGCAGGCCGCCGTCCGGGGCCGGGGAGGCGGTCAGCGACACCGTGCCGCCGGAGGGGGTGTATTTCACCGCGTTCGACAGCAGGTTCAGCAGAATCTGGCGGATGCGCCGCTCGTCGCCGCGCAGGTGGCGGGCGGCGGGCTCCACACTTGCCGAGAGGGCGATGCCGGCGCGGGCGGCGCGCGGGGTCAGCAGGCGGATGGCGAAGGTGGCGGCGGCGTCGAGGTCGACCGGATCGTCGTCGAGGGTCAGCTGGCCGGATTCGGCGCGGACATGGTCGAGGATCTCGTTGATCAGCTCCAGCAGATGCTGGCCGCTGTCGCGGATGTTGACGGCGAAGTCGCGGTAATGGGCGGTGCCGACCGGCCCCTCCGACTCCCGCGCGATCAGGTCGGCGAAGCCGATGACGGCGTTCATCGGCGTGCGCAGCTCGTGGCTCAGGCTCGCCAGGAACTCGGTCTTGCTGCGGCTGGCCGATTCCGCGGCGTGGCGGGCGTCCTGCAGCTCCGCCTCCATGATCTTGCGGGCGGTGACGTCGCGCTCGACGCTGACGTAATCCTGCGGTGCGCCCCAGTCGTCGGTGACCAGCCGCACCGCCGCCTCGATCCACACCCAGCGGCCGTCGGCATGGCGCAGCCGATAGGTGGTCTTCAGGGTCGGGCGGTCGGGGGTCAGGCGGGCGAGGCCGGCGGCCAGGGCGTCGCGGTCGTCGGGATGGACGCGCTCCACCAGCGGACGGCCGATCAGCTCGGCCGGCGGGCTGCCCAGGCTGTCGCGGGTCGCCTCCGAACAGAAGCGGCGCACCCCGTCCAGGCCGATGCGGCCGATGATGTCGGTGACGCCGCGGGCCAGCAGGCGATAGCGCGCCTCGCTGGCGCGGATGGCGCGTTCGGCCTCGTGCCGACGGGTGATGTCGCGGGCGCCGACCGACAGCATGACGATGGCGCCGCTGTCGTCGCGGATCGGCACCTGCGACACCTCCCACCAGCGGGTGACGCCGTTGTGGGTGTGCTGCTCCTCGAAGCGGGTGGGGGCGCCGGCGTCGATGCAGGATTGCAGGTCGGCCATCGCCTTGGCGGCGAGGTCCGGCGGCAGCAGGCGGTCGAGCGGCTGGCCCTCCGCCTGCGCGGCGCGGTCGCCCATCAGGCGCTGGGCGGCGGCGTTGGCGCAATGCAGGGTGAAGGTGCCGTCGGCGTTGACGCGGAGGACGGCAAGGCAGTCGGCGGAGCTGTCGAAGACGGCGCGGAACAGGGCGGCGCTCTCGTCCAGCGCGCCTTCGTCGGCGACGCGGCGGTGCTCGCGCGCCAGCATGGTGCCGAGCAGGCCGATGCCCAGCGTGGTGAAGGCGGCCAGCGGCAGCGCCGCCTCCTCCATCACCCGCATGGCGAGGTCGAGGTCGGGCAGCAGCAGGAAGGCCAGCAGGGTCAGCGGCGTGATCGCCAGCCCGAACAGCGCCAGCAGGCCGAAGCCGAAGGCACCCTTCCCCCTTCCATGGCCCCCTCCCTTCCCCCTTCCCTGGCCGCTTCCGCCCTGCCCGGCGGCGCGGCGCTCCATCGGTTTGGCGAGCAGCGGCGCCGCCAGGGCGGTCAGCAGGATGCCGAGGATTCCGGTCAGCGAGCCGACGCCGCCCAGCCACAGCCGCACCGCGCCGGCGATAGCCGCCGACAGCAGGGCCGCCGGCAGGCCGCCAAACAGACCGGCCAGCCCGATCATCGCGTTGCGCAGGTCGATCAGCACCCCGCCCGCCACCGGGTAGGCGTCCAACATGGAAATGGCGGCCGCCACACCGAACAGCAGGCCGGACAGCAGGGCGAAGGCCCGGCGCCGGGTGCCGAACCGCCGCAGCACATGGCGGTAGGCCAGCAGAACCAGCGCCAGCAGGCCGACGCCGTGTGTCAGGGCGATGACGATGCCCGTTCCCATGCTTCCGCCCTCCCCCCAAGCGGTGATCCCGGTCCCGCTTCCGGCCCTACACCCCCGAAGCCCGACGCGAACTTTTATACAGGCAATCAAACAAGAAGAAGAAACGAATCGAAACAGTCATACCGCCTTTTTTCCTACTACTACCGTTGATGGCGGCTTGACGGGCGGCATTACGTGGCTGTCGAGTTTGCCCGGCGGTTCGGCTAGGATGGCGCGGCGAGTTGTTCGTGGTCGTCTTTGTCTCGGTGGCTTCGGCATGTTCTTGAAGATCTTCTCACGGAGCCTGGTCGCCCGGACGACGGCATCGGCGGTGTTGCTGGTGTCGGTGCTGGTCGCCGTGCCGATGATCGTGTTGATCCAGGCCGACGTGCGCAACACCCGGGCCGAACTGGCCATCCGGGCGGAGATGGCGACCCGCATCGTGCTGGACGACGTGACGAACGCGCTATGGGACCTCGACCCCGAAGAGGCGGCGACGGCGCTGAACCCGCTGCGCTCGATCGACAGCTTCGCCGAGGCGGTGATCCTGGGTACGCATGGCGAGCGCTTCGCCGTCTACCGCAAGCCGGGCGCCGTCATCGGCGCAGGGGATGCGGCCACGGTGGCCGCGGTGCCGCTGATCCACCAGGACCGCAGCGGCGCCGCCCGCAGCATCGGCACCCTGCTGGTCAGGCTGGACACCGGGCCGACCGACGACGCCATCCGCCACCATGTGCTGGTGCTGGGCGGGATCGGCGCCGTCACGCTTCTGCTGGTGGTGCTGGGCGTGATCTGGGCGACGCGCGGCATGACGCTGCCCATCGCCGGCATGACCCGCGCCATGGACGATCTGGCGGCCGGCGACGTGACGGTGACCGTGCCGGTGCGCCACCGCGACGACGAGATCGGACGGATGGCAAAGGCGCTCGGCACCTTTCGCCAGAACGCCATCGACCTGCGCGCCGCCAAGGAGCGGGCGGAGCAGGCGGTGGCGTCGAAGGCCAAGTTCATGGCCGCCGCCAGCCACGACCTGCGCCAGCCCGCCCAGTCGCTGCTGATGCTGACCGCCATGCTGCGCGCCACCGCCCCCAATCCGAAGGTGGAGGAGTCCGCGCGCAAGATCGAACAGGTGGTGATGACGCTGAAGCAGCTGCTGGACGAGTTGCTGGAGGTGTCGCGGCTGGATGCCGGCGGCGTCACCGCCAACAAGGCGGTGCATGAGGTCGCCGACCTGTTCGAGGCGCTGGATTCGCAATATGGCCCGGTCGCACGCGGCAAGGGACTGGCATTCGCCGTGCCGCAATACCGCGCGGCGGTGCTGACCGACCGGGTGCTGCTGCTGCGGCTGCTGGGCAACCTGATCGACAACGCGATCCGCTACACGAACTCCGGCCAGGTGCAGGTCGCCTGCCTGGAATCCGGCGGCTGCCTGATCATCGAGGTGCGGGACACCGGCATCGGCATTCCGGAGGACCGGCTGGACGCCATCTGGGAAGAGTTCCACCAGATCGGCAACCCGGAGCGCAACCGCGACAACGGCATCGGGCTCGGCCTGTCGATCGTCCAGCGGCTGGCCACCGTGCTGGACCACCCGGTCAAGGTGCGCTCCACGCCGGGGAAAGGCTCGGTCTTCTCGGTCACCGTGCCGCTGGCGCCGGTGGAACTTGCCGGTCCGGACAGGACGGCGGACGAGCCGGCGCCCCCTGCCCTGTCCCCGGCTCCCGCTCCTGTCCTGGCCGCCGCCAATGGCGCGGCGGTCGCGACGTTGGCCGATGCGCCAGCGAAGGACGGCGAAATCGCGATCCTGGTGATCGACGACGACCAGTTCGTGCTGTCCGCCATCTCGATGTTCCTCACCACGGCCGGGCACCGCGTCGTCGGCGCCTCCACGGTCGCCCAGGGTCTGCGCGCGGTCGAAGACGGCACCGTCCGGCCCGACGCGATGATCGCCGATTACCACCTGTCGGCCACCGAGAATGGCCTGGACTTTATCGACACGGTTTGGCGGCGGCTGGGACTGCGCATTCCGGCGGTGCTGATCTCCGGACGGCTGGATGGTGCGGTGACGGCGCGCGCGGCGGCGATGGGCGTCACCGTCGCCGCCAAGCCGATCATGCCGGACCGGCTGTCGACTCTGGTGGAGCAGATGACGGCCGGACGGCCGGTGGCGGCGATTCCGCTCGACATCGCCTCTCCGCATAAGACCCTGAGCGAATGACGGCATCGGCCGGGAGCCGGATGTTTAGTACCAAAATTATCTCACATATCCCGCTGTGCTGTGGCACAACAATCGGGCTGTGCCCGCGGACGGTCCTGCAACCCTGTCCAAGGGCGAAAAAAAGCAACCTCGGAGGATTCCATGCGCGGCGCCACCACGACCGACACCACCCGTGCCCGTGACATCATCGCCGGCTTCGACTTCGGCTATGTGGTCGAACGCGCCGTCGCCTCAGGCATGACCCGCAGCACGTCCGAGATCGCCCTGGCCCAGCTGAAGGACTTCCTGCTGGCCTGCGCCGAGCATCCGGACCGCGACATCGTCCCGCAATCCGCCGCTTGCGACGATCTGTGGCACGAGTTCATCGTTGCCGACACCCGCGCCTATTTCCGCTTCTGCGAAGCGGTCTATGGCGAATACCTGCACCACAACGGCGTCGCCGTTCCGGCCGAACGCATGGCCGCCGCCCGCACCGACAACGCCGGGCTGTTCGCCAACGCGGATTGCCTGCGCGAAGCCGCGAAGGCGGACTGCCTGCGTGAGACTGCAAAGGCCGATTGCCTGCGTGAGGCCAAGGCCGCGGATTGTCTGAGGGAGGCTGCGCAAGCCGACTGCCTGCGCGAAGCGAAGACTGCGGATTGCCTGCGCGAAGCTGCGAAGGCCGATTGTCTCCGTGAGGCCAAGCCGGCCGATTGTCTCCGCGAAGCGCGGTCGCAGGGCACCGCCTGACCCGCCACAGACTTCAGCAAAAAGCCCCTGTCCGGCAGCGGACAGGGGCTTTTTTCATGCGGTCACCCTGCCCTGCCCCACGCCGGCTCAGCCGAAGTTCAGGCCGCCGAACGGGGTGATGAAATTCTCGCTCAGCACATTGCCGCGCAGCGCGACATAGTCCGGCACCACCAGCGGAATCACCGGCAGGTCGTTCATCACCAGACATTCGGCGTCCTTGTAGACCTCGGCACGGCGGCCGGGATCGGGGATGGCCATCGCCTGTTCGATCAGATCGTCGAACTTCGCATTCGACCAGCCGACCGGGTTGAAGCGGCTGCGGCTGCTGAACAGCTCGTCCAGGAAGTTCATCGGATCGGGATAGGTGGCGGTCCAGCCGAACAGGAAGGAATCATAGTCGCGCCGGCGGGATCGCGAAATGAACTCCTGGCGGGGGGAGATCACCAGCTTCGCCGGAATGCCGGCATTGTTCCATTGCGAGACGTAATAGACGAACTCCCGCCGGTATTCCGGAATGACCGCGACCTGGAAGGGGTCGATGCCGCGGCCCTCCGGATATCCCGCCTCTTCCAGCAGCCGCTTCGCCAGCATCGGATCGTAGGCCAGCGGCTCCAGCTTTTCGTTCGACAGCAACGCCGGTGGAACGATGCCTTTGTGGACGGCCGCCACCCCGCGGAAGAAACGCTCCGCCATCGCGGGGCGGTCGATCAGCAGCGACATCGCCCGGCGCACGCGCAGATCGGCGAAGGCCTTCACCCGGCGGGGATCGAGCGCGATCACCCGCATCTGCATGCGCGGCACACTCGACAGCCAGCGTTTGAAGCCGGGATCGTCCATCACCCCGCGCAGCGCGTCGGTATCGACGAAGGTGAAGTCGATCTGGCTGTCGTTGAACAGGGTGATGCCGTCATTGCCGATGCCGGTGGCGAGGAAGGACACCCGTTCGAACGGCACAGCACCGCCGCGCCAGCCGGGATTGGCCTCGACATCCATGCGGATGCCGTCGTTCGATTGCAGCAGCCGATAAGGGCCGGTTCCGGCCGACATGGTGCGGAACCAGTTGGGGCCGGCCTTTTCCGCCGCCTCCACATCGACGATGTTCAGCCGGGCAAAGGGGAAGACGGCGCAGGGTTCGTCGCAGACCACCTCCAGCGTCCGGTCGTCGACCACGGTGATGCCCGACAGCCCGGTGGCGGTCTTCGCCCGCAGCTCACGAAAGCCCCGCACCTTGGACAGGGCCAGAACCGCGAAGTTGGCGCCGTCGCCGGCCAGGGCCGCCTCGAAGCTGCGCTTGACGTCGGCAGCGGTCAGGGGACGGCCGGTGTGGAAGGTGACGTTGTCGCGGATGGTCAGCCGCCAGCGGCGGGCATCCTCCGACCCCTCCCAGGCGGTGGCAAGGCCGGGGAGAATGCGGCCCTGGGGATCGACCGTGGTCAGGCTCTCATACATCGAGCCGAGGACCTGACGCGCGACCAGATCGTTGACGGTCAGCGGGTTGATCGCGCCGGGCAGGGATTTCAGCCCGATCCGCAGGGCGGGGGCGGCGGCCATCGCCGGCCACGGCAGAGCACCGGCCAGACCGGCCGCGCCAAGGAGGCTTCCGAGCAATCCCAGGAACTGTCGTCTCTGCACCGCCGGCATCGCTGATCCGTAAGGTCGATGGTCTCGTCACTGATCCTTAGCATGGGGCAGGGCAGGCGGTCACCCTGGCCGACCGCCAGAGGCTTTCGGGTTTGGAAGCAATCGCCCTCTCCCGCCTCGGGAGAGGGAAGGGGCCCGCCGCGAAGCGGTGGGAAGGGTGAGGGGCTAGGCACGAAGCCATGCGGTTCAGGATTCTTGGATTCCCCCTCACCCTCCCCACTTCGTGGGTCCCCTCCCTCTCCCGGGGCGGGAGAGGGAACTATATGCGATTACCATCTGGTCCAGCGTCAGAGGCTTTCGCGATCGAAAGCAACCATTGCAGGCATTGGAGATATAGAACAACCATGGCGGGCTTTCGCATTCGAAAGCCCAAGCCGGCGCGATCAGCCGTTCAGCAGGGCGTCGATGCGGTCGCGCAAAGCCTGCAGCCGCTCGCGGTGTTCGCGTTGCAGGGCTTGGGCGACGGTGTCGATGGCGGCCAGATCCTTGTCCATCCGATTGATCGCCTTGCCCAGCACCCGCAGCGGCTCCGCCGTGCTGGACGCCGCCGGACGGGCCGCCCGCACCGCACCGACGGTCAGCCCACCGGTGCGCGCCGTCTGCCACAGCCGGCGAAGCTCCGCCTCGTCCTCGACGAAGGCCAGTTCGACAAGGGCGGAGCGCGACACCGCGTCGGGGTTGGCGCGGTAATCGGCCAGTATGTCGTCGGGCAGGCGCAGCACCTTCAGGCGCTTCGACACCTCGGCCTCCGAACAGCCGACGGCCGCCGCCACCTCGGTCTGGGTGTAGCCATGCGCCTCGATCAGCTGCGACAGGCCACGGGCAAGGTCAATGGCGTCGAGGTCCACGCGCTGGACATTCTCGATCAGCGCGATCTCTTCGGGCCGGCCCTTGGTGATGATGGCGGCGATGGTGCCGCGGCCGAGCAGACGGTGGGCGCGCAGCCGCCGTTCGCCGGCCACCAGCCGGTAGCGGCCCTTCTCCGCCCCCTCCTGCACCAGCACGGGTTGCTGCAACCCGTGGCGGGCGATGGAGTCGGCCAGCGAGCGCAGGGACTCGTCGTCGAACACCGTGCGCGGCTGGCCGGGATTGGTCTCCACGGCGTCCAGATCGACCTCGACCAGCCGGGGCAGTACGCCGCTCAACCCGAACATGCGGTCGGTCTCGGCGGCGAAGCCCGCTTCCTTGGCCTGGAGCACGGTGGCGGCGGTCTGCCGGGTCAGCTTCTTAGGCGGCATCGACAGTCTCCTGCAGGCGGCCCATGGCGGTCAGCAGAGCCGAGGCGATGGCGGCATAGCTCTCCACACCCGGCGCACCGATGTCGGCATCCAGCGTGATGACGTTGGCGCCCGCCGCCTGGGCGTAGATGGTGGCGCGCGGCACCGGCGGGAACACGCGGCGGCTGTCACCCCACAGACGCTGGATGTCGTCGAGCGACGAGCGGTCCTGGGTCTGGCGCGGATTGACCATGGTCGGCAGGATGCCCAGCACCTCCAGCCGCGGATTCAGCCGCCGCTGGATCTTGGCGACGGTGTCGAGGAAGGCGCTGACGCCGAGGATTGCGTGCGGCTCCGCCTGGCAGGGCACCAGGACGTAATCGGCGGCGGTCAGCGCATTGATGGTCACAGCGCCGAGGTTCGGGGCGCAGTCGATGACGATCACGTCATAGCGCTCGCGCACGCCGTCCAGCATTTCGGCCAGCGCGGTCTGGGCGTTGGTCAGGTTGCCGGGAAGTTCGGTATCGGCACTGGCCAGCGCGATGCTGGAGGGGACGACGTCCAGCCCCTCGACGCTGGTGGGGCGGATCACCGCGTCGAGCGGCGTCTTGCCCATCAGCGCGTGATAGAGAACCTTCCCCGCCTCGGTCAGCGCCACCACGTCGGTCTGCGGCACGCCGACATGGACGGTGGCGTTACCCTGCGGATCGGCATCGACCAGCAGAACGCGGTTGCCGGCGCGCGCCAGGATGAAGGCGAGGTTGATCGAGGTCGCGGTCTTGGCGGTGCCGCCCTTCTGCAGGCCGACGGCGACGGTGGTTCCGCGGCGGGGCAGGGCGCTTTCCGGCCGTTCGAGATCCAGCAGCAGAAGCCGTCCCAGCAGGTCGCGGGGCAGGGCCTCCTTGCCGGTTTCCCACTTGCTCAACCTTTGCTTGTCATACTTGCGGCCGGTCAATTCATTGACGTATGCCGCCATCTGCGTCTGGGTCAGGCCGCGCCGTTCCCGCAACGCCTTCAACTGTTCCCCTGTCACGCCCCGTCCTCCTGCCCCGGCACCGGTTGGCAGCGACCCTAGCAAGTCGTCGCGACTCCGGCAACGGGTGTCTACCAAACGGGTGGGGCGGCCATGCTTGGCAGATCGGATCCCATCCATGGCAGCCGGTCATTCCCGCGAAGGCGGGAATCCAGCCACATCCGGCGCTATCTGCGGAGTTTCCTGGATCCCCGCCTTCGCGGGGATGACGGAGGTTCTTGCAATGGCATCAAGACGTCCATGCGGCAACCCGAACCTACAGGAATTCACACCGTTTCGTCGTATTCCACCTTGGGAACGTCGATCCAGTTTTCCGGCTGGCCCTGATCCTTCTTCCAGAACAGGACCGGCAACTCGGCGTTCAGCACGCGGCCCTGAACCGCGCCGCGCGCCTTCATCGTTTCCTTGTATTCCGCCGTCTCGACGATGCGGACGCCATAGCCGGGGATGCGGTCGGCGGCCAGCACGGGGCCGAGCGCGTTCTTGAACTTGCGCAAATCGTTGTCGGAGCCGACGCGCTTGCGCAACGGTTCCAGCGCCATCCAGAAGGCGTGGCCGCGGGCGAGGTGGGCGCGGGCGATCTCGTAGAGGCGCTTTTCCACCGGCTTCAGCGCGAAATACTGGTCGTCATAGCTCAGCAGATTGTGGCCCAGCGCCGCGCGGGTGACCCAGCCCGACAGCGTCAGCTTCAGCCCGCGCACCGCCCGCTCGCCGTCCTTCTTGCGCTGGTAGAGCAGCTTGTAGTCGGAAATCCACGAGAAGGCGCCGCTTTCGCCCTCCCCGCCGGTTTCCAGGTTGGTCTTGATCTGCGTGCCCTGCAGCCGCTCCAGCGCCCCTTCGATCTTGTCGTAGGCGCTGCCGCCGGCGGTCTTGCCGACGATGCGCTGGAGGTCGCTGGTGGTGAAGTGAAGCTCGCCCAGCTTGGACGGCCCCTTGCCCGATTCCATCTTCTCGCGCAGCAGCGAGATGGCGTAGAGCAGCACCGCCTTGTCCCAGATCGTCGCAACGCCGACGTTCTTCGGCGCCCGCACCTCGATCCGCACCTTGCCGTCATCATAGGTCGGCAGCGATTCCGCCTTGTCCTTCGACAGGCCGAACAGGCTGTAGACCATCATGTGGCGGTCGTTCTGGACATCGCCGGTCAGCGGGGAATCGAGCCGCAGAGCCAATTGCAGCGGCCGGTCGAGCAGCTCGGCGTTGGTGGTCTGGGTCATGCGATCTCTCCGCGGGTCCCGTGCGGCTTGAAGGGGTCCAAGCCATAATCCACAAGCCTGCCGCCCTGTTCCACACTGCCGGCACAAACGTCGCCGTTCTGCCGAAAGATTCCCGTGATCGGGGCGGATTGGCCGGCCGAACGTCGCCGTTCTGCCAGTTTTGCCGGTCGGGGGGGCGGACGCTGGCGATGCCGCGGCGGCGGAGCGGCTTCCGCCGGCCGATGGCGGCGCCAACGTCTGCGTTCTGCCGTGCCGAAGGGGGGAGGGGAGGGGAGGCTGGCAGGCAAGATACTGATTTCATTGAATTATTGCAGCCGCTCCACCCCGCGATGGCGCTCGATTGCCCCCCTGGATGGCCTTTGACTGGCAGAACGGCGACGTTCGGACGATCCGCCTGAGGGCCGATTCCCGCCCGATTCCCCGCCGATTCCATCCCGGGCAGGGTGGGGGAGGGGTGAGATCCGCTCCATCATTCGGCAGAACGGCGACGTTCGACGTCGCGATCCGGCCGCCGCACACTGCCGATGTCCAAGAATCTTTCGGCACAACGGCGACGTTTGGACCCGAATCTTTCGGCACAACGGCGACACTTGCAGGCGGCCGGCCGCGGCGACTCCAGCCCAAGTGGTTGATTCCTCCGTAAGAATCCCGTCGAGCGTCCGCGAAATGCCGCCGGCGGGCGATTTTTCCAAGACCGTGGACAGATGCGCGACGGCACGTACACATTTCAAAAAACGGGCGAAAACCGCCCTTACGCCATCGACATGCGCCCTTGCCAGATGCTGGCCGGCGCCACGGGTGCTTGCATCCGTGTTTTCTGAAGGACCGAGCAACATGAGGTAACGGAGAACCGACCTCCGCAAACACAAAAGGCCCGGATTGCTCCGGGCCCTTCGTGTCGGACGGAGGAGACCGAGGGAAACCCGGGCACCCCACATCTGGCGGTTTGGCGACTCCATGATGGCAGGGCAGGCCCGCAAAGCCAAGCGGATTCAAGAGCGAGTCCGTTGACGCCATTCCCTTGTCTCCGCCCGTCCACGGATCGACCGACAGACGGGTAACGCAATGAAGCCATACATCGACATGTACAGGCGCTGGATCGCTGTGCCCGGCATCCAGGCCGCCGACATCGCGGTGTTGTCCGCGCTCTATGCCCATGCCGACCGCGACGGTGTCTGCACCGCCACGCAAGGGGAGCTGGCCGAGGAGCTGGGACAAAGCCGCGCCTGGTTCAATGCCGTGCTGAAGGGCCTGCAGGAGAAGGCGTCGCGGGAAACGGCGGCGGCGCTGGTCTGCGCCAAGCCGCGTCGGGGCCTGCGCGGGTTCGCCTATCAGCTGGCCGGGATGGAGGGCTTTACCGCCGGCATGTCCTGTCAGCCGGCTGACAGCAGCGGTTCGCCGGCCGGCATTTCCTTGGATTCCCAGAATCCTGAATCCTCCTCCTCCCCCTCGGGTGGGAGCATGGATCGTGGGGACATGGATCGGCGGAACGAGGCTTTGCCGGCGGACTGGCAGCCGGATGCCGGCGATCTGGCCTGGGCGGCACTGGAGCGTCCGGAGGTCGATGCCGGCCGGGTGACGGCCAAGTTCGTGTCCTGGTGCCGCAAGGCGCACCGCCGCAACGGCTACCGCCCGCCGGATCCGGGAGCCGCCTGGCGCCGCTGGATCGCCCGCGAGCTGGTGGCGCCGACCGAAGAGCCGACCGCACCAGTCTCCAAGCCTTCCCCCCAGCCCTCCGCCCCTCAGTTCCGCCGGGAGCCCCGCCATGACCGCCGCTCGTCTTCCTTGCGTGCCGGCCCCCCACACGCAAACTCCATGTCCGATGCCGCCGGCCGCAACCGGGAAACCCTCGCAGCCCTGCGCCTTCGCCTCGCTGGCCAAGCTTGAGGCGGCGGATCTGCGGTTCGAGACGCAGGATCTGTCGCCCGAGGAGATCGGCGCGCTCGCCGACCGGGTGGAGCAGGCCATCGGCGCCCTGACGCCGGCGATCGGCATCGAGAATGTGCTGATCGGCCTGGAGAAGCTGGCCGAGCGCTTCGCGCTGGAGCTGCCCGACGCCGACCTGCTGGAGGCCGACGTGCGGGCGATGGCGGGCTGGCCGGCCGACCGCTGGATGGCGGCCTTCGAAGCGGTGTGGGCGGGGTTCCGCAGCGGCTGGAGCCGCTTTCCGACGCTGGGCGACTTCCGCGAGGCGCTGGGCGCCCTGCCGCCGGCGGCGGAAAGCCGCGCCGCCGACGATCTGCGCCGGCTGGCCGGCCGGCTGCGCCAGGAGCAGCACTTGCGCGCCCGCACCGAGGAGCAGCGCCGCCGGACCCGCGCCCGCGAAGCGGCCCTGGCCGAGCGGCAGCGCGAACTGGCGCTTGTCCCGCCGCCGGGTGATCAATCGCCAATGTTGCATTCGCCCCATGGCGGCCAGCATTATCCGCCGGACCACCAGAGAGTACCGCCAGCGGATGAAACCGAACCATCGCCCGCCGCATCGCCCGTCGGGCACCGCCGACGCACAGGCGCTGCTGACCCGTGCCGTCACCCATCACCAGAACGGGCAGCTGGCCGAGGCGGCGACGCTCTACGAGCAGGTGCTGAAGCGGCTGCCGAGGCAGGCGGACGCCCTGCACCTGTCGGGCCTGATCAAGGCGCAGACCGGTGCGCTGGCGGAGGGGATCGAGCGGATCCGGCAGGCGATGAGGGCCGATCCCAAGCAGCCGGTCTTCCATGCCAATCTGGGCCGGCTGCTGGAGGCGGCGGAGCGGTGGGAGGAGGCGGCGACGGCCTTCCGCAGTGCGGCCCGTCTGGCGCCGCTCGATCCGACGCCGGCGCGGATGGAGGCGGCGGCGCAGACGCGGCTGGGCCAGCAGGGACCGGCGGCGCAGGCGCTGCTGCGCGCGATGGCGATGGAGCCGGCGGACGCCGGGAGCGCCGCGGATCTGGGCGACGCGCTGTACGATTGCGGGCGCTTCCTGCATGCCGCGGACTGGTACGGGCGGGCGGCGAGGCTGGAGCCGCACCGGGTGCTGGCCGCCTTCAATTGTGGAGCGGCCCTGCGCGACGCCGGCCGGCCGGATCGGGCGGAGACGGTCTTCCGCGCGCTGGCCGGGCTGGCGCCGCAGATGGTGGAGCCGCTGGAACAATGCATGCAGATCCGGCAGCAGGTTGGCGACGGGGCGGGGGCCCTGGCGGCGGCGCGCCGGCTGCTGGCGCTGGATCCGGGGCGTCCGGCGGCGGTGCGGAGCCTGGGCGTTTCCGAAAGCGATCCGGTGTGGCTGGCGCGGCTGGTGAGGCTGGATCCGCTGGCAGACGAGCCGGTGCTGGCGCTGGCCGGGCGGCTCTATGGCCGGCGGACCGCGGCGGCGGAGCGGGCATACCGCCATGCGCTGGCCTTGGCGCCGGCCTCCGGGCTGGCGCTGTCGGGGCTTGGGCTGGCGCTGGCGACGCTGGGGATGGCGGGGGCGACGCGGTGGAGCCTGCGCGCGGTGCGCGTGGCGCCCGGCGACGCGGCGCTGGCGGCCAATGCCGGTTCCGCCTTCCAGCTGGCCTTGCAGCCGGAGGCGGCGCTGTCCTGGCACCGGCGGGCACTGGCGCTGATGCCCGGCGACACGGCGGCCTGGGTCAACATCGGCACCTTGCTGCTGGATGCCAACGCGGCGGAGGAGGCGATTCCGCCGCTGGAGCGCGCAAGGCGGCTGGCGGAACTGGAGTGGGATGGGGCGCAGCTGTCGCTCGCCAACTCCAACCTTGGGGTTGCCTGGATGGCGCTGGGGCTGCATGGCGAGGCGGTGGCCGCCTTCCGCGCCGCGCTGGACCGGGCGCCGGACGATGCGACGATCCGCTCCAACATGCTGTTCTGCCTGTGCTTCGACGACCGCGCCGATCCGGTGGAGGTCTTCCGCGAGCATCGCGCCTTCGAGCGGTATCTGCCGGCGGTTCCGGCGGCGCCCCATGCGGTGGAGAGCCGCGATCCGGAACGGATCTTGCGCATCGGCTATCTGTCGCCGGACTTCCAGCGCTATCCGGGGCCGGGCTACCATTTCCTGCTGCCGCTGATCGAGGGGCACGACCGCCGGGCGGTGGAGGTCACCTGCTACCACAACGACCGCAGCCGCGACGCGACGACGGAGCGTTTCCAGGCGGCGGCCGACCGCTGGCGGGATGTGGCGGCTCTGTCGGACGAGGACCTCGACCGCCGGATCCGGCAGGACCGCATCGACATCCTGGTCGATGCCGGCGGCCACATGTCGCGCAACCGCATGCCGCTGGTGGCGCGCCGTCCGGCACCGCTGCAGGTCAGCCTGCCGCTCTATCCCAACACGACGGGCCTCGGCGCAGTCGATTACCAGATCGCCGATCCCCGCGTGGCGCCGCCGGAAGCGGATGCGCTGCATGCGGAGAAGCTGATCCGGTTGCCGGGGTGCGTGCTGTGCTACCGGCCGGCGGAGTCCGGCTTCGCGCCGCCGGACCGGCCGCCGCTGGAGCGCAACGGCCACATCACCTTCGGGTCCTTCAACAACATCACCAAGGTGAACGCCGCGACCATCGCCCTGTGGGCGCGGCTGCTGGCGGCGGTGCCGACGGCGCGGCTGGTGCTGAAATGGCGGGGGTTGGGCAGCGGCGGCGGTGCCGACCGGCGCCTGCTGGCCGCCTTCGCCCGGCACGGCATCGGGGCGGAGCGGCTGGAACTGCGCGGCATCACCCCCGATCCGTACCAGGATTACGTCACCATCGACGTGGCGCTGGACCCGGTCTTCGCCAATGGCGGAACCACGATCTGCGATGCGCTGTGGATGGGCGTGCCGGTGCTGAACCAGAGCGGGCCGACCAAGATCGGCCGCTGGGGGGCGACCATGCTGGGCGCGGTCGGGATGGCGGAACTGGTGACGCGGGACGATGACGGCTATCTGGCGCAGGGCGTGCGGCTGGCGACCGACCGTGGCTTCCTCGACGCGCAACGCGAGGGTCTGCGCGAGCGGATGCGGCGGTCGGCGCTGATGGATGAGGCCGGCTATGCCCGCGCGGTGGAGGCCGGCTATCGCACCGCGTGGCGCCGCTGGTGCGCCGGGCTTCCGCCGATGGCGTTTGATGTGGTGGACGGGGAGGGGCGGGCATGAGCGTCTGCGATCTGGCGACCGTCCGCAGCATCCTGGTCGTCAAGCTGGACGAGGCCGGCGACTTCGTGATGGCCACCCCCTTCCTGCGCGGCCTGCGCGCCGCCGCGCCGCAGGCGCGCATCCTGCTGGCGGTGCGCGAGGCGGTGGCGGAGCTGGCGCTGACCTGCACTTGGGTCGATGGGGTGATCGCCCCCCGGCCGAAGGAAGGCGGCGGCATCGATTTCCGCGGCATCACCCCCGGCGGGCTGAAGCTGTTCGCCGAGTGCTATCGCGCCGGTTTCGATCTGGCGCTGGTGCCGCGCTACGATTTCGACCGCCATGGCGCGACGACGCTCGCCGCCAACAGCCGGGCGCGGCTGGTCGCCGGCTTTTCGGAGCGGGTGACGCCGTGGAAGGCGGAGGGCAACCAGGGCTTCGACCGCGCCTATGGGCTGGCGCTGAACCCGCCGCCGGGGCGGCATGAGGTGGAGCAGAACGCCGCCCTGCTGGAGGCGCTGGGGGCGCGGCCGGATTTGGGGCCGCTGGAGTTGACGCTGACGGCGGAGGATCGCGAACAGGCGCAGCGGCTTCTCGCGGCTCCCGATGGATGCCCGCTGATCGCGGTGGCGCCGGGGGCCGCCAGTCCGCGTCGGGTCTACCCGGCCGACCGGTTGGCCGCGGTGGTTTCCGCCGTGGCCGGCGCGCTCGATGCGCGGGTCGCCGTGCTGGGCACCGAGGAGGAGCGGCCGGCGGCTGGCGTGATCGCGGCGGTGCTGCCGGGACGGACCACCGACCTGACCGGCGCCACGCCATTGCGCGTCGCCGCCGCGGTGATGGCGGAAGCGGCGCTGGCGGTCACCATGGATTCCGCCCCGGCCCATCTGGCGGCGGCGATGGGGGTGCCGGTGGCGGTGTTCTCCTGCCATCCCATCGGCGGCGATCCCAACCATTTCCACGCGCCGGAACGCTTCCGTCCCTGGACCGGCGGACGGGAGGAGCGGGCGCTGGTGCTGCGGCCGGAGGCGGCGGTGCCGCCCTGCACGGTGTCCTGTCTGGCGGCCGAGGCGCACTGCATCGCCGCCATCGAACCGGGTGAAGCTGCCCGACGCATTCTGGCGCTGGTGGGGAAGGGCGGTTGCGGTTGAGTCGAAAGACGCCTTATCGGCCGACATTCCCGCGAAGGCGGGAATCCAACCACATCCGCCGCTGATCTGCGGAGTTTCCTGGATCCCCGCCTTCGCGGGGATGACGCAAAGTTCCTTTTGTTCCAGAGGCTTCCTGGGGAGAGGGCAATAGAGGTTGAGTCCTTCCCCGGACCGCAAATCGCAAAAGTTGCTTTCGAAAAAGAAAGTGGGCGGATCCACGGGGTACGTGGATCCGCCCGAGGCGAGGAGACTGAAAGCCGGTGCCTGAACGTGCCTGAAAAGGCACCGGCGTTCCGGAAGCCCGGCTGCGCAGGACAGTGCAGCCGGGCCGTCCGAACCGAGGGTCTCCTATTCCTGTGACACCGTTACCCCCCGATTACCCGGCAATCAGGCCGCGCAGCTGCCGATTTGCGACGGCCAGCATGGCGAGATCGACCGCCGGCTGGGCGCGCAGTTCGGCCAGAAGCTGTTCGACGCGCTCCACCACCAGATTGCGGCTGGCGATCCAGGCATCGACCGCGGCGGACTCGTCGCCCTCGCTTTCCAGAACGCGCACGGTGAGCGCGCTCTGGTGGGCGAACAGGTCGTCGACGATGGCGGCGACCGCCTGACGTTGCCAGTGGTTGTCGACCTTGGCGCCGGCGGCGCGGTCGCGCAGCCATTCCAGGCCGAAGCGGCGGCCCAGCCCGAAATAGACCGAGGCGACGCCTTCCACCGCGCGGCCGGTGCGCTCGGCGATGCGCACCAGATCGGGGGCGGCGGCCAGCACCGGCAAGGCGGCGATCCGGCGGGCCAGATCCTCCGGCACGCCCTGGGCGATGGCGTCGGCGATGCGGGTGGCGAGGCGGGAGGATTCCTCCTCGTCGAGGAAGCGGTCCAGACCGGCGGCCAAAGCCTCGACCCCCGGACGGAAGGCGGCGGACTCGCGGCCCAGATCCAGCGGGTGCGGGCTGTGGGCCAGGAACCACGCCACCGTGCGGTCCAGCAGATGGACGATCTCCAGCATCAGCGCCGTCTGCAGCGCCGCCGGCACCACATTGTCGAGCGCGTCGATGGCGTCCCACAGGGGGCGCAGCTGGAACACGTCGCGGGCGATGGCATAGGCGCGGGCGACGTCCGCCGGGCCGAGGCCGGTCTTTTCCACCATGTCGCGGACGAAGGTGGCGCCGACGCGGTTGACCAGGCTGTTGGTGACCGCCGACGCCACGATCTCGCGGCGCAGGCGGTGGCGGAAGATCGCCTCGCGCTGGCCCTCGCGCAGCGGCTGCGGGAAGTAGCGCAGCAGATCCTCGACCGTCGCCGGATCGTCCGGCAGCTCCGACGCCAGCAACTCGTCGTACAGCGTGATCTTGGCGTAGGCCAGCAGCACCGCCAGCTCCGGCCGGGTCAGGCCGCGCCGTTCGGCCATGCGCTGGGCCAGTTCCTCGTCGGTCGGCAGATACTCGATGGCGCGGTTCAGCCGGCCGCTGCGCTCCAGGTTGCGGATGAAGCGCGACTGCGCCTCCAGCAGGGCCGGCCCTTGCGCCTCGGCGATGGTCAGGGCCTGGGTCTGGCGGTAGTTGTCGGCCAGCACCAGCCCCGCCACCTCGTCGGTCATGGCGGCCAACAGGGTGTCGCGCTGCTTCAGGGTCATGTCGCCCCGCGCCATGACGTCGCCCAGCAGGATCTTGATGTTCACCTCATGGTCGGAGGTGTCGACGCCGGCGGAATTGTCGATGGCGTCGGTGTTCAGCTTGACACCCTTTTGGGCGGCTTCGATGCGGCCGCGCTGGGTGACGCCCAGGTTGGCGCCCTCGCCGACCACCTTGGCGCGGATCTGGCCGCCATCGACGCGCAGCGCGTCGTTGGCCTTGTCGCCGGCCTCGGCGTTCGTCTCGGTCGACGCCTTGATGTAGGTGCCGATGCCGCCGAACCACAGCAGGTCGACCTCCGCCGTCAGCAGGCGGCGCATCAGCTCCACCGGCGACAGGTGGGCCGGTTCGATGCCGAAGCGGGTGCGGACCTCCGGCGTCAGCTCCACCGTCTTGGCGCTGCGCTCGACGATCATGGCGCCCTTCGACAGCTTGGAGCGGTCGTAATCGGCCCAGGAGGAGCGGGGCAGGGCGAACAGCCGGTTGCGCTCCTCCCAGCTGATCGCGGGGTCGGGATCGGGGTCGAGGAAGATGTGGCGGTGGTCGAAGGCGGCCAGCAGGCGGATGTGGCGAGACAGCAGCATGCCGTTGCCGAACACGTCGCCCGACATGTCGCCGACGCCGACCACGGTGAAGTCGGTGGTCTGGATGTCGGTGCCCATTTCGCGGAAATGGCGCTTCACCGATTCCCAGGCGCCGCGGGCGGTGATGCCCATCACCTTGTGGTCGTAGCCGGCCGAGCCGCCCGAGGCGAAGGCGTCGCCCAGCCAGAAGCCATGATCGACCGACACGCCGTTGGCGATGTCGGAGAAGGTGGCCGTGCCCTTGTCGGCGGCGACCACCAGATAGGGATCGTCGGCGTCATGGCGCACCACGTCCTTCGGTGGCACGACGGAGCCGTCGGCGGCCAGATTGTCGGTGATGTCCAGCAGGCCGCGCATCAGCGTCTTGTAGCACTCGATGCCTTCGGCCAGAGCGGCTTCACGGCCGGCGCTGGGGGCGGGGGGACGCTTGACGACGAAACCGCCCTTGGACCCGACGGGCACGATGACGGTGTTCTTCACCATCTGCGCCTTCATCAGGCCCAGGATCTCGGTGCGGAAATCCTCGCGGCGGTCGGACCAGCGGATGCCGCCGCGGGCGACCTTGCCGCCGCGCAGATGGACGCCTTCCATGCGCGGGCTGTAGACGAAGACCTCCACCCACGGACGCGGCAGCGGCAGCTCCTCGATGGAGCCGCTGTCCAGCTTGAAGGACAGATGCGGCTTCGGCGTGCCGTCCGGGGCGGTCTGGTAGGCGTTGGTGCGCAGCGTGGCGCGGATCAGGTTGACGAAGCGGCGCAGGATGCGGTCGTCGTCCAGATTGGTGACGGCGTCCAGCGCATCCTCGATCTGCTCCATGATCGGCGTTTCGTCCGTTTGATCGGGGGCGGACAGGTTCTTCGGGTCGAAGCGGGCGGCGAACAGCCGGGCCAGCAGGCGGGCGGTCTGCGGATGGGCCGACAGCGTCGCCTCGATGGTGTCCTGGGCGTAGGCGAAGCGGGCCTGCTTCAGGTACTTGGCATAGGCGCGCAGCACCGTGACCTCGCGGCCCGCCAGCCCGGCGCGCAGGACCAGGCGGTTGAAGCCGTCATCCTCCATCCGGCCGTCCCAGACGTCGGCGAAGGCATCCTGGAAGGTCTGCTTGACCTTGACGCAGTCGACCGGCTGGCCGGTCTGGGTGCGGGCGGCGAAATCATGGATCCAGACCGACGGGGCGCCGCCGGCGGGCCGCACCTCGTAGGGCTGTTCGGTGATGACCTTCAGGTCCATGTGCTCCAGCATCGGCAGCACGTCGGACAGCGGCACCGGCCGGCCCTGGTGGTAGATCTTGACGTGCAGCTCGTCGCCGTCGGCCTCCAGCGGGTGGAACAGCACGATGCCCAGCCGCTGTTCGGAAAGCGCGCGTTCGATGCGGTCGATGTCGTGGACGGCGGTTTCCGCCGTGAAGGTCTCGCGGTAGCCGACCGGGAAGGCGTCGGCGTAGCGGCGCAGCCGGGCGTTGCCGGTCTCCTCGCCCATCGCTTCGACCAGCGCGTCGCGCAGCCGGTCGGCCCAGCTGCGGGAGACCTGGACCAGCCGCGATTCGATCTCGCTGATGTCGACGGCGGGGATCTTGCCCGGCTCCGTCTTCACCATCAGGTGCAGGCGGGCGAGCGCGCTGTCCGACAGCTGGGTGAAGTAGGAAGCGCAGGTGCCGTGGAAGGCGGTTTCCAGCACCGACTGGATCTTGCGGCGCAGCGCGGTGTCGTAGCGGTCGCGCGGCACGAAGACCAGGGCGGAGACGAAGCGTTCGAACGGGTCGCGGCGGACGAACAGGGCGAGCCGCTGGCGTTCCTGCAGGTGCAGGATGCCGACCGCCGTTTCGAACAGCTCGTCCGACGGGGTCTGGAACAGTTCGTCGCGCGGGTAGGTCTCCAGGATGTTCAGCAGCGCCTTGCCATCGTGGCCGGCCGGGTCGAAGCCGGCGCGGGCCATGACGCGGGCGACCTTGCGGCGCAGGAACGGGATCTCGCGCGGGCTGCGGTTGTAGGCGACGGAGGTGAACAGGCCGACCGCCAGCGTGACGCCGACCACCTTGCCCTGGTCGTCGAAACGCTTGACCAGGATGGCGTCCAGCGGCACCGAGCGGTGCACGGTGGCGTGCCGGGTGCCCTTGGTCACCAGCAGCGCGCGCGGTTGGCGCAGGAAGGCGCGGATTTCCTCCGGCAGCACGGCGGCGTGGCCATGCTCGTCGAACACGGTGATCTCGGGGTTGCGCAGCACGCCCAGGCCGCTGCCGTCCACCAGCTCCAGCCACGGCTCCTGCCCCTCCTCGCCGATGGTGGCGATGTAGAGGCGGCTGCCCAGCAGGGTCATGTTGCCGTCGTCGACCCAGCTCAGGAAGTCGGCTGCCTCCTTCGATTCCTCGGCGTCGGGGGCGTTTGCGATGTCGGTGCGGGCGCTGCGCACGCGCTCGCGCATCGGCGTCCAGTCCTCCACCGCGGCGCGGACGTCGGCCAGCACCCGCTCGATCCCCTCGCGCAGACGGGCCTGGGCGGCCGGGTCCGACAGCGGGTCGATCGAGCAGTGCATGAAGGATTCGTCGCGGGCGCCGTCCTTCTCTTCACCCGGTTCGAGAAGCTCGACGATGCGGCCCTCGGCATCGCGGACGACGCGGGTGACGGGATGGATGATGAGGTGGACGGTTACGCCCTGCCGGTTCAGCTCCGCCGTGACGGAATCGACCAGGAAAGGCATGTCGTCGTTGACGATCTCCACCACCGAGCGTTCGGTCTGCCAGCCATGCTCGTCCAGCCGCGGGGCATAGACACGCACCTTGGGCAGGCCGGGCACACGCTGCTGGCCCCACTGCCACATGGCGAGAGCGGCGCCGTAAAGCTGTTCCGGCGTACCGCGCAGCAGGTCGTCGGGGGGCACGTTGGCATAGAAGCGCTTCACGAAGCGTTCAGCCCGCGCGTTCGGAACCCGGCTGCGCACCAGCTCGGCCAGCTGTTGCCGCAAGTCGCCCGCCAGATCCTTCGTCGCCGTCCGCATGATGGTGGATGTCTCCTCTTGGGTTTTCATTGGTCGGGATTTTCTTTGGATTGGTAGTACCACCCCACAAACAACATTTCGACGGCAAATAAACGGCAGGAGTTCTGACCAAGCGGCGATCTGCCCCCCTTTCGGGGTATTTCTCCAAAGATTCGGACAATCCAGTGACATGTCCGCCAAATTTATCCATAGCGCGTTCACATCCCCGGCACAGGAGATACCGCGGCAAAGGCGCACAGCGCCCATCCGCCGCATCCGGCGGTGGTCCGGCGGTGGTCCGGCGGCAGGGCGGGGCGGGGGAAGGCCGACTCGATTCGGCGGGATGGCCACCGCGCCGGCAAATCAACGGAAATTCAGGAAATCGGCCGCGAGATTGGGTAAGTCCTACTGACCGAACGGCGTTTCAGATCGGCGTCGGGGTGTTTTCGGACAAGCTATCGACAAGCCGGCGGGCATGGGCGGAAAGATCGGCAAAATTGCGGGCGCACAGCACCAGCAGACGGGGCGCCCACGGGTCGGTCAGCGGCATGACGCGCAGGCCCCCGCTGTCGAGCGCGCGCAGTGCCGCCGTTTCCGGCACAATGCCGACCCCGACGCCCCGTTCGACCAGCCGGCACAGCGCCACCGGGCCACGCACCCGCACGCGGAAGGACAGGCTGCGCCCGGCGCGGGTGGCGTGGCTGTTCAGATACTCCTGCAAGGCGCTGCCGGCGCTGAGGCCGACGAAGGGCTCGTCCAGCAGCTCGGCGAAGGCGACGCCGTCGCGCCCGGCCAGCCGGTGGGACAGCGGCAGCACGGCGACCAGCCGGTCGCTGCGGAAGGGCCGGGTTTCCAGCCCGCCGAGATCGACCATGTCGGCGACCACGCCCAGGTCTGCCAGCCCGGCGGCCACCGCCTCGACGATGGCGTGGCTGGGCCGTTCTTCGAGGTCTATGTCGATGCTGGGATTGTCGGCCAGGAAGCCGGCGAGCGCGTCGGGAAGGAATTCATTGATCGCCGCGGTGTTGGACAGCAGCCGGACATGGCCCTTCAGTCCCTTGGCGTATTCCGCCAGCTCGCCGCGCATCCGCTCCAGCTGGTGCAGGACGAGGCGGGCGTGATGCACCACCGCGCGGCCGGCCGGGGTGGGGCGGACGCCGCGGCGGAAGCGTTCCAGCAGCGGGACGCCCAGTGCATCCTCCATCCCTCGCACCCGCGCGCTGGCCGACGCGAGCGCCATGGCGCTGCGCTCCGCCCCGGCGGTGATGCTGCCGGTCTCCACGATGTGCAGGAACAGCCGCAGGTCGGTCAGGTCGAAGCGCATGGCGATTTCTGGAAGGAACCATAAAGTGTTACGACAGCACCCATATACTGCACTCGCGGGAACCATAAAATGGTTCGCCACAACCGTGTTTGAAAATGGCTGACCAAGCGATAACCTCTATGTGATTAAACATTAAATTAACATACAAGAGCAGTGAAAATCAACCGATATCCCATATTAATGCAACCATAAAGTGTTGTGAGAGCACCCATATACTGCACACGCAGGAAACATAAAATGCTTCGTCACAACCGCGTTTGGAAATGACCGAATGATCTATGATCTCCGTGTGCTGCTGTATTAATCGGCGCAAAAGATGGTGGAAATATTCGGAGATTTATTTGGAGAATATTATCGGTCGAATCTCATACGTCAAATTAAATCTCTAAATTTAATACGTATATTCATAATAGTGTAATACGCGAAAACAATAAGTTATTTTCTTTTTTTATTATATTTGGATGTTATTCTATGATGCCTAAAAAAGGAAAGCATGGTTTCCTTTTCGAGAGAAAACTCGTTCTCATAAAATGGTGTTTTTGATCAAAAAATTTATGTAAGATAAAATCCCATAGGCGGAAAACCAGTAACCTGGCGATGAATGGTTATTGATGGAGAATCCTATGAGGCATGATGTAACAATACGTGTCTCTGGTGCTCGGGCCTGTTTCTCGTCCGTGGAGTTCAAAACTGAACGCGCCTCCTATCCGGTCATCACTCCATCTGCAGCGCGTGGAATTTTCGAAGCTGTTTATTGGCGCCCTCGCCTGCGTTGGGTCATCCACCAAATCCACGTGCTCAAGCCTATTCGCTTCCAATCCCTGACGCGCAACGAGATCGGTGATCGTATCTCGGCTACCTCCGTACGCCATGCCATGCGAGACGGCGACCTTCAACGCCTGTCACGGAATGCTGCCGACATGCGGCAGCGCCGCGCGGCCACCATTCTGGTCGATGTAGACTACTTGATTTCCGCTCGCCTTCGTCTGACGGATGATGCGCCAAGCGGTGACAGGCTCGATGAACCCCTTACCATCTTTCGTCGCAGAGCCCGGCGTGGCCAGTATTTCCGCTCACCTTATCTTGGCACACGCGAATTTCCAGCCGATGTTGTGCTGTGGGAGGGGCGGGTGCCTGAGCATCAATTGCCCGATGACCAGCGCGACCGCGATCTCGGTCCGATGCTGCTCGATATCGACTATGCCGACAATCACGCCGCCCGGTTTTTCCACGCCATTCTGCGCGACGGCGTCATCAGCGTTCCACCCCTTGTTACGGCGGTGCGGCCATGACGGTCCTCGCCGCTCTCACCTCCCATTATGGTCGGCTGGAACGTCGCCGCGATGTCCCGTCCTTCGGTTTCACGCGTGAGCGCATTGCCTTCGGGCTGGTGCTGTCGGCAGACGGCGAGCCCGTCGCCTGTGACGACCTCCGCCTTTCCACTGACGGACGGAACCGCGGCGGTGGGCAGTCGATGGCGGTTCCGCGGTCGTTCACGCGATCCGGCATCAAGCCCCGGCCCTTCTTCCTCTGGGACAACAGTCACTTCGTTCTCGGACTCGGCAGCCCGCCGGAGGGCACGGAACCATCCGCTCACCCCGCCCGTGCCGATGCCTTCCGTGATTGGCACGAGCGGCTGCTGGATGGCACAGAGGATCCTGGCCTCCTCGCGTTTTTGCGCTTTCTGCGCAGCTGGACGCCAAGTCGCTTCCGGCGAGCGCCATTCTCGCCGGCGCTGCTCGATCGCACACTTGTTTTTCGCCTGCTCGACGATGTCGATGCCGCCGGTCGGCCGCGCTTTCTGCATGATCGGCCGGCGGCCCAGGCCGCGTGGGAACCCCATGCCATCGAGGGTGACCGACCCAAGGCAGTGTGCTTGGTCACTGGCCAGGTTGCCCCGGTTGCTCGCCTGCACCCTGCGATCAAGGGTGTGTGGGGAGCCCCGACGACCGGCGCATCACTGGTGTCTTTCCACCAGCCTGCTTTCAGATCCCATGGCAAGGTCCAGGGTGACAACGCTCCTGTTTCTGAGGCCGCAGCCTTTCAGTACGGCGCGGCGCTCAACGCGCTGCTGACACCGGGCAGCCGATCCAAACTCCGGGTCGGGGACATCACCATGGTATTCTGGGCTGACGCCGCCGTCCATGGTGAGGCGGCGGCTCGTCGGACCGAGGCACTGGTGGGCAGCCTGTTGGCGCCGACCGGATCACCCGATCATGCCATCAATGAAGAGGGGTGCCCGGTTTTTCGCCGTAGCTGGGAATGGCTGGATAAGCCTGCCGCTGCGCAAGCCACCGCTCTTGGCGTAGAGCCCAGCGTCCGCGTGTCTATCCTCGGCCTCATGCCGAACGGCCCGCGCCTGTCGGTACGGTTCTGGCAGGAGGTGACGGCGGGGGCGCTGATCGAGCGACTGACCACTCACTGGCACGATCTGCGGATCGAGCCACCAGCTTGGAAAATACCTCCCTCACCGGCGGCGCTGCTCTATGCCATGGCACGGCAGGGACGCTCCGGGTCGGTTCCGCAGCAACTCGCCGGCGACCTGATGCGGGCGATCCTGACGGGAGAGCGTTATCCATTGACCCTTTTGGCGGCGGTCCTTCAGCGTTTGCGTGCCGGCGAACCGGTCGATGGCCCGCGTGCTGCCCTGTGCAAAGCGATCCTTCTGCGTGCTGCCCACCGGCACCGGCGTGGCAGCGCCAATCAACACACCGATCCGGCCATGGAGGTGCCAGTGAGCCTCGATCGTACGGAGTTCGACCAAGCCTACCGGCTCGGACGGCTGTTCGCTGTTCTTGAGAACGTCCAGCGCGCCGCCTTGGGGCGGCTCAACGCCAGTGTCCGCGATCGCTATTACGGTGCGGCCTCGGCCACGCCGGCCAGCGTCTTTCCTCTGCTGCTGCGCACCACTCCCCATCATTTGAAGGTGCTGCACAGGGAGCGCGTGACCCGCGGCCTCGCTGTCTGGTTCGAGCGCGAAATCGACGAGATCATGCGCGATCTGGACATGCATCTTCCGCGCCAACTGCAGCCCATGGCACAGGGCCGCTTCGCTGTCGGCTATTACCACCAACGCCACGCTCGCAAACCCGATTCAGAGGGCACCGATACGGTTGCCCAACCGGAGGAATGAGCCCATGCCTGCTGTCTCAAACCGCTACGAGTGCGTCCTGTTTTTCGAGGTGAAGAACGGCAACCCCAACGGCGACCCTGACCTTGGCAACCAGCCGCGCCTTGATCCGGAAACCAGTCATGGGCTGGTGACCGATGTTTGCCTGAAGCGCAAAACCCGCAATTATGTCAGCCTGTTCCATGGCGATGATCCTCGCTTCGGCATCTACCTGCGCGATGGTGCCATTCTCAATCGGACGCACCGTGACGCCTATCGGGCGGTGCGTCCCGGCGAAGCAGCGGTGGCAACGGCCGCCCGGCTGTCGCCGCGGGACGACGACGAGGCGGCAGCTCTGCGTCGGTTTATGTGCGATCACTTCTTCGACGTGCGCACCTTTGGCGCTGTGATGGGCTTCGGGGTGAACTGCGGTCAGGTTCTCGGCCCGGTACAGCTGTGCTTCGCCGAATCGGTCGAGCCGATCCTGCCGCAAGAGATCACGATCACCCGCATGGCGGCCACCGTAGAACCGGAGGAGCGAAGCCGGAAAGCGCAGAGAGCAAAGCGGCCCAATCACGGCCAAAACACCACCTTGAATAGCCTCATGCCGCTGCAGGAGGGAGAGGTGGCTTCTGACGACGAGCGCATTGAAAACCGGACAATGGGACGCAAGTACCGGGTGCCTTATGCGCTTTATCGTGTCCATGGCTATATCTCGGCCAAACAAGCAGAGTGCATCGGTTTCGACGAGAGTGACCTCGAGTTGCTGTGGACGGCGTTGGAGCGGATGTTCGACCATGACCACTCGGCTGCGCGTGGGGAAATGGCCAGCCGGCGGTTGATCGTCTTCCGTCACGATAGCGCCCTCGGCAATGCATCTCCCGCCAGCCTATTTCAGCGTGTCACAGTTCGGCGCCGGGGAAAGGGGGTATCGTATGACCTTGCCGCCTCCGAACTGGATACTCTACCGCCGGCCCGCAGGTTCGAGGATTACGAGATCGACCTTGATCTCACCAACATGCCGGCCGGTGTAGAAACGATCGTCCGGCTTTGACGAAGAAAGTAGTTTAGCCGCTTGTCTTTCTTCCGCGCGAACCTTATGCGCACAACCGAATGTCAGAAGGTTCGTAAATGGTCGAAAGTGCTGAACATCTGTGTTTTAAGGGATGTCATGAAGCGATTGGACTTCTAGGCGCCGAGTCCTCTGAGCTGGTCCCCATTTCCCGGACAGATTTGCGGCTAAAATAAGCTTGGTTCCGGTTCGTGTTATGCCGCCATTCTGATTTGGTCCGGAGAGCGCTCGTAGGCCTCTGCCGGGGTTCTGCCGCCGAGCGCCGAGTGGGGGCGGTCGGCGTTGTAGTAATCGATCCAGCGGTCGATCCCGGCTCTGGCCTCGCTACCGGTCTCAAAGGCGTGGAGATAGACGCACTCGTACTTCATCGATCGCCACAGCCGTTCGATGAAGACGTTGTCCATCCAACGGCCGCGCCCGTCCATCGATACCCGGATGCCGGCC
>NZ_VTTK01000017.1:0-136317 GCF_008365135.1 Azospirillum sp. Sh1 | reverse complement strand
GCCTATGACGCCGGCGTCGCCAAGCTGGCCGGCAGCGGCGACGTGACAACACTGGCGCGCGGTCTGGCCTGCAGCGGTCCGAACCAGGCGCAGGCGGCCTTCTTCACCACGACGGCGGACGCCTTCCTGGCCGACACCGAATTGCAGGAGGAGGTGTTCGGCGCCGCCTCGCTGCTGATCCGCTGCCCCGAAGTGGCGGCGATGACGGCGGTGGCGGAAAAGCTGGAAGGGCAGCTGACGGCGACCCTGCAGATGGACGCGGCGGACAAGGCGGCGGTGGCCGGACTGATCCCGACGCTGGAGCGCAAGGCCGGCCGCATCCTGGCGAACGGCTGGCCGACGGGGGTGGAGGTCTGCCACGCGATGGTGCATGGCGGCCCGTTCCCGGCGACGTCGGACCCGCGCAGCACCTCGGTCGGCACGCTGGCGATCCGCCGCTTCCTGCGCCCGGTCTGCTACCAGGACCTGCCGCCCGACCTGCTGCCGGAGGCCTTGCGCGACGGCAACCCGCTGGGGCTGTGGCGGCGGGTGGATGGAGACTTGGGGCGTGCCTGATCGCCAACCCAATCCCCCCTCTCCCCCCTGGGGAGAGGGTCGGGGTGAGGGGGATACACAGGGTGGATTTGGTGGTGCGCGGAGAGTGCGCGATGCTTGAAGATCCTCGCAACGCGCCCCCCTCACCCTAACCCTCTCCCCGGGGGGAGAGGGGACTAGTCCCTGCCCTGCCGTTCCATCGCCGCCCGCAGCAGGGCGGCGAAGCGGAAGGGTGCATGCAGGAACTTGCTGTAGGGCAGCGTCGCGAACCAGCCAAGGACAAGTCCCAGATGGACCAGCAGCAGCGGCCCCATCGCCGCCGTCCCGCGCAGCGCGAGCAGCCCGAGGCCGCTGACCGCCACCAGGAACAGCAACGCCAGCAGCGCGCAATCGGCGCCGGCCAGGCTCCGCGCCACCGGTTCGGGATCGGCGCGCCGCTTCAGCAGCGCCAGCCCAACGGTGCCGACCACCATCCCGACGCCCCCGAGGCTTCCGAAAAGGACCGGCAGGCTCAGCAGCGGATAGGGCGCCTGCCAGCCCAACCCATGGTCGTAGACGGTCGCCACGCCGGTGGCAGCGAAGCAGAGCGCCACCCCATGGAACAGCGCGTGATGGAACCGCCGCCGCGCCTGGGAGAAGCGCTCGTCCCGGTCGTTGCAGCCGGCCCCGCCGCCGCCGAGATTGCGCAAGCTGGCCGCATCGCGGAGCGCATCGCGCAGAGCCGGCAACAGCGCCGCCCCGGTCGGCGCCGGCCCCATGCCGCGCCAGAAGGACGCGACGCTGAAGCCGATGGCGAGCAGCGACCACAGCATCACCGCCCCGGCGACCCCAGCGATCGCCCCCCACGGCACCAGCCGGTAGAAGGCGCCCGGCCCGGCATGCCGCCCGAACAGCACCTCCGCCGGCAGGCTCAGAACCGCCGGCAGCGCCACCAGCGCCATCGCGGCCAGGGTGACGGCGGCGACGAAGGACCACCCTGCGCCGGGCAGGCGCCCCCTCGCCGCCGGCGGCCAGACATGGTCGCGGTAGGTCTGCTGCCGGACCAGACTGAGGCTTTTCGGCAGGTTCAGGTCGAACTCATGTGGCGGTGCGTACTGGCAGGCGTGATAGCAGGACCGGCAGTTGTGGCAGAGGTTGGACAGGAAGGTCAGGTCCGCCGCCGAGACCAGCCTTCGCAATTTCAGCGCGGAGAACACCGCGCAATAGCCGTCGCAGAACTGGCAGGCGTTGCAGATGTCCAGCGCCCGGCGCGCATCCGCCGTGATCCGCTCCCAGTCGTCAGCGCCGGGCATAAGCCGCTGCCTCCCGACCGGCGATGCGGCCGAACACGGCGCCGACGGTCATGGCGCTCCCCGCCAGATAGCCGCAGCCGAGGATGTTGGGCGCCATGACGACCCCGGCGGCATGGACACCATCCAAGGCGGTCCCGTCCCGCCGCAGCACCCGCGCACGCTCGTCGACCCGCACCCCCAGGCAGGTGGAAGTGACGCCGGCCCGCACCGGATAGGCGCCGAAGGGTGGGACCATGATCGGCGCGGCAAGCCGCGTCTTCGGCGGATCGACGCCCGCCGTGCCGCCTCCGTTGGTGATCGCGGCGTTGAAGCCGGCCACCGTGGCCTGCAGGGCCGGCGGCGGAATGCCCAGCGCCAGCGCCAGTTCGCCGATGCCATCCGCCCGGATCGCCGGGAAGATGGAGGGCCGGAACCGCGTCCCGATGGCCGCATCGAAGATCGAGAAGGCGACGGCGCCGGGACAACGGGCCACCAACTCACCCCAGGCCGTGTAGCGCGACGGCCCGATGACCGCGCCTTCGTCGGCGAAGCGGCGGCCGTCGCGGTCCACGACGATGCCATGGGCGATGCCGTCCAGCCGGGTGACGATGCCGCCGTCGAACCGCGGCGCGCGGCCATCCACCGCGACCATGTGGCAGCGGTCCGCCGCCCCCACCGGCTCCGCCCCCTCCTCCAGCAGCGCCTTCAGCGGAACGCCGGTCGCATGCGGGGTGCCGCGGATCGCGAACCGGCCGGCGGCCTCGCCCCACTCCCGCCGCAGCCAGTCGGGATCGGCCTGGAACCCGCCGGATGCGACGACGAGCGTCCGCGCCCGTACCGTGACGCCCGGTTCCCCCACGGTGACGGCAGGCGGCCCGTCGCGCAGATCCAGCGCCCGCACGTCACTGTCGTAGCGGATGGCGACGCCCAGCCGTTCGGCGGTGGCGTAGAGCGCATTGACCAGGGCCTTGCCGCCGCCAAGGAAGAAGGCGGTCTTGCGCGAATAAGGCAGAACCTCGTCGGCACAGCTTTGGAACCGCACGCCGTTGCCGGCCAGCCAATCGACGATGTCGGCGCTTGCGTCGACGAACAGGCGGGCCAACCCACCATCGACGGGGGCGGCCACACGCCGCAGGTCGGCCAGATAATCATCGGCCGGATAGCGTCCCCGCACCCACGCGGTCGCCGCGTCATGCACGACGCGCATGTTGCGGGAATGGCGGGCATTCCCGCCGCGCAGCGCCTTGGGCGCCGCCTCCAGCAACAGGACCGCCGCGCCGGCCCGGCGGGCGGCGATGGCGGCGCAGAGCGCGGCGTTCCCGCCACCCACCACCAGAACGTCGCAGTCGCACGGGACACCGGTCATCGATCAGTCGCAGCAGAAGGCGGTCCGCACCCGGTCTGCCGGACGAAGCCTGGGAAGCCATGGCTTTAGTCCCGGACGACCCGTGCTGGGAAGGGCCAAGGCCTGCGACACAGGGCAGCGCCCCGCCCGACGTCCAATCGGCAAATATCATCGGTTGACACACGTATATTTCTTGCATCCGATAGGAGTTGTTGTGGGCGGGCGTTTTCACTCCCGCTTGCGACATCGGTCACCGAAACGTCGCAATGCAGGAGCCGGCACCCATGATGACCGCGGCGTGTGGAGCAGGGATGGGCGAAGGGGACTGCTGATGGCCGATCCAACGATGCTGCCCGCTGCGGCACCCGAAGCCATGCCGGGCATCCTGACCGCCCTGGTCGTCGAACAGGACCGGGAGGCCGCGGCATGGCTTGAGACCGCCGTGGCCGCGCCGCCCCTGCCCGGCACGGCGGAGTTCATGCGGCTGTTCGCGATTGCCGGCCGCAAGCTGGGCGGTGCTGCGCCACAGGGCTGGCCGCCCGCCCGCATCGCCCGCGCCGCCCTGCTCGCCGCGTCCGTCCATGCCGCGGGCGAGGAAGCCCCCGCCCGGCTGGCGACCGCCTTCCGCCGGTCCGACAGCGCGGAGCGTGCGGCGATCCTCCAGTCGCTGACGCTGCTGCCCGACCCTGGCCGCTTCGCCGATCTCGCCGCCGACGCCTGCCGGTCCAGCGTGCAGCCGGTGTTCGAGGCCATCGCCTGCGACAACCGCTTTCCCGCCGCCCATTTCGCCGAGCCGGTCTTCAACCAGATGGTGCTGAAGGCGGTGTTCACCGGCGCACCGCTGGCCCGCGTGATCGGGCTGGCGGAGCGGACGACAGCCCGACTGCGCCGCATGGCCGCGGATTTCCGCGACGAGCGGCGGGCATCCAACCGGCCGGTGCCGGCGGACCTCGACTTCCTCCTCGATCTGGGAACCTGACGTGATGAAGCTGTTCGATCCGCACATCCACATGACGTCGCGCACCACCGACGATTATGCCGCCATGCGCCGGGCCGGCATCGTCGCAGTGACCGAGCCGGCCTTCTGGCTGGGCCAGCCGCGCACCCACGCCGGCAGCTTCGAGGATTACTTCCTGTCGCTGATCGGCTGGGAACGCTTCCGCGCGAGCCAGTTCGGCATCCGCCATTTCTGCACGCTGGGCCTGAACCCGAAGGAGGCCAACAACACCGACATTGTCGACGGCGTGCTGGAGCTGGTCGACCTCTATCTGGAGAAGGAGGGCGTCGTCGCGGTGGGCGAGATCGGCTATGACGACATGAGCCCGGCGGAGGACGACATCCTCGCCCGGCAGGTGGAGATGGCCAAGAACCACGGCCTGCCGGTGATGATCCACACGCCGCACCGCGACAAGAAGGCCGGCACCCGCCGCACGCTGGACCTGCTGCGCGAGGCCGGAATGCCGCCGCACCTCACCCTGATCGACCACAACAATGAACTGACGCTGGAAATGGTGCTGGAGAGCGGCTGCTGGGCCGGCCACACCATCTATCCCGGCAGCAAGATGGACGAGCCGCGCATGGTCGGTCTGGTCCAGGCCTTCGGGCCGGAGCGGATCATGGTCAACAGCTCCGCCGACTGGGGGATCAGCGACCCGCTGAAGGTGCCGAAGACCGCGCAGGCCATGCGCGATGCCGGCATCGCCGAAGAGGCCATCGAGACCATCGTCTGGCGCAACCCCATCGCCTTCTACGCCCAGAGCGGCCGGCTCGACCCGGCGGAGCTGGAAATCCCGCTGCCGGTCGACCAGCGCCTGCTGTTCGAAGGCAACACCGTCCTGCGCGGGCAAACCCCGACGGTTGAGGCCCCGACGGTGGACTCGCCGCTGACCGCCGAAGCGGACGTCTGACGGCGATGAGGCGCACGCTGGTCCTGAACGTCGTCGGGCTGACCGCCGACCTCCTGCCCCATGCCCCGGCCATTTCCCGGCTGGCGGCGCGGGGGATGCGTCCGCTGGTGCCGGTGCTGCCGGCGGTCACCTGCTCGGTGCAGGCCAGCATGCTGACCGGGCTTCCCCCCTCCGGCCATGGCTGCGTCGCCAACGGCTGGTACGACCGCGACCTGTCGGAAATCCTGTTCTGGAAGCAGAGCAACCGGCTGGTCACCGGCGAGACGCTGTGGGAGGAGGCGCGGCGGCGCGACCCGGCCTTCGTCGGGGCGAAGCTGTTCTGGTGGTACAACATGTACTCCGGCGCAGACATCAGCGTCACGCCGCGCCCGATCTATGCCGCCGACGGCCGCAAGCTGCCGGACATCCATACCCACCCCGACACCCTGCGCGGCGAACTGGCGCAGGCGCTGGGGCCGTTCCCGCTGTTCCGCTTCTGGGGGCCGGGCGCCGACATCGTTTCCAGCCGCTGGATATCATACTGCGCGGCGGAGGTGGAGCGGCGCTTCCGCCCCAGCCTGTCGCTGGTCTATCTGCCGCATCTCGACTATGACCTGCAACGGCTGGGTCCCGACGACCCGCGCATCCCCGCCCAGGTCGCCGCCGTCGACGCCCTGGCCGCCCCGCTGATCGAAGCGGCGGAGCGCGAGGGCACGCGGGTCGTCGTGCTGTCGGAATACGGCATCACCGGCGTCGCCGGCCCCATCGCCATCAACCGCGCCCTGCGCTGGGCCGGGCTGATCGCGGTGCGGGAGGAACAGGGCGGCGAACTGCTCGACCCCGGCGCCTCGGCCGCCTTCGCCGTCACCGACCACCAGCTGGCCCATGTCTATGTCCGCCATCCCGAACAGGTGGCGGCGGTGCGCGACCTGCTGCTGAAGATCGACGGGGTGGAGCGGGTGCTGGACGCCGAGGCGCAGCGGGCCGCCGGCATCCGCCACCCGCGCGCCGGTGAACTGGTCGCGGTCAGCCGCGCCGACCGCTGGTTCAGCTATCCCTACTGGCTGGACGACGACCGGGCGCCCGACTTCGCCCGCACCGTGGAAATCCACCGCAAGCCCGGCTACGACCCGGCGGAGCTGTTCCTCGACCCCGCCCTGCGCTTTCCGAAGGCGTCCATCGGCTGGCGGCTGGCGAAGAAGGCGCTGGGCTTCCGCACGCTGATGGACGTGATCCCGCTCGACGCCGGGCTGGTGAAGGGATCGCACGGCCGACCGACCGACCGGCATGAGGCCGGGCCGCTGCTGATCTCCTCCGAACCCGGCCTGCTGCCCGACGGACCGGTTCCGGCGGAGGCGGTCAAGTCCCTCCTGCTCGCCCATCTCTTCGACGAGGTGATCGCCCGATGACTTCCATTCTCCATCCGGACGTCCGCTCCCCCATCATCCGCCAGCGCTTCGCCGTCACCTTCGACTATGCAGTCGCCTTCACCCGCGACGCCTTCTACCCGGCCAATTCCACATTGGCCGACGCCATGGGAACCGCCGGGGCCGATCCGCGCCCGCGCTGCCTCGCCTTCGTCGACATGGGCGTGCTGGCCGGGCATCCGGCCCTGCCGGAGGCCATCGCCGCCCATTTCGCCGCCCGCGAGGATCTGCCGACCCTGGTGGCGCCACCGCGCCTGCTGCCGGGTGGGGAGGCGGTGAAGAACGACCCGGCCCTGATCGGGCAGATGCACGACGCCATCCTCGGCCACGGCATCGACCGCCATTCCTATGTGCTGGCGGTCGGCGGCGGCGCCTTCCTGGACGCGGTCGGGCTTGCCGCCTCCACCGCCCATCGCGGCGTGCGGCTGGTGCGCATGCCGACCACGGTGCTGGCGCAGAACGATTCCGGCGTCGGGGTGAAGAGCGCCATCAACCTGAACGGCGCCAAGAACCAGATCGGCACCTTCGCCCCGCCCTGGGCGGTGGTGAACGACGGCGCCTTCCTCGACAGCCTGCCGCAGCGCGACCGCATCGCCGGCATGGCGGAGGCGGTCAAGGTGGCGCTGATCCGCGACGGCGCCTTCTTCGAATGGCTGGAGCGGTCGGCCGACGCGCTGACCCTGTTCGAGCCCGATGCCGTCGCCCACCTGATCCGCCGCTGTGCCGAGCTGCACATGCACCAGATCGCCGAGGGCGGCGACCCGTTCGAGCAGGGCAGCGCCCGGCCGCTCGATTTCGGCCATTGGGCCGCGCACAAGCTGGAAACGCTGAGCCGCAACCACCTGCGCCATGGCGAGGCGGTGGCCATCGGCATCGCGCTCGACACCCGCTATTCGGTGCTGGCCGGTCTGCTGCCGGAGGGCGAGGATCTGCGCGTCGCCGTCCTGCTGGAACATCTGGGCTTCCGCCTGTGGCACCCGACGCTGGCCCGCCGCGACGGCAACGGCCGGCCGCAGGTGCTGGCCGGGCTGGAGGAGTTCCGCGAGCATCTCGGCGGACGGCTGACCATCACCCTGCTGGCGGGCATCGGCCGGGGAATCGAGGTCAACGCCATGGATGCCGCCCTGGTCGAAAGCGCCATCGGCTGGTTGTCGGCGCGGGAGGCCGCCTGATGCGCCTGTCCGGCGGCGGCACGCTCGGCTATTGCCTGAACGTCCACCCGACCCAGAGCTTCGCCGAGGTTCGGGCGGCCCTGCTGGGGCCGGTGCGGGAGATCAAGCGCCGGCTCTGCCCGGACCGTCCCTTCGGCGTCGGGCTGCGCCTGTCGGCCGAGGCCGCCGAGACGGCAGGCGTGGCGGCGGACCTGGCGGCGATCTTCGACGGCGAGGGGTTCGCGGCCTTCACCATGAACGGCTTCCCCTATGGCCGCTTCCACGGCGCACCGGTCAAGGAGTCCGTCTATGAGCCGGACTGGACGACGGCGGAGCGGGTCGCCTACAGCCTCTCCCTGGCGGAAACCATGGCCGCCCTGGTCCCGCCGGGCGGCTTCGCGACGATCAGCACCGTGCCCGGCGGCTACGCCCCACGCGTGACCGGGCGCGAAGCGGCGGTGGCGGAGGGGCTGTTGCAGGCGGTGGCCGGGCTGGTCCGGCTGGAGCAAAGCACCGGCCGAACCGTGGCGCTGGCGCTGGAGCCGGAACCCTGGTGCCTGCTGGACAGCACCGCCGATGCCGTCGCCTTCTTCCGGGCGCACCTGTTCACCGATGCCGCGGCGCGGCGCCTCTGCGCCCTTGCCGGGCTGACGGCGGATGAGGCCGCAGCGGCGCTGCCGCGCCATCTCGGCCTCTGCCTCGATGTCTGCCACATGGCGGTCAATTTCGAGGAGCCGGAGGAGTCGCTGGCCGCCCTCGCCGCCGCCGGCATCCCGATCCACAAGGTCCAGCTCAGCGCCGCCCTGAGGATCGCCCGGGCCGATGCCGCGGCGCGCGAGCGGTTGGCTGCGTTCCGCGATGCCGTTTATCTCCACCAGACCGTCGCCCGCGCGGCAAACGGAACGGTGAGGCGCTTTCTCGACCTGCCGCAGGCGCTGGAAAGCCCCGGCGGCGAGGGCGAGGAATGGCGGGTCCATTTCCACGTCCCGGTCTTCGCCGAACCGGAACCGCCGCTCGGCTCCACCAGCGACGCCCTGGAGGGCGTGCTGGCGATCCACCGCGGCCGGCCGGTGGCGCCGCATCTGGAGGTCGAAACCTACACCTGGGATGTCCTGCCCGCCGAAGCCTGCGGCGCGGGCGCAATGAGCGTCGTCGACGGAATCGAAAGGGAAATGCGATGGGTGTTGGAACGGCTGTCCTGATCCGCCCGCGCGCAGCCCTGATCCTCGGCCGGGTTTCCAATCTGCCGACGGTGCTGAGCAACGCCATGGCCGGGATCGCGCTCGCCGGCGTCGGAACGCTGGACGGCATGGCCGGCGGTGGGTTCGGCAGCGGGGTTGCCCGCGCAGCCATCGTGCTGGCGCTGTTCTATGTCGGCGGCATGTATCTGAACGACGCCTTCGATGCGAAGATCGACGCGCGGGAACGGCCGGGCCGCCCGATTCCGAAGGGTGACGCCTCGCTTGGCGCGGTGTTCGCCGCCGGCTTTGCTCTGATCGCGCTGGGCATCGCCCTGGCCGCCCTGTCGGGGGTGGAGGCCGGATTGTGCGGCGGGCTGCTGGCCGGTGCGATCCTGCTCTATGACGCCCTGCACAAGCGCACGGCGACCGCCCCGGCGATCATGGGTCTTTGCCGCCTGATGTCCTACGCCACCGCGGCGGCGATCGCGGGTGGCGGCGCACTAGCGCCCTGGATGCTGCTGGGGGCCGGCGGGCTGTTCTGCCATGTGGTCGGGCTGACCTTCGCCGCCCGGCAGGAAGCTTACGACCGGCTGGACAATGCTTGGCCGCTCGGCGTTCTGGCGGTCCCGCTTGCCGGTGCGCTGTGGGTTGCGCTCGGCAGCCCGGCGGCGCTTGCCCTGTGGGCGGCTCTGGCGGCAGCGACGGGCTGGGCCGTGCATCGGCTGTTCCGCCGCGCGCCGGGCGACGTTCCGCGCGCAGTGGCGGTCCTGATCGCCGCCATCGCGCTCTACGACGCCGTGCTGATCGCCGCGGCCGGGTCCGGTGCCGCCGCCCCGCTCGCCCTTGCCGCGGCGCTGTGCTTCCCGCTGACCCTAGCGCTGCAGAAGGTCATTCCGGGGACATGAGCCGGGGAGCGGGAGGCCTACCGGCGCTCGAGGTCGCGGCAGCGGACCCACCATTGGGTGTCGGTCGTCGCCTCCACGATGGCGCCGGTGATGCCGCCGTTGGTTTGCGAGATGTCGAGAACGCACAGGTCGCCCGTCGGCCGGTTGACCGTCCTGATCCAGATGTTGCGGCAGCCGTCCGGCATGATCTGGCCTTTGTCGCGGACCAGCTGCTCGATCTGCTGCTGGGTATGGCAGGCGACGACCGCATCCTGGGCGGTGGCCTGGGACGGCGCGGCGATCCAAGCGAGGACGCAGGCGGTGCCGGCGAAAAGACAGGTCTGGAGAATGCGGATACCCATTTGTCTGCGCCCCTGAAAATCGTGGAGATGAGTGAGGCAAATCCGCTCCAGTGGATTCGGTTCCATCAAATCCTCTCCGGAACCCACCGCCGCCACGCCGAGTTGACGCCCGGGGCCGGACGCCATCGTCCCGCTCCGTCCACGGCGACGCGGAGGTTGTTTCGATGGTTCCCGACTGGCTCCATCTGTTGTCCATCGCCACCCTGGTTTTCGGCGGGCTGTGCGCCCTGATCGTGCTGATCGATGTGGCGCGCCATCCCCAGCACATGTGGATCATGAACGTCGTCTGGCCGGTGACCGCGCTGTTCGGGACGGTCCTGACCCTCTGGGGCTATTTCACCTACGGCCGGCTGGCGACGCACGAGATGATGCGGCAGGCGAAGGAGCGCGGCGAGGAAATGCCGAGCAAGCGCGACACGCCCTTCCCGGTGATGGTCGCCAAGGGGGCGGCCCATTGCGGCAGCGGCTGCACGCTGGGCGACATCGTCGCCGAATGGCTGGTGGTGTTCGCGCCGACGGTGGCGGTCTGGTTCGGCTGGCGCAGCCTGTTCGCCGAGAAGATGTTCGCGGTGTGGATCGTCGATTTCATCTTCGCCTTCACCTTCGGCGTCGCCTTTCAGTATTTCACCATCAAGCCGATGCGCAACCTCTCCCCCGGCAAAGGGCTGGTGCAGGCGGTGAAGGCCGATGCGGCCTCGCTGACGGCATGGCAGGTCGGCATGTACGGCTTCATGGCCTTCGCCAGCTTCTACCTGTTCGGCACTGTGCTGGGCGCCAAGCTGGAACCGGCTTCGGCGGAATTCTGGTTCATGATGCAGATCGCCATGCTCTGCGGCTTCGTCACCGCCTATCCGGTGAACTGGTGGCTGATTTCGACCGGCGTGAAGGAGAGGATGTAGACGGGCGGCAGCCCCTTTTGCCCTGATACTCCCCGATTTTTCCGTTGTGCCGCAGGACGCCACCTCCGAACTCTGGAGGCATGCTGATGAGTGGAGCGGCTCTGGCCATCGCGCTGGCCTATTTCGGGTTCCTGTTCGCCATCGCCTCCTGGGGGGACCGCCGGGCGCGCCGCGATGGGCCACAGTCGGGGGCGGGATCGGGTCCGCTGGTCTATGCGCTGTCGCTGGCCGTCTACTGCACCGGCTGGACCTTCTACGGCAGCGTCGGCATGGCGTCGACCGGCGGTTACGCCTTCCTGCCGATCTACATCGGGCCGATCCTGGTCTTCACGCTGGGATGGCCGCTGCTGCACAAGATCCTGCGGATCGCCAAGGCGCAGAACATCACCTCCATCGCCGATTTCCTTGCCGCCCGCTATGGCAAGAGCCAGCCGGTCGCGGCCATCGTCACGCTGGGCGCCGTCGTCGGCACCGTGCCCTACATGGCGTTGCAGCTGAAGGCGGTCTCGTCCAGCTTCGCCGTCCTGTTGCGCTATCCCGAGATCGTGATGCTGGAGCAGCCGGCGGCTTCGCCGATCTGGGCCGACAGCGCGCTGGTCGCCGCAATCGTGTTCGCCCTGTTCGCCATCCTGTTCGGCACGCGCCACGTCGATGCGACCGAACGCAACGAGGGCATGATGCTGGCCATCGCGGTGGAGGCGGTGATGAAGCTGGCCGCCTTCCTCGCCATCGGCGCCTATGCGACCTGGGGGTTGTTCGACGGGCCGGCCGACCTGCTGCGGCTGGCATCGGCCGAGCCGGACCTGCGGCACCAGTTCGCCAGCGGCGTTGACGGCTCCAGCTGGATCACCATGACCGCGCTGGCCGGGCTGTCGGTCCTCTGCCTGCCGCGCATGTTCCACGTCGCCGTCATCGAGAACCGGGACGAGGAGCATATCCGGCTGGCGACCTGGCTGTTCCCGGCCTATCTCGCGGCCATCGCCCTGTTCGTCGTCCCCATCGCCGCGGCCGGCCTCCTGCTGTTTCCGGAAGGCACAATGGACCGCGACATGACGGTTCTGGCCCTGCCGATGTCCGGCCGGCAGGAAATCCTGACGACCATCGCCTTCGTCGGCGGCCTGTCCGCCGCCACCGGCATGGTGATCGTCTCCTCCGTCGCCATCGCCAACATGGTCAGCAACGATCTGGTGGTGCCCATCCTGCTGCGCCGCCGCGGCAACGGCATCGACCGTCTGGACATGCGCCGGCTGATCCTGGGCACCCGCCGGGTGACGATCCTGGTGCTGATGCTGCTGTCCTATGTCTACTACCGGATGGTCGGGACCGGCTTTCCGCTGGCCTCCATCGGCCTCGTCAGCCTCGCCGCGGTGGCGCAGTTCGCGCCGGCCCTGATCGGCGGCATGATCTGGCGGGGAGCCACCGGGACCGGCGCCTTCTGGGGCGTCGTCGCCGGCTTCGTGGTGTGGGGCTACACCCTGCTGCTGCCGGCGGTCATCGAGGCCGGCTGGCTGTCGGCCGGCATCCTGACCACGGGCCCGTTCGGATCCGGCCTGCTGGCGCCCCAGCGGCTGCTCGGCCTCCATCTCGACCCCTTCGTCCATGGCGTGACCTGGAGCCTGCTCGCCAACAGCGTGGCCTTCATCGCGGTGTCGCTCCGGACGGTGCCGCGACCGATCGAGCGGTTGCAGGCCGGCGCCTTCACCGACACCGACCTTCAGTGGAGCCATGCCGGGTCCGAACCGCGCATCGGCTCCGTCACGGCGGAGGAGCTGCGGGCGGTCGCCGCCCGCTATCTCGGCCCCGAACGGGCGGAGCACGGATTAGCCGGCCTTTCCGGTTCCAGCACGGGAGAGGCCGACCTGCGCCTGATCCGCCAGACGGAGAAACTGCTGGCGAGCGCCATCGGCGCCGCCTCCGCCCGGCTGGTGATGGCCCTGACGCTGGAACGGCACAGCGTCGGCAAGGGCAACGCGTTGAGGCTGCTGGACGACGCGACGGCGGCCATCCAGTACAACCGCGACGTCCTGCAGACGACCATGGAGAATGTCGCTCAGGGGATCGCCGTCTTCGACAAGGACCTGCGACTGGTAAGCTGGAACCGCCGCTTCCGCCGGCTGCTGGCGATCCCGGCCGAGATGGAACCGGCCGGGATCGCCCTTCCGGAAATCCTGCGCTTCGGCGCCCTGCATGGCCTCTACGGCCAGGGCGATCCCGCCGCCCTCGTCGCCCGGCAGCTCGACGTCTTCCTTGCCAGCATCACCAGCCCGGTCGAGCAGCACCGGCCGGACGGCAGCGTCCTGGAGATGCACACCTGCCGGATGCCCGGCGGCGGTTATGTCACCACCTTTTCCGACATGACGGAGCGTGTCCGCGCCGCCGCGGCGCTGGCCGAAGCCAAGGACCGGCTGGAGCTACGCGTCCGCCAGCGCACCGCCGAACTGGCCCGTGCCAAGGCCGCGGCGGAGGAAGCCAGCCAGGACAAGACGCGCTTCCTCGCCGCGGCGAGCCACGATCTGCTGCAGCCGCTGAACGCCGCGCGGCTCTATGCGTCCAGCCTGGGCGACCGGATGCCGAACGACGCGCTGGTCGGCAAGCTGGACGGCGCCCTGGCGTCGGTGGAGGAACTGCTGGGGGAGTTGCTGGACATCTCCCAGCTCGACGCCGGCGCGGTGAAGCCGGAGCGGCAGAGCTTCCCGCTCGGCCGGCTCTTCGCCACGCTGGCGGTGGAGTTCGCGCCGCTGGCGGAGCAGCGGGGGCTGCAGCTGCGCATCCTGCCCTGCAGTCTCGCCATCGACAGCGACTGGCGCCTGCTGCACCGGCTGCTGCAGAATCTGCTGGCGAACGCGATCCGCTACACGCCGCAGGGCCGGGTGCTGCTGGGCGCGCGCCGGGTCGCCGGCCATGTCGTGGTCCAGGTCTGCGACACCGGCATCGGCATTCCGGAGGACAAGCAGGCCCAGGTCTTCGGCGAGTTCCGGCGCTTCGCCGAGGCACCGGGGGTGGAGCATGGGCTGGGGTTGGGGCTGTCCATCGTCGAGCGCATCGGCCGCGTGCTCGACCATCCGGTCACGCTGCACTCCATCCCCGGCCGCGGAACGGTCTTCGGCGTCCGCATCCCGCGCGGCGTGTCGCTGCCGGATGCGCAGGCCGATCGTCAGGCGGCGGATGCGCAGGCCACGCCGGCCGAGCGGACAAGCATCCTGTGCATCGACAACGATCCCACCATCCTGGACGGAATGCGGACGATGCTGGGCGGCTGGGGCTGCCGGGTGCAGACCGCCACCGGCCTTGCCGCCGCCCTGGCCGAAGCGGAAAGCGGAGCACCGGATCTCATCCTCGCCGACGTCCATCTGAACGAGGGAGAGGACGGTTTCGCCTGCGTCCAGGCGGTGCGTCAGCGGCTGCGCCAGCCGGTCCCGGCGGCCCTGATCACCGCCGACCGGTCCGCCGGCGTCAAGGAGCGGGCGGAGAGTCTCGGTCTGCCGGTGTTGAACAAGCCGATCCGCCCGGCCGCCCTGCGCACGCTGATGCGCCGTCTGACCGGCGCGTGTCCGGCGGCTGAATAAGCCTGCCTCAGCCGGCCTGCCGCTCTTCCGCCGCACGGCGGATCAGCTCCTGCGGGGCGTCGGCGTCCTCGGCCAACTGGCGGACGAGGATCACGGCCTGGGTCCGGCTGGTGACGCCCAGCTTCTGCAGGATCGCCGAGACATGCGCCTTCACCGTGCCTTCGGACACGCCCAGCTCATAGGCGATCTGCTTGTTCACCAGCCCGTCGTTCAGCATCATCAGGACCCGGACCTGCTGCGGCGTCAGGCTGGCGATCCAGGCCGCCGCATCCTCTTCCCTGCCGGCACCGTCCGGCTCCTGCAGCGCCGGCCGCCACAATTCGCCCGCCAGCAAGGCCTGCAACGCTTCGCCCAGCATGTCGGACGGTGCGGATTTCGGGATGTAGCCGCAGGCACCGGCGCCAAGGGCGCGGCGGATCACCCGCGGCTCCTCGTTGGCGGAGATCACTGCGATGGGCAGGGCGGGAAAGCGGCTGCACAGATAGACCAGACCGGCGAAGCCCTGCATCCCCGGCATGTTCAGGTCGAGAAGGAGCAGGTCGGCGTCCGGACTTTCCTCCAGCGCCGCCGCCGCAGCATCCAGCGTCCCGGCCTCGACGATCTCGGCCTCGGGCAGCGCGCGGGCGATGGCGAGACGCATGGCGTCGCGGAACATGGGGTGATCGTCGGCGACGACGATGTGGGTGGGCATGATCGGGTCCTGTTGGCTTCGCCGCTAAACCAAAGTCACATGGAAGTCACGACGGGGAGGACATAGCTTTCTGAACGAGTGAGAAACACTTCGCGCCGCCGGAAACCGCATTGCGCCGATGGGCTAATGCGGACGACCAGTGTCCCGGCGGTGTCGACCGGAAACGGAAGCAGGACCGATGAAGCGGCGCAACCTCCTGACGGCCATGGGCCTCGGGCTGGGCGGAGCCGTGCTCGCCGCCCCGGCGATCGCACAAGGGCCGCCGCAGATCCGATGGCCGCTGGCCTCGACCTTCCCGAGGGAGCTGGACATCCTGAACGGTGGGGTGGAGTTCCTCGTCCGCCGCGTCGCCGGGCTGACCGGAAACCGGTTCGTCATCGACCGCGACCCTTCCCTGCGGCCGACGGCGGACCAGCCGATGCTCGATTTCGTCGGCAGCGGCGGCGCGCCGATCGGACTGGGTGCCAGCTATCAGGCGATGGACCGCGAGCCGGCGCTGGTCTTCGACACCTCGGTTCCCTTCGGATTGAACGCGCGGCAGCAGAATGCCTGGATGTACCAGGGCGGCGGACTGGCGCTGGTCCGCGAACTGCTTGCCGACCACGACGTGGTCCCGTTCCCGGTCGGCAACACCGGCTCCCAACTGGGAGGCTGGTTCCGGCGGGAGATTCGCGCCGCGCAGGATCTGAACGGGCTGAGGTTCCGCGTGTCCGGCATGGCCGCCGAGGTGCTTCGCCACCTGGGCGGACAGCCGCAGCGAACAGGCTATGACCGGCTGCGCGCCGCGCTGGAGGACAAGACGCTCGACGCGGCAGCCTGGGCCGGCCCCCATGACGATCTGCGGCTCGGTCTGCACAAGGCGGCGCCCTATTGCTACTACCCCGGCTTTCTGGAGGGGAACGCGCAACTGTCCTGCTACGTCAACCGTCAGGCCCGGGACCGGCTGCCGCCGGAGTACCGGGAGGCGGTGGAGGTCGCCTGCGCCGAAGCTAATCTCTGGATCACCGCACGCTACGACGCCCTCAACCCCGCCGCCCTGAAGCAACTGACGGCCGAAGGCGCGATCCTTCGTCCCTTTCCGCTGGAAATCCTGCGAGCCGCCCACCGGGCCACCGAGGAGCAGCTGGAAGCATTGGCCGCGGCGAGCAGCCGCTTCCGCAAAGTCTACGCCTCATGGAAGCCGTTCTGCGACGCCCAGCACCTGTGGTTCCGCATCGCCGAGAACAGCTTCGACCGATCCGCCTCCCTGCAGCCGCCGGAGACTTCCCGGAACTAGGCCCGAAACCAGGGAGCCCCCCCTGCGCCAACCCATAAGGAGCGCATGATGACCTATGACTTCGACCGGGACCTGATCCGGTCCATGCCTGCGATGGAGCGCTTCGCGCGCAGCCTGACCCGCAACCCCGCAGAGGCCGACGACCTCGTCCAGGACTGCATGGAACGTGCGCTCCGCCACCGCGAGAAGTTCGAGCAGGGCACGAACCTGGAAGCCTGGCTCTGCACCATCCTGAAGAACGTCCATTACAGCAAATGGACCCGCAAGCGCCGCTTCGGCGAAGTGGAGGTGATGGACGGGGAAATGGCCAGCGGGCCGTCACAGGACCATCAGGTTTTGCTGCGGGAGGTGGCAACGGCCATCGACGGGCTCTCGGAGGAACATCAGCGGCTGATCCGCATCGTCGCCGTCAACGGCGACAGCTATCTCGAAGCGGCCGACGAGCTGGGGGTGTCGGTCGGCACCGTCCGGTCCCGCCTGTCCCGCGCCCGCAACCGGCTGCGGACCGACTGCGAGACGCCGCACCGTCCACCCCTGGCCCGGCGCACCGGACTGCCGATGTCCGCCCGCTCGGCCGGATATTCGGAAATGGCCCGGTGAACGGTCAGTTGGCCCGGTTCCGGGCCGAAGCCCTTCAGCCGGCAGCCCGGCAGTCGACAGTCCGGTCCGACAGACTGTCCCGCGCGCTGCGGCAGCGGAAGCGCAACGCCTCGCGGTCACGGTCGAGGAAGTCGCTCCGCTCGCCCGTGGCCTCGATCAGGGCGATCTGCGCCAGCAGCGGCTGCCGACGCGGCTCGTCGCTCGCATAGGGCGCCAGAGCCTCGAGGGCTTCCGCCACGCGGATCAGGACGCCCGGCATGGTGGCGCCCGCCTGGCGGATCTGATCGAAGGCCGCCCGCACCAGCCCGTCATGGTCGGTCACGTTACGAACCACACGCACAGCGCCCGTCTTGTCGCACAGCACCGCCACCTGCAGCGGCCGTTCAAAGATGCGGGACAGCGCCGAGGACAGCATGTCGATGACGGTCAGCGCGGTGTAGACATCGTTGATCCCCGGCGACAGCGCCCGCAATGACATCTCCACCAACTGGCGGATGCCATATTCAAGGTCCTGGGTCGGGGTCCGCTCGGTCCCGACGATGAAGGCCTCCCGGATTGAGCGGCGGAACGCCTCGTCACAGGCCTCCGGCGGATGCACGGCAAGGTGCCGGCCGCGGACGAGAGCGAAATGCCCGGGCCGGACGTCGAGCCACAGAACCGCGTCGGCCTCGCAGGCCTTGCGCACGAGCATGTCGAAGTCGACCGCCTGGACATAGCCGTCCTCTCCCAGCCCGAACCACACAGCATCCTCCGGCACCGGCGGCGGCATTTTTCCCGCGTCCGCATCCTCCGGCATCAGCAGGTCGATGGAGGCGCGCAGCTGGCGCGACACGTCGCGAACCGCGTTGTCGTACATGATCGACCGCGCCAGCTTGTGCACGAAGAACAGCAGCACGAACAGACACAAGGCCGAAAGCGCGGTCCCGACGGTGATCGCGAAATGGGGGATCGCATTGTCGGACGGGGCGCCGATGCTGCGAAAAACCACCAGCAGATAGAGAATCGTCGCCATGAACAGTCCCAGCACCACCTGCGTCTGCGGATCGCTGATGAAATTGCGCACCAGACGGGGACCGAGCTGCCCGGCGGCCAGGGTCAACACCACGACGGTGATGGAGACAACCAGCGACGTCATCGTGATGATGCCCGACAGCAGGGCACCCATCATTTGGCGGGCGCTTTCGGGATCGCCGCTGTAGACCAGCCACAGCTCGGCCGCCCCGTCGGGCAGCACCGGCCCACTGGTGACGAGAAGGACCGCCAGCGCCATCGCCGCGCTGCTCATCAGCAGCGGCACGAACCACAGGCTCTCGCGCAGAAACATCCAGTAATGACGCAGTCGGCCCTTCAATCCAATCACCCCAGCGGAAGCGGAACGAACAGCGACTGGCCATCCCGCCGCCGCAGAAGGATAACATGGTCCTTCCCGGACTTGCGGGCCTGATCGACGACATTCGCCACGTCACCAGGATTACCTACCGCCTGCTGCCCGGCTCGGGTGATGACGTCACCCGGCTCGAAGCCGGCCTTCGCCGCCGGGCTGTCCGGCGCGACCTCCACCACCGCGGCACCGCTCACGTCGCTGTCGAGCGAGAACTCCTTGCGCAGTTCGGGCGTGATCGGCGCCAGCGTCAGGCCGAGTTGGCCGCCACCGGGCTGCTGCTGTTTCGCCTCGGCCTGCTCCGCCGGCGGCTGCAGTTCCGCGATCCGCGCCTCCAACGTCACCGGCTTGCCGTCACGCAGGACGACGACGCGGGCGGTATCGCCGGGCTTGGTCTGCGCCACCATGCGGGTCAGCTCATGCGGTCCGGCGACCTGCTTGCCACCGAATTCGGTGATGAGATCGCCGCTCTTCAGCCCGGCTTTGGCGCCCGGAGCGTCCTTGGACACATCGGCGACCAGCGCGCCGGACTGGTCCTTGAGGTCGAGTGCCTTGGCGATATCCGGCGTGACCGGCTGGATGGTGACGCCGAGAAAGCCGCGGGTCACCCGGCCGTTGTTGCGCAGCTCATCGATAACCGGGCGGGCGAGCGATGCGGGAATGGCGAAGCCGATGCCGATATTGCCGCCGGACTGGCTGAAGATGGCTGTGTTGACGCCGATCACCTCGCCCTTGACGTTGAACATCGGGCCGCCGGAATTGCCGCGGTTGATGGCGGCGTCGGTCTGCAGAAAATCGTCATATGGACCGGCGCCGATGTCGCGCGCGCGCGCGGAGATGATGCCGGCGGTCACGGTGCCGCCCAGCCCGAACGGGTTGCCGATCGCCACGACCCAGTCACCGACGCGCATGGCGCTGCTGTCGCCCCATGATACGCTGGGCAGCGGCTTGTCAGACTCCACCTTCAGCAGGGCGAGGTCGGTCTTGGAGTCGGTTCCCACGATCTTCGCCGGCAACTTGCGCTTGTCGGTCAGCGTGACCTCGACCTTGTCGGCATGCTCCACGACATGGTTGTTGGTGACGACGTAGCCGCTGGAGTCGACGATGAAGCCGGAGCCGAGCGACATGCCATGCGGCCGGGCGGGCGCCTCCCCACGCGGGGCACCCTGCCCATGGCCGCCAGGAACGCCCGGCATCTGCCGCCGCAGCAACTCCTCCATGAAGTCGCGCAACGGGCTGTCGGGCAGCATGGAGAAGGGGCCTGCGCCGCCCTGTTGGTCGGACTGCGCCATCTGCGGCCGTTCCGGGGCAGTCGAGGCCGTGATGGTCACCACCGACGGCAGCTTCGCCTCGGCAAGGTCGGCGAAGCTGGCCGGCATTTCTCCGGCCGGTCCCGACTTGCCTTGAGCCAGCGCGGGACCGGCAGACGCCAGGAGAAGCCCGGCGGCGACGACGAGCCACATCCGGCTGCGCGTCCGTGCGGGCGCCGGCCTCCGGTCGATAAGCCGGTGTTGATCGGGAAGAAGTTGCATCGGAGACCTCGTTGCTGCGGGCATGCGGAAAGGGCGGGGGGACGCCTGTCCCCCCGCGGTTCATGGCAACGCGTACCGCGCCTTACTGCTTGGTTGCGCCGCTGCCCGGGCTGGTGCTGCCCGTGCTGCCGTTGCCCGAACCGGTATGGCCGGTGGTGGAGGTTCCGGACTGGCCGCCGGTCGTCGCACTGCCGGAGCTGGTCGACGAACTGCCCGACATCTGCGACGGCGGATTGATGGTCATGAACACCTGATTGCCGTCCTGGGTTTGGGCCTGGACCAGATAGGCGGCGTCGATGATCGTCACATTCTTGAAGCCGGCCTGCTCCAGTTGCTTGCGTAGCTTGTCCTGGGTCATCGCCTGGATCTGCGGGTTGGTCTGGGTGGCCGCGGTGCTGCCGCTCTTCTGAGCGCTCTGCTGGCCGGAGGACGACTGCGCAAAGGCCGGCGTGCCGGCGGTCAGGGCGAGGCCGATGACGGGAATGAGCATTGCGATACGCATGGCATGTCCTTTTGTGTTTGCGTTTCCTGCAGGGCGTGCCTGCGCAGGGCCAACTCCCGCCGCCGGATCTGCTCCCACCGCCAAGGTCCGCGCATTGGTGGAAGACTGCCTATTTCTGCAGCCGAGCCGAAATTCGGAACTCGTGGTCGCGAGAAGGGTTGGCGGCCCAAAGGATGAAAGGATCCCACCATGTTCTTCGACAGTTGGGCCAGTCTCGGCCGGGTGCTGGTGGTCGGCGTGCTCGCCTATGCGGCACTGGTGCTGTTGCTGCGGATTTCGGGAAAACGGACCCTGACCAAGATGAACGCTTTCGATCTGGTGGTGACGGTTGCGCTCGGATCGACGCTCGCCACCGTGCTGCTCAGCAAGTCGGTGGCGCTGGCCGAAGGCGTGCTGGCGCTGGTGCTGCTGATCCTGCTGCAATATGCGATCACCTGGGCATCGGTCCGTTCGCCCCGCTTTCAGGCGATCATCAAGGCGCAGCCGACATTGCTCGTCTATCGGGGCGAGTTCCTGCCGGGAGCACTGAAGCAACAGCGGGTCACGCGGGAGGAGGTGATGGCCGTCCTGCGCGCCCAGGGGCGCAAGCGGTTGGACGGCGTGCTGTCCGTCGTACTGGAAACCGATGGCTCCTTCAGTGTCGTGCCGGGGTCGGAAGACGGAACGGACCCCGATCCGCCGACGCTCGAAGCGGTAGGCCGTCTTTGACGGGCAGGCTGGGCTCAATCTTGCAGCCGCAGCCATGGGCGGGCGAAGTCAATCGCGGCGCGTGCGATGACATGGCGCCGGATACCCGGAGCAGTCGGGCTAGCCCGACCGAAGTCATGGAACCGGATCGCGAATGGGTGACTTGTAGCGGATGAACGTCACCCCGATGCCGTTCCCTCGCCCCGTTCCTCGCCCCGGTCGAACCCACCCGATTGCCGGGCCGGAAAATCAGGGAGACGCAGCCATGGACCGACGCCGCTTCCCGACAGCGGTCGCGGCGGCCGGATTTGCCGCCGCCGGAGCGACACGGATCGCACAACCCGTCGACAATTTCCGCGAGCTGGCATCGTGACGGGGGTTTGAGCCGTGCCGGGAGTCTTCAGCCCCACCGCCAACATCGCGACCAAGCTGGTGCTCTACACGCTCCTGGCGGGACTGGTTACGCTGGTCGGTGGCGCTTGGTTCTTTCCCAGCACCACCTATGCGACGCGGCAGGGCATCGTGCAGCCGCAGCCGGTGCCGTTCAGCCACGAGCATCATGTCGGCGGCCTGGGGCTGGACTGCCGCTATTGCCACACCTCGGTGGAGGAGTCGCCCAGCGCCGGGCTGCCGCCGACCCACACCTGCATGACCTGCCATTCGCAGATCTGGACCAACGCGGAACTGCTGGCCCCGTTGCGCCAGAGCCTCGCCACCGGCAAGCCCATCCGCTGGAACCGTGTCAACACGCTGCCCGACTACGTCTTCTTCAACCACAGCATCCATGTCGCCAAGGGCGTGGCCTGCACCACCTGCCATGGGCCGGTGGACAGCATGCCCCTGACCTGGAAGGGAGCGAGCCTGCAGATGAGCTGGTGCCTGGACTGCCATCGCGATCCTGCCCCGAACCTGCGCCCGAAAGAGGCGGTCTTCGACACCAATTGGAAGCGGACCGAGGAGACGCCGTCCGGCAAGCAGTTGATGGCGCGCTACCACATCCATCCCGAAACCCTGTCCGATTGCTCGGTGTGCCACCGATGACGGCGCGGCGAAAGGAGCTGGTCCGGCGGATCGAGGACCGAGTGGCCGGACGGAGCGGCCGGGCGCTGTGGCGTAGCCTGGAGGAGCTGTCGCGCGAGCCGGCCGTGCTGGAGATGCTACGCGCCGAGTTCCCCGGCCTGCCGGACCTCGCGGAGGCGCGCGTCGGCCGGCGCCGGCTGCTGGAACTGATGGGCGCCTCTTTCGCGCTGGCCGGGCTGTCGGGCTGCGGACCCGGAGAGGAGGCGGACGAGGCGATCCCCTATGTGACGATGCCGCCCGGTCTCGTTCCCGGCGTCGCCCGCCATTTCGCCACGGCGGTCACGCGCGGCGGCTATGCCGACGGCGTGCTTGCCATCCACCAGATGGGACGCCCGGTCCAGCTGGAGGGCAATCCGGACCATCCCGCCAGCCTGGGCGCGCTCGACCCGATCATCCAGGCCAGCATCCTCGACCTTTACGATCCCGACCGCTCGCGCGCCGTGCTGACCGCCGGCCGGGCGGCCAGCGCCAATGGACTGGTCAAGGCGCTGGTCGACCGCCTGCCTGCCCTGAGCGCGCGCGGCGGCGACGGGCTGCGGCTGCTGACCGGGACCGTCACCTCTCCCACGCTCGCGGGACAGATCGCCGCGTTGAAGCAGCGCTTTCCGGCCATGCAATGGCACCGCTGGGAAGCCGACGGGCGCGATGCGGTGCGGGCCGGGGCGATGCTGGCCTTCGGCCGGCCTATGGACATGGTTCTGCATCTCGACCGGGCGAAGACGATCCTGGCGGTGGAGAGCGACTTCCTCGACAGCGCGCCCGGCCATCTGCGCTACGCCCGCGACTTCGCCCGCCGCCGCCGCGTGGCCGAGGAGGGGCGGCCGGAGGAGATGAGCCGCCTCTATGCGGTGGAAAGCAGTCCGACGCTGGCCGGTGCCCGCGCCGACCATCGCTTCGCCGCGCGCCCGGACGAGGTGGAGGCGGTAGTGCGGGCCCTTGCGGCCGAGCTTGGCGTTGGGCCGGCGGACTGGCGCCAAGGTGCCCCCGGCTGGCTCGGCGCCGTCGCCCGCGACCTGTCCGCCAGCGGCGGCGCGGCGCTGGTCCATGCCGGGCCGGCGCAATCCGCGGCAGTCCATGCGCTGGTCCATGCCATCAACGGTGTGCTGGGCGCGCCCGGCCATACGGTGACCTACATCGAGCCGGTGGAAGCCGATCCGGTCGACCATGGTAAGTCGCTGAAAGGGCTGGTCGCCGATATGGCGGCCGGGCGGGTCGACACGCTGCTGATCCTGGGCATCGACCCAGTCTTCACCGCGCCCGCCGACCTCGATTTCGCCGGGGCATTGGGCAAGGTCCCGTTTTCCGTCCATCTCGGCACCGAGGTGAACGAGAGCGCAATGCTCTGCACATGGCATGTGCCGGAGGCCCACGAGCTGGAACGCTGGGGCGACGCCCGCGCCTTCGACGGCACCGTCACCATCCAGCAGCCGCAGATCAGGCCGCTGTGGGGCGGCTGGTCGCCGCATGAGCTGCTGGCCGTTTTCAATGGAGAGACGCGGCCGGACGGCCACGCCATCCTGCGCGGCGCGTGGATCGAGAGATTCCAGGGCAAGGGAGATGCGGAGCGGCTGTGGACAGACGCCCTGCGGCTGGGCGTTGTGCCGGACAGCGCCGCAGCACCGGCGTCGGTTTCGCCTGCGTCCGATCTGGCGGCCCGGCTGCCGCCGGCGCCGGCACGGCTGGATGGCGGCGCACTGACCGCCCTGTTCCGGCCGGACGCCTGGCTGCGCGACGGCCGTTACGCCAATCTCGGCTGGCTGCAGGAGCTGCCGCGCCCCTTCACCACCCTGACCTGGGACAACGCCGTGCTGATGGCGCCGGCGACCGCGGAGCGGCTGGGCCTGCAGAACGAGGATGTGGTGGAGGTGCGCACCGCCGCCGGTACTCTCCGCGCCCCGGTCTGGCGGATGACCGGCCATGCCCCCGACTGCGTCACCCTGCCCTTCGGCTTCGGCCGCAAGGTGGTGGGCCGGGTCGGGCGCGGCGTCGGCTTCGACGCCTTCCGGCTGCGCCCTCTCGACCATCTCTGGCAATTGCCGGGGGTGGAGCTGCGCAGGACCGGGGAGACCTGGCGGCTGGCCGCCACCCAGCACCACCAGTTGATCGACAGCCCCGACGTGGTCCGTCACGCCACGCTCGACGAGTTCCGCCACAATCCCGACTTCGCCAAGCGCAAGGAGCCGCAGCACTCGCTCTATCCCGATTACGAGTATCCGCGGAACGCCTGGGGCATGGCGATCAACCTCAACTCCTGCATCGGCTGCGGCGCCTGCACCGCCGCCTGCCAGAGCGAGAACAACATCGCCGTCGTCGGCAAGGAGGAGGTGCTGCGGAACCGCCAGCTGCACTGGATCCGCATCGACACCTGGTACGAGGGCGAGGCGGAGGCGCCGGAGCAGACCTATTTCCAGCCGATGCCCTGCATGCATTGCGAGAACGCGCCCTGCGAGGTGGTCTGCCCGGTCGGGGCGACCATGCATGACGCCGACGGGTTGAACGTGATGGTCTACAACCGTTGCGTCGGCACCCGCTTCTGCTCGAACAATTGCCCGTACAAGGTCCGGCGCTTCAACTACTTCAACTATTCGGTGGACGACAACCGGCTGTCGCAGTCCTGGAACCCCGACGTCTCCGTCCGGGCGCGCGGGGTCATGGAGAAATGCACCTATTGCATCCAGCGCATCCGCAACGCCCGCATCGCCGCCGACCGGGAAAACCGGCCGATCCGCGACGGCGAGGTGAAGACCGCCTGCCAGCAGGCCTGCCCGGCCGAGGCCATCGTCTTCGGCGATCTGAACGACAAGGACAGCGCTGTCAGCCGCCGCAAGGCGAGCCCGCTGGACTATGGCGTGCTGACCGAACTGAACACCAGACCGCGCACAACCTACGAGGCGCGGCTGCGCAACCCCAACCCCGAAATCCAGGAGGTGTGAGGCGGTGGGCGCATCTCCCGAAGCCAGACAGGAGCTGACAAGGGTCGCCCATATGGACGTGGTCGAACCGGGCGTGACCGCGCTATCGGTGACCGTCCATGTCAGCGACCTCGTGCTGGAACGCCGCACGCCCCTGTGGTGGTGGATCGGCTTCGGGCTGTCGCTCGGGCTGCTTGGCCTGTTCGTGGTGGCGCTCGGCTGGCTGTTCATCCGCGGCGTCGGCATCTGGGGCATCGATTGGCCGGTGGCCTGGGGTTTCGCCATCGGCAACTATGTCTGGTGGGTCGGCATGGCGAGCGGCGGGACGCTGATCTCCGCCCTGTTCTTCCTGACCCGGTCGGAGTGGCGAAGCGCCACCAGCCGCCTCGCCGAGACCATGACGGTGTTCTGCGTCGCCTGCGCCGGGATCATGCCGGTCATCCATCTCGGGCGCTGGTGGTATTTCTACTGGCTGTTCCCCTATCCCAACACGATGGCGCTGTGGCCGCAGTTCCGCAGCCCGCTGCATTGGGATTTCGTCGCCATCCTGGTCTATGTCGCCGGATCGGTGCTGTTCTGGTATGTCGGGCTTCTCCCCGACCTCGCCACCCTGCGTGACCGGGCGCGGCGGCGCTGGCAGCGGGTGCTGTACGGGCTGCTGGCGCTGGGCTGGCAGGGGTCGTCGCGGCACTGGCGCCAGTTCAAGATCCTGTACGGGCTGTTCGCCGCCCTGATGGCGCCGCTGGTCTGCTCCATCCACAGCATCGTCGGACTGGATTTCGCCGGCGGCCTAACGCCGGGATGGCACGAGACGCAGTTCCCGCCCTATTTCGTCTTCGGCGCCGCGCTGTCCGGCTTCGCCGTGGTGCTGATGCTGGTCATCCCGCTGCGCCGGGCGCTGGATCTCACCGGCGTCATCACGCTCCGCCATGTCGACGTGCTGGCGCGGCTGATGCTGACCACCAGCCTGCTGCTTTCCTACTGCTACCTGATGGAGCTGTTCATGCCCTTCTACCGGGGGGAGGGGCACGAGATCACGGTGGTGATGTCGGAACTCGGCGGCTATTACGCGCCCTGGTACTGGGCGAAGATCATCCTGAACGGCGGCGTGCCGCAACTGCTGTGGATCCGGCCGCTGCGGCTGAACCGCCCGCTGCTGTTCCTGATCGCCCTGTGCGTGGTGGTCGGCATGTGGATCGAACGCTACGTCATCGTCGTCGGCGGCCTGCACCGGAACTACACGGAATCGAGCTGGTTCGTCTTCATGCCGACCTTTTGGGATTGGGCGACGCTGGCCGGATCGGTGGGTCTGTTCCTGACCGGCTTCTTCCTGGCGCTGCGATTCATCCCGATCGTGTCGATGTTCGAACTGCGCGAACTCCTCCACAAGAAGAAGACGGAGAGCGGGCGATGAGGGCGCATCGCGGCACCGGCCATACAGTCCACGGCACGCTGGCCGCCTTCGACAGCCCCGACGCCATGCTGGAAACCCTGCGGCACCTGCGGCAGGAAGGCTTCACGCGGCTGGAGGTCTACAGCCCCTATGCGGTGGAGGAGGTGGACGACCTGCTGGGCCGCAAGCCGCGCGCCTTGCCGCTGATCATCGTGGCGGCGGGCACGCTGGGTGCGGTCGGCGGATTCCTCCTGCAATATTGGGGGATGGTGCTGAGCTATCCACTGAACATCGGCGGACGGCCGCTGAACAGCTGGCCGGCCTTCAGCACCACGACCTTCGAACTGGCGGCGCTGGCCATCCTGCTGGTGGGCTTCCTCGCCTTCTGCGCATTCTGCCGGCTGCCGCGCCTCTATGACCCCATCTTCGACGCGCCCGGTTTCGAGCATGCCTCGCAGGACCGGTTCCTGATCTGGATCGCGGAGCGCGAGGGGCGCGACGACGGCGAGTTGCTGCAACGGCTGCTTCCCCACCGCGAAGGCGTGCGGATCGACGAGGTGCCGGCATGACCCGCCTGTTTCCTCACGCCCTTCTGCTGAGCGCGGCGGCGCTGCTGGCGGCCTGCGACAACATGGCGAAGCAGCCGACCGACAAGACCTGGACGCCGGCCGACGCCAATCCGGCCAATGCCACCCCCGGCAGCCGGGCATGGCCGCCGGAGCCGGAGCCCAACACCGTCGCGCGCGAAGACCGGCCTCAGTCGCCCCCGGCACTGACGCGGGCTCTTCTGGCCCGCGGCAAGGAGCGCTACGAGATCTACTGCACCCCCTGCCACGGCTATCTCGGCGACGGCGACGGCATGATCGTCCGGCGTGGCTTCCCGCATCCGCCCTCCTTCCACAGCGAGGCTCTGCGCAACGCTCCGACGCGGCATTTCTACGACGTCGCCACCAACGGCTGGGGGGCGATGTATTCCTATGCCGACCGCGTCACCTCCGACGACCGCTGGGCCATCGCCGCCTATATCCGGGCGCTGCAGACCAGCCAGAACACCGCGGCGGCCGAGTTGCCGGACGATGTGCGGGGGACGCTGCGATGATCCGGCGCCCGCTTCCCGCCGCCGTCGGCGCGGCTCTGGCCGGCGGTGCGGTCTGCGCCATCGGCGCGCTGTTCGATCCGCAGGCCGTGCTGCGCGGCTGGCTGGCGTCCTTCGCCTTCTGGATCGGGATACCGCTGGGCGCCATGATGCTGCTGTTCGCCCATGACCTGACCGGCGGACGCTGGGGATCGGCCGTGGTGCCGCCCCTGCGGGCGATGGTCGCCGCGCTGCCGCTGGCGCTGCTGCTTCTTGTGCCGGTGCTGATCCTGCTGCCGGAGCTGTACCCCTGGGCAAAGGCGGCGGAGGCCGCGCATCTGAAGAACCGCTTCTACCTGAACGCCCCCTTCTTCTACGGGCGGGCGGCGGTCTATGCACTGGTCTGGCTCGGGCTGGCCCTTGCGGCGCTGCTGCGTTCTGGACGGGGCCGCAACCCGCTGGCGGCACCGGGGCTGATCCTGCTGGGGCTGACCGTCACCTTCGCCTCCTTCGACTGGTTCATGTCGGTGGAGCCCGATTGGGGGTCCAGCATCTACGGGATGATGATCGTCAGCGGCCAACTGCTGGGTGCCCTGGCGCTGGCGACGCTGGCGGCAATCCTGAGCGGACGGACGGACGCGGGGCAGCGGCGCGATCTGGGCAGCCTGCTGATCGCCGGCATTCTGCTGTGGTTCTACCTGTCCTTCATGCAGTTCCTGATCGTCTGGCAGGAGAATCTGCCGCACGAGATTCCCTGGTACGTCGTGCGCCTGTCCGGCGGCTGGGGATGGGTCGCGGTGCTGGGCGCGCTGGCGCAGGGAGCATTGCCGTTCGCGGCCCTGATCTGGTGGCCGGTGAAGCGCAGCCGGGGCGGGCTGTCCGCCGTCTGCCTGCTGCTGCCGGCCGCCCATCTGCTGGAATGCTGGTGGCTGATCCTGCCGGGGCTGGAAGGCGGCCTCACCTGGTTCGCCCCCGCCGCGGCGCTGGCGATGGGCGGCGCCGGCACGGCGGTGTTCTTGTGGCGCCTGGACGCCGACCGGCGGCACGTCGCCCGGAGCGGGCACGCCAACCGTGCTGACGGCCCGATGGCGCAGGGGGTCCGCCATGGATAAGGCCACGCGCATCGACCGGCCCGGCTTCGCCGGGACCGCGGCGGCGTTGCTGTTGGGCTGGGCGCGGCTGGGGCGCAGACATCCGCCGAAGCAGCCGGACCAGGGGGGCCGCAATCCCGATACGCGCTTCGAGAAGCGGGACGCGCCGTCCTGGCTGTTCGTGCTGCTCGGCGCGCTGGCGGCCGGCCTGATCGGGACGGTCGTGGTCTCGCTGATGCTGATCTTCCCCAATGCGACCGCAGACCGGAACCGCGGACTGACGACGCCGATGCCGGAACCGCGACTGCAGACCGACCCGCCCGCCGATTTCAAACGCTACAAGGCGAATTCCCTAAAGCGGCTGACCGGCTATGGCTGGGCCGACCGCGAGCGCGGCATCGCCCACATTCCCATCGACGAGGCGATGCGCCGCGTCGCCGAGCACGGAATTCCCGACTGGCCGGCTGACGCAAGGCAGGAGGGGCAGCGATGAAACGGCTCGCCATCGTCACTCTGCTCGGCCTTCTGGCACTGCCTGTGTCAGGTGCGCACGCTTCGCCGACGGCCCTGCTGCCGTCCGGCTTCAAGGACTTCGGCTTCGACCAGCATCCGGGGGCGCAGTTGCCGCGCGACGTCCGGCTGCGCGACGAGGCCGGCCAAGCCGTCACCACCGCGACCCTGTTCGATGGAGCCAAGCCGCTGGTTCTGGTCTTCGACTATTTCCGCTGCACGACGCTGTGCGGCGTGGTCCTGGGCGATCTGGCGGCGGCCCTCGAACAAGTGCCGCTGACGCCGGGCAAGGATTACGCGGTGATGGCGGTCAGCATCGATCCGAACGACAGCCCGGCCGACGCGGCGGCGATGAAGGCGCGGCATTTCGAACGCCATCCGGCACTGGCCGCGGCCATCCATCCTCGGGTCACCGATCAGGCCGGCGATGGCCGGGAGGTCCGCCGGCTCGCCACCGCCGCCGGCTTCCCCTACCGCCTGGACGAGGCCAGCGGGCAATACGCCCATCCGGCCGGCGTGGTGCTGGTTTCGCCGGGCGGGACGGTGTCCCGCTATATCCTGGGGATCGGTTACGACCCCACTGACCTGCGGCTCGGGCTGGTCGACGCCTCCGAGGGGGCCGTCGGTTCGGTCACCGACCATCTGCTGCTGCTCTGCTACGGCTATGATCCGGCGCACGGCAAATACAACTCCCAGGTGGGCCGCCTGATGCAGGCGACCGGCGCCGTCTCGGTCCTGGGCGTCGGGCTGCTGGTGTGGCGGGCCACCCGTCGGCCGGGGAAGGGATGAGGACGGCCATGGGAAGCATGCAACTCCTCCCCCCCACCGCGTCCGCCCATGCCGCCGACATGGATTGGCTGTTCGCCGCCCTGATCGGCACCAGCGCCTTCATCCTGCTGCTGGTCTTCGGGCTGATGATCCTCTTCTGCGTCCGCTACCGGAAAAGCAGCAAGGTGGAGCGTGGCGACCGGCTGGGCCGCACCTGGAGGGTCGAGACCGCCTGGACCGTCGCCACCTTCATCGGCTTTCTCGGCCTTTATTTCTGGGGGGCGGACCTCTATGTCGGCATCCACAGCCCGCCCGAGGACGCCACCGACATCTATGTCGTCGGCAAGCAGTGGATGTGGAAGATCGAGCATCCCGGCGGCCAGCGCGAGATCGACACGCTGCATGTCCCGGTCGACAAGCCGGTGCGGCTGGTGCTGACCTCGCAGGATGTGATCCACGACTTCGCCGTCCCCGCCTTCCGCGTCCGCCAGGACGCCGTCCCCGGCCGGTACGAGACGCTGTGGTTCACGCCGACGAAGGTCGGCGAATACCGCCTGTTCTGTGCGGAGTTCTGCGGCACCTGGCATGCCCGGATGGGCGGCAGCGTCGTCGTCATGGAACCGTCCGACTTCCAGCGCTGGCTCGACAGCCAGGACCCCGGCCCCAGCCTCGCCCAGGAGGGGGAGGCGCTGTTCCGCAGCTATGGCTGCAGCGGCTGCCACGGCACCGCCAGCACCGTCCATGCCCCCCGGCTGGAAGGCTTGTTCGGCCGTCCGGTGCCGCTGGAGGACGGCCGCACCGTCATCGCCGACGACCGCTATATCCGCGATTCGATCCTGAAGCCGAAGTCGGAGATCGCAGCCGGCTATCCGCCGGTCATGCCCTCCTTCGCCGGGCAGATCGGCGAGGACGACCTGCTGAAGCTGGTCGCCTACATCAAATCGCTGGCCGACAAGACGGCCCGGAACTCCCAAACCGGCCAAGCGGCCGGACAATCTCAGGCCGGCCAAGCGGCCGGCAGCGCGGAAAGGCCCGCCCAATGACCACCGTGACCGTGACCGGAAAGCCGGACGAACCCGTCGTCGCCACCAGGAACTACCTGACGGAGGAAGGCGTCACCCTGCGTTCCTGGCTGCTGACCAAGGACCACAAGCGGATCGCCATCCTCTACACCCTGTCGATCACCTTCTTCTTCTTCGTCGGCGGGCTGGCGGCGACGCTGATCCGGCTGAATCTGGTGACGCCGGCCGGCATCTTCACACCGGACATCTACAACCGCCTGTTCACGCTGCACGGCATCGTGATGGTCTGGTTCTTCCTGATCCCGTCGATCCCCAACACCATGGGCAATTTCCTGATCCCGCTGATGATCGGCGCCAAGGACCTGGCCTTCCCGCGCCTGAATCTGCTCAGCTGGTATCTCTATGTCGGGGCCGGTTTCCTGGCGCTGTTCGCCATCCTGATCGGCGGGGTCGACACCGGCTGGACCTTCTACACGCCGTTCTCCTCGCTCTATTCCAACGGCTACGTGGTGCTGGCGCTGGCCGCCGTGTTCGCCGTCGGCTTCTCCTCCATCCTGACCGGGCTGAACTTCATCGTCACCACCCACCGGATGCGGGCGCCGGGGATGACGTGGTACCGGCTGCCGGTGTTCGTCTGGTCGAACTACGCCACCTCCGTCATCATGGTGCTGGCGACGCCGGTGCTGGCGATCACCCTGCTGCTGGTGGCGGTGGAACGGCTGCTGCGGGTCGGCATCTTCGACCCGGCGCTGGGCGGCGATCCGTTGTTGTTCCAGCACCTGTTCTGGTTCTACTCCCACCCCGCGGTCTACATCATGATCCTGCCGGGCTTCGGCGTGATCAGCGAGATCGTGCCCTGCTTCGCCCGCAAGCCGCTGTTCGGCTACAAGTTCGTGGTGTGGTCCAGCATCACCATCGCGATCATCGGCTTCTTCGTGTGGGCGCACCACATGTTCGTCGCCGGCATCTCGCTCTATGCCGGGCTGGTCTTCTCGCTGCTCAGCTACGTCATCGCGGTGCCGTCCGCGATCAAGGTGTTCAACTGGACCGCCACGCTGCACAAGGGCTGGATCAGCTTCGACGCGCCGATGCTCTATGCGCTGGGCTTCATCGGGCTGTTCACCATCGGCGGGCTGACCGGGCTGTTCGTCGCCAACCTCGCCTTCGACGTCCATGTCACCGACACCTATTTCGTCGTGGCGCATTTCCACTACATCATGGTCGGCGGCATGGTCAGCGCCTATTTCGGCGGGCTGCATTACTGGTGGCCCAAGGTGACGGGGCGGCTTTATCCCGAATGGTGGGCACGCATCGCGGCGCTGCTGATCTTCTTCGGATTCAACCTGACCTTCTTCCCGCAATTCATCCTGGGCTATCTGGGGATGGAGCGCCGTTACTATTCCTATCCGCCGGAATTCCAGGTCTGGAACATCTTCTCATCGGCCGGCGCGTCGGTGCTGGCGATCGGCTATGCGCTGCCCTTCTTCTATCTCGGCTGGTCGCTGTTCCGCGGCAAGCGGGCAGGATCCAACCCGTGGGCGGCGACCGGGCTGGAATGGCAGACATCCTCCCCCCCGCCCGCCCACAATTTCGACAAGACGCCCACCGTCACCCGCCCGCCCTACCAGTACCGGCCGGAACCGGAGCCGCAGGATGTCTGACGCACCCGTCATCCCACAGCCCGAACCGCAATACGCGACGGCGGAACAGCAGGCGGACACCGCGTCCTTCGGCATGTGGGTGTTCCTGGCGACGGAGATCCTGTTCTTCGGCGGGATGCTGCTGGCCTACACATGGCTGCGCGCCACCTACCCGGAGGGCGTGGCCGAGGCCGGGCGCCACACCAAGATCGTCATCGGCTCCGTCAACACGCTGGTGCTGCTGACCAGCAGCTTCACCATGGGCTGGGCCGTCCATGCGGCGGAGCATGGCCGGGGCAAGGCTCTGACCCTGCTGCTGGCGGTCACCGCATTGCTGGGGCTGCTGTTCCTCGGGCTGAAGGGCTACGAGTACCACAAGGAATGGACCGAACATCTGGTGCCGGGGCTGAATTTCCACGAGGACAGCGAGCATGCCCAGACCATCGAGCTGTTCTATTTCCTCTATTTCCTGCTGACGGGCATCCACGGCATCCACGTCACCATCGGCATCGGACTGATCGCGGCGATGGCGATGCGGGCGCGGCGCGGCGCCTTCTCGTCCAGCTATTACACGCCGGTGGAGGTGACGGGGCTGTACTGGCATTTCGTCGACATCGTCTGGATCTTCCTCTACCCGCTGATCTATCTGGTCGGACGGAGCGGCTCATGAAGGCACCTCCCCTCCCCCTGCTGTTGACCTGGGCGGCGCTGCTGGCGTTGCTGGCGGCGACGCTGGCACTTGCCTACGTGCCGATGCCAGGGCCGATGAACGTCGTCGTCGCACTCGGCATCTCGGTGGCGAAGGCGCTTATGGTGCTGGCGCTGTTCATGAAGCTGTTCCGCGCTCCGGCTCTGACCCGTGCCGCGGCGGCGGCGGGCCTGTTCTGGCTGGCGGTCCTGTTCGCGCTGTCGGCGACCGATTACCTGACCCGCAAGGTGGAGCATGTGGGCGACCTGCCGGCCCCCACGGGCCGCGAACACCAGCCGGGCAACCACTGAACCGCCAAACAAGGAGGTAGACGCGATGCACTCGGACGCCACCAGCCGGTTGATCGATGCCGTGGTCCGCACCAGCCGCATGCTGGACGCCGCGCGACGCGAGGCCAGCGAACATTTCGGCGAAGGCGCCCGCGACGGCCGCAAGGTGACGATGCTGACGGACATCCGCGACCTGCACGACCGCATCATCCGTCCCATCGCCGACTCCCGGCAACCGATCGTCCGCGAGGTCGGCACCGTGTGGTTCCAGGAGGACATCGACCTCGTCCACGAGATGCCGCGCGCCATCATCCACTTCACCTCGCTCGACACCGCGGAGGATGCGCCGCGGGCCTATATGACCTTTCACGTGGGAGAGGACGGCACGACCTCGGTGTCCGAGAATTTCCTGACGCCGGTTAAGACGACCGCCGTGCGGACCTGCCGGCTGGACGATCTCGACAGCGAGACCGTCGCCGGGATGATCGACAGGTTCCTGGCCAAGGCGATGCAGGGATGAACGCCGACGTGATCCTGTCCGCGTTGCGCAAGCTGCCGCAGGCGCTCCGCGCCGCGACGATCCGCAGTCCCCGGTGTTCACACAAAATTGGTTTTCCATAAACCATGCGCCTTGACTCCGGCGCTGGATTTGTGTGCAGTGCAACATAATTCCCCGTGCATGAACCTGGACGGCCGCCGCCGAATCGAGGCGCCCAACCGAGGTCGCCCCAACATCCATGACGGCTGGAGATGTCATGATCGAGTTGTTCCTCGTGGTCTGCCTCGTTTCCGATCCCGACCGCTGCACTGTCGAACGGCCCGCATTCCAGGAACCGTTCGTCAATGTGATGGCCTGTTCACGCAACGGCATGTTCCGGGCCGCCGAATGGGCGGAACAGCACCCGAAATACACCGTCCGCCGCTGGAAATGCGGACAGCGCCAGATTTGACGCGAGTGAGCCGGCAAGGGGCGGGTGGGTTTCGGTGCGTCCGCAATGCGCCCGGGCATGGCGCCGCGCGGCCCACCCCGAAAGACACCCACCCCTTTTGAGTGGCCCAATTCCATCCGCATCCGTGATTGTTATATAGGGCAATCATTGCTGAACCGTGGGACCGTCCACCCGGCACGCACCCATGGGTAAGATGGGAGAATTCCGGCCATGCCTGTTCGCATCGCGTTTGTCCTCGCGGCGGCCCTGCTGTCGGCGGGTCCTGCCGCCGCCGGCCCGGCGAACGACTATCCCACGGCGGCGCGGGCCGATTACGTGATCGCCTGCATGGCATCCAATGGCCAGTCGCACATCGTCATGGAGAAATGCGCCTGCAGCATCGACGCCATCGCCGACCGCATCAGCTATGACGACTACACGGCCATCGAGACGGTGAAGGTGATGGCCGATCAGCCGGGCGAGCGCGCCGGGATATTCCGCAGTTCGGGCTGGGCCAAGGACCTGATGGACCGATTCCGCCAGGCCCAGGTCGCCGCCGACCGCCAGTGCTTCTGACCAGTGCTTCCGTAAGGATCGCGGCCGGCGGCTAAAGCGCCGGCTCATTTTTGCCGCTTCCGGCCGTCAGTGGAACGGTGCGGGTGAAAGTGGCGCCCTTGGTGTCGTGGGCGACCACCTCCAGGCTGCCGCCCTCCACCGGAACGAAACTGAAGCGGAGGTTCGGATCCTCGCTGATGGAGATGTCGGTGTCCGCCTCCAGCACCGTCTGCCCGCCGACGCGGACGGCGATGGATTGGACATAATGGGCCGGGATGTAGGTGCGGCTGACCTGATCGAACTGCAGTCCGCTGCTGTTGGGATGGCTGATCAAGACCTGGGCCATGGCCGGGCTGCCGGGGGTCATCGTCTCCGGCAGCTTCACCTTGATGCGGCCGAGGCGCGCCATCGCCTCCTGCGGGTCCTTGACGGCGGGGGCGGAACAGCCGCCGGCCGCCTTGACATAGGCTTCCGTCATCAGCAGCCGGCCGTCCTGGGTTTCCCCCACCGCGTGGACATTGGTGTATTCGTTGACGCGCACGCGGGTCTCGATGCCGCTGCCGGCGCTGGCCGGGCCGAAACGGAAGGTGGCCGCCAGCGGCACCGGGTTCTTGTCGACCAGCAGCGACAGTGTCTTCAGGCGAAGCGACGGTTCGACCTCGACCCGCACCGGCACCAGCGCCGCGTCATGGGCACGGGCCGGGGCGTCGATACGGATGCGGCCGCCGGCATCCTCGATCGGGCGATCCTTGAAGTACATGTCGTGCAGCACGTCCCAGCGCACCGCGTCGTCCGTCGCATCGCCTGCGGCGAGCGCAGGCGTGGACAAGACGACCAAGAGGCCCATCAGCGGCCCCGATAGCGGATATCGCGTCATCGCTCCCTCCCTGGTTTGTCCCGTGGCGTCCGCTCCTATTCCCATTCCAGCTCGGCGAAGGTCGCCGTGACGTTGCGCGGGTTGTATGCATCGAACAACAGCCAGCGGTCCCGTTCGTCCTCCGCCACGCTTGCAACGGCATCCTGGATGCTGCCGCCGGCCTTCAGCACCCGCCGCGCCCCGTCCACCAGCACCGTCAGGTAGCGCCGCTCGGCGTCCAGCGCGCCCGGCCATGCCACGACGGCGGGACCATGTCCGGGAACGGCCCGCACCGCCGGCACCCGCTCCAGCCTGTCGATCACCCGCAGCCAGCCAAGCGCGTTGCCGTCCACCGCCGGAAGATGATCGACGAACAGCAGGTCGCCGGCGAACAGCGTCCCCGTCTTGCGGTCGAAGACGGTCAGGTCGTTGTTGGTGTGCGCCGTGGGATAGGCCGTCAACACGACGATGCGGTTGCCGAGGTCGATCCGCACCTCCTCGGCAACCGGCCGGTCGACCCGGACCGGGGCGATGCCAGCCGCCGCATCCGCTCCCAGTTCGTCGGCCAGCCGCTGCCGATAGACCTCCTGCCGGGCGGCCAGCGCATCCCGGAGGTTGGCATGGCCGGCGATCGGCACGTCGGCGAAGGCGGCGTTGCCGAAGATGTGGTCGGGGTGCATGTGGGTGTTGATGACGACCACCGGCTTCCTATCCGTGCGGGCGGCGATGGCCTCGCGCAGGCGCCGTCCCAACTCCGGCGTGCCTCCGGTGTCGATGACCGCCACGCCGCTGTCGCCGACGATGAAGCCCATGTTGGCAGTGTCGCCATGGTTGTCCGGCGCCGGTTCGGCAATGACGCCCTGGTGGACGAAGACGCCCGGCGCCACCTCCGTCACCGCCAACGGCTCCGCCGATGCGGCCGCGGTTGCCACCATGAGGCAAAGCGCGGCGGCGAGGGTCTGGCGACGGCCGATGTCCAGGCCGGTCGTCATGCCCGTGTTCCTGGCTGGTCTTCTTCGCGCTTTTCCAGCAGATAGGCGAAGAGACTGGCGACGGTGAGGTCGGCCGAGGTGCCGGGGTTGATGCCCTGCCATTTCAACCGCGCATCGAAGACGAACAGATGCTCGCGCCGAAGCGCTGCCGATGATGACCCCGCCACCTGCCTGCGCACCGCGCGGGATTCGGCCAGCACGGCCGCCGCCAGCGTCTCGTCATGTTTGCGCAGGATGTGGCTGTCGGGGAAGGCGGTCAGGAATTCCAGGTAAACGGCTTCGGCGAGTGAGACAGCATCGCCGTCCGCCGCCGACCTGTCCGCCAGCGACCGGGCGCAGGCGACCCCGATGTCGAAGACGTCGCGGTAGCCGTCGGCATATTGGGCGGCGATGCGGTCGCGCGACCGGGCGGCGGCCATGGCCTCGCGCAGGTTCACCGTCACCGGGCCGGCAACGTCATGCTCCGGCGCCTGGCCCAGCCCGCCGGGCGACGCAATGCGGATCGCCTCGAAAGCAGCTTCGGCATCCTCCACGGTCAGCTCCGCCAGCACATCGCCCACCCGATCCCGCAGAGGACGCGCGGCCGGCAACTCGGCGGCGCGGGCCAGCGGGGCGCACAGCAGCAGGATGCCCAGGTTGGTGTTGCAGCCCACCGCCGCGCGGGTCGCCCGCACCGACCGCAGGATGCGTTCGCCAACCGGGGCATGCGCCCGTGCGATCTCCGGCGCCGCGACCTCCGCCGACAGCAGGAAGTCCTCCACCGTCATGCCGTGGCCGGCGGCGTGCACATGGACGTTGCCGGGCTTCAACGCCATCACCTCCGTCCGGCAGACGGCCATGAACAGCTCTGCCACCGCGGCGCTCATCCCCCTGTCCCGCTGAAGGAGCGGTCGAGCATGTCCGGCGCAAGGCGTCCGCCATGGAAGCTGCGTCCACTGTCGAGCGCAGTCACCACCACGCGGGCCGGTGCGAACAGCAGCGGATCGATGGCGTAGAAATCCTTGTTCACCGCCGCGAACACTTCGGCGAAGGGCCGCCCGTAGTCGCGGGACTCCGTACTGGGCAGGCGTTGCGCCAGATCGGCGGCGGCATCCTCCGGCCCGGTGACGAAAAGCTGAACGGTGCCGCCGAACAGGATGGCGTCGTTGGTCCGCCCCATCGCCTCGACGAAGCCCTTGCCGGGCGGCGGCAGGGGGGCCACGCCGACGCCGTCGGCGACATGCTCCAGCGGGAAGCCCAGCGCGTGCACCTTGTGCATTGCCACCTCCAGCACGCGGGCGACGATCTGCACCGTGCCGGCGAGGCTTGCCGTCGGCGTCAGCACCAGCGTCAGCCGGTTCGGCGCCACCCCGCAGTCGGCCACGATCCGCTCGACCAGCGGTGCCGGCGGGATGGCACCGCTTTCCAGCACCAGCACGGCGTGATCGCCGCTGTCGCCATAGCCCAACTCGTCGAACAGCGTCTCCTTGCGGGCAAGGGCGCGGCCGGGGCCGGAGCCGAGCGCGAAGAAGGACCCGGCCTCGTCCTTGTGCGACAGGCTCCAGCCGGCATATTGGCTGCCCAGGCAGGCGAGCACCGGATCGGTGCTGTGCACCGCCACCTGGAAAGGCCAGCGACCGGACTGGGTGTCGGCCTGGAGCGTCACCCGGCCCAAACCGCCCATGCACAACTCGGCGATGCGCCGGCCGGCCTCCAGCCCGCCGGAGCTGGCGATCCCGCCATCGACGATCGTCGCGCCGGCCAAACTGTCGATGCCGAGCCGCAACTGTGCCGCATCGGCGACCAGGGCGGCGGCGAGCGGGCCGGCAAGGGCCGACAGGCTGGGGCGCTGCTGCATCACTTGGCCTTTCCCGCAATGGTCCGCGCCGCGTCCATCGCGTCCTGGAAATCGAAAGCGACGGCGGTGCCGCCGGTCTGCATCCGCTCCAGCAGGTGGTGCTGGACCTTGAACTTGACGTTGCCGATGGCGAGCGCGCCGATGCCGACGGCTCCGGAATGGCCGGGCAAGGGCGCGCCATCGTCCTGCACGCCGACGCCTTCGACGCCGGCCGGCGGCACGGCGTTGATGTCGGCCGCAACGCGCAGGCGCCTGGCCGCGCGGAGATCGTCGGCCGACAGCACCGTGACCCCGGCCTTGCCGCAGGCCAGCACGACCTCCGCCCGGTCCATCAGCGCCGCCTTGCCGCCGGTGGACGTGTCGGCGCAGGACAGCGTGACGCCATAGCGCCGGCCGAACTCCTCCGCCTTGCCCTGCACGGCCGAAACGCCGCGGTGGCTGACAAGGGTGACGGCGCCGCCGGCCTGTGCGGCGATCAGTCCGGCGATGCCGCCGACGACGCCGGTGGCGCCATAGACCTGGACATCCAGTCCGGCGAGGCCATCGACTCCCGACCGCCGCAGGGCTCGTTCGACCACGGCGACCATGGCGGCGGCGGTGGTGAAGGCGCCGGACGGGTCGGCGAAGACCGAGATTTGGAAGGGCGGGAACATCGCCTTGCGCGCGACGGCGAGCATGTCCAGCGCCATCGCCGCGTCGCGCCCGCCGATGAACAGGCCGGTGCGCGCCGCGTTCTTCGGATCGCGGGAGAACATGGCGTCCTGGGTCAGCGCCTCGACCTGGGCGGTCTCGATGCCGGTGTAGGGCACCACCGTGTCGATGCCGGCATCCACCGCCATGTTGACGTCGAACGGGCTGACATTGGCCAGCGGCGTAATCATGTGCAGCACGTATGGGGCGCTCATGCCTGCCTCCTTTCAGCCGTTCACCGGCCAATGGTTCACCTGTGCGGTCATTCGCCCGCGGCGCGCCGGATCGGAGGTGCCAGCTCCGCCTCGGCCGACAGGTTCCGCACCGTCGCGCCGACATTCCGCCCGCGGCAGACCATCACCTCCAGCGGCGAACCGGCCCAACGCGCGCGCATCTCGCCAGCCAGCCGCTCCGCCAGCGCCGCATTGCCGACGATGGCGAAGCAGGTCGGCCCCCAGGAGCTTTGGCCGACGCCGGCAATCCCCTGCGCCTCCAGCCAAGCCAGCGCCTCGGCCACCAACGGGCTGGTGAAGCGTCCGCCCTGGGCCGGGGCGAAATGGTCGCCGACCGTGCGCTGAAGCTCGCCGATGGCCTGTCCAAACCGCTCCACATCGCTTTCGGCCAACGCCGGCAGCGCAACCATCAGCATCAGCCGGCAGAGATGCGCCGCGGCGTCGGGCGGAAAGGGCGGCAGCCGGCGGAAGGCCTCGACTTCCGGTGCGCCATGCAGCCCATGGCCGCCGCGATGGAGCAGCAGCAGGATGCGCCAATCCTCCGGGAATGGCGCCCGCGCGATCACCGGCGGTGCGGCATCCAGCCCGCCCCGGCCGCCGTCCAGCAGCACCCCACCCTGCTCGAAGGCAGCCAGTCCGATGCCGGAGCGTGCTCCCCGTTCCAAGGCGCGGGCCAGATCGCGGGCGGCGGTGCCCCGCCCCTCCAGGCAGGTGAGAGCCGTAGCGACCGCGAGATCCGTTTGGGTGCCGGAGCCCAAGCCGACATGGGGCGGAATCGCCTCCTCCACCGTCACGGCGACGGCATCCGGCAGGCCCGCTTCCCGGCCCAGCCGTTCGATGCTGCGGCGAACCCGGTCTGCCGATGGCCCGCTGACCGTCAGCCGGGCGGCCGGGCGGGCACGCAGGACGATGGCCGGCCGGTCGATGGCGATGCCGAGACTGCCGAAGCGGCGCCCCAACCCGCCATTGAGATCGACGAAGCCGGCATGCAGGCGTGCAGGCGCACGGACCCACACCTCTCCTATCCGATTGCGCTGGTGGCTCATCTGCATTCCCTTTGCGCGGGTCTCCGCACAATGTTAGCGTTACGAACAAAATTGTCCGTAGCGCGAACGAGTATCCACGCGCGGTAACCCAAACGGGACGCGGAAATACAGGGAGGAAAACGGGCATGACCGGACCGCTCTGCCTGTCGATCATCGACCATGGCCGAACTTTGTCGGCCCTATCCCGGACCATATGCTCGAACCTCTCCCGGCGAAGACCGCCGCTCTTCCCGAACTACTTGGATTGACTGCGTCCTTTCGCAAAAGCGACTTTTCCGCTCAGCCGAATTGGGGGCCATGACCTTCCACCCCGATACTCTCTGTCCGTTCTGCGGCCTCGGCTGCGGTGACATCGGAATCGACCAGGACGATTCCGGCATCGCCCCCCGGCCCAGCGGCTGCCCGCAGGCCGACCGGCTGTTCCGCCGGTCCGCGGCGGTGCCGACGGACGCCCGCATGGCCGGAGCCGCTGTTTCCATCGACGATGCCGTTGCCGAGGCGGCCCGGCTGCTGGGCGCCAGCCGCGCACCGCTGATAGCCGGGCTGGCGACCGATGTGGATGGCGTGCTTTCCGCCCTGACTCTGGCCGAGCGCATCGGGGCGACGGTGGACCATGAGCGGTCCGATGTGCTTTTCCGCAATCTGGCGGTCCTGCGCCGCTTCGGCTGGTCGACCACCACGTTGGCGGAGTTGCGCAACCGCTGCGACCTCGTCCTCGTCGTCGGCCCGGACCCGGCCGCCGCCTTTCCGCGCCTGTGGGAGCGCTGGGTGGTTCCGGAACCGACCTTCGTGCCCGATGGAGCGCGGAGCGTCGTCTTCCTGGGTGGAGAGCCCATGCCGGAGACGGCGCAACTTCTGGGCGGGCAAATCGAAACGGTCGATCCGGCGGCCGGGGATCTTGCCATGCTGGTCGCCCAACTGCGGACGGCGTTGGCCGGCCGGACGGTCGCTGGCGATCCGATGACCGAACTGGCGGCCCGGCTGCGCGACGCCCGCTATGCGGTGGTGATCTGGGCGGCGGGTCTGTTCCAGGGGCCGCAGCCGGACATGATCGTGGAAGGGCTGGTCCGGCTGATCCGCACCGTGGACGGCACCACCCGCTGTTCCGGCCTGCCGCTGTCCGGTGCCGACAATGTGATCGGCGCCAATCAGGCCTGTGGCTGGCGTACCGGCTTTCCGCTGCGCACCGGCTTCGACGACGGCATGCCGCTGCACGATCCGGAACGGTTCGACTGGCGCCGCCGCCTGCAGGATGCCGACGTGACCTTGTGGATTTCCGCCTTCCGCCCGGAGATGCCGGAGTTCAGCACCAACGGCACCGTCATCATGCTGGCGCCGCCGGAAATGGCCGTGACGCCGGAGCCGGCGCTGTTCATCCCGGTGGGGACGCCGGGCATCGACCATGCCGGCGACGTGTTCCGCGCCGACAGCGTGGTGGCGCTGCATGCCGGGATGCTGATCGACCGTGGCCTGCCCAGCGTTGCCGGGGTGATCGGCCGCATCCTGGCGGCGCTGGACCAGACCGCCACAGTCAAGGAGACCGCCGGATGCTGACGAAGCTTGCCGGCGGACGCCTGTTCGACCCGGCCAATGGCCGACATGGCGAGGTCGCCGACCTCTGGCTGCGCGACGACCGCGTCACCGCCGATCCGGGGCCTGGAGTCTCACCCGACGCCGTGTACGACGTGACCGGCAAGGTGGTGATGGCCGGCGCCATCGACATCCACAGCCACATCGCCGGCGGCAAGGTCAACCTCGCCCGCATGCTGATGGGGGAGGAGCACGACCGGCACCGCTTCGCCGGCAGCGCCTGCGGCTGCGACAGGATCGGGGGCGGAAGCGGCATCGCCACGCCCTCCACCCACACCACCGGCGCCCGCTATATCGAGATGGGGTTCACCGCCGCCTTCGAGCCGGCGATGCTGGGATCCAACGCCCGGCACGCGCATCTGGAGATGAGCGACATCCCCTATATCGACACCGGCGGCTATCTGGTGCTGGGAAACGACGATTTCCTGCTGGACCTGATCGCCACCAATGCCGGACAGGCGGCGGTGAACGATTATGTCGCCTGGATGCTGACGGCGACGCAGAGCCTTGCCGTCAAGGTCGTCAATCCCGGCGGCATCAACGCCTTCAAGTTCAACGCCCGCAAGCTCGACCTCGACGAGGCCGGGCCACACTATGGCGTCACGCCGCGCACCGTCCTGACCGTGCTGGCCCGCGCGGTGTACGAACTGGGACTGCCCCACCCGCTGCATGTCCATGGCTGCAACCTGGGCATTCCCGGCAACGTGGCGACGACGCTCGACACCATCCAGGCGGCGTCGGGCCTGCCCATGCACATGACGCACATCCAGTTCCACAGCTATGACACGGCGGGCGACCGTAAATTCTCCTCCGGCGCCGCGGCGCTGGCGGAGGCGGTGAACCGGACGCCGACGCTGTCGGTGGACATCGGGCAGGTCATGTTCGGACAGACGGTGACCGCGTCGGCCGACACCATGGCCCAGCGCCACACCGCCCCGCTGGCCCATCCGCGCAAATGGCTGGCGATGGACATCGAATGCGAGGCGGGATGCGGGGTGGTGCCCTTCCGCTATCGCGACAAATCCTATGTCAACGCCCTGCAATGGGCGATCGGGCTGGAGCTGTTCCTGCTGCTCGACGATCCGTGGCGGGTGTTCCTGACCACCGACCACCCCAACGGCGCGCCCTTCACCTTCTACCCGGAGTTGATCCGGCTGCTGATGGACCGCGATTACCGCTTGGCGAAGCTGGCGGAGATCCATCCCGACGCGCCGGCCCACACCACGCTGGGCTCGATCACCCGCGAATATACGCTGGGGGAAATCGCCATCATGACCCGCGCCGCGCCGGCCCGCATCCTGGGGCTTGCCGACCGCGGCCATCTGGCGCCCGGCGCCTCGGCCGACGTGACCGTCTACAGCGACTTAGCAGACCGCCGCGCCATGTTCGAACGGCCCGATCTGGTCTTCAAGAGCGGCCGGCTGGTGGTGCGCGACGGCGCATTGGTGGCGATGGCGCAGGGCTGCACCCATGTCGTCCGTCCAGGCTTCGACGATTTGATCGAGCGCCGCATCGCCCACTATTTCGACGAGCGCATCGGCCTGCCGATCAAGCATTTCCGCATCCAGGACGCGGAAATCCGCCATGGCGCCGGGCCGCAGCTTCACCCCTGCCGGCGGCGGGAGGTGCCGTGATGGCGGAGATGCAGATCAACGGCGTGCGCATCGAGGACACCTTCGCCGAAGCGTTTCCGATGACCTACACACGGCTGGTCATCACCGCCGACACGCCCGCCTGGGTGGATGCGGCAACGTCCAGCCTGACCGGCTTCGCCACCTCCGTCATCGGCTGCGGCTGCGAGGCGGCGGTGGAGCGCCTGCTGACGCCGGAGGAGACGCCGGACAGCCGGCCGGGGGCCGCGGTGATGATCTTCGGCATGTCCACCGGCGACCTCGCCAAGCTGGTGGTCAACCGGGTCGGGCAATGCATCATGACCTCGCCGGGGTCGGCCTGCTATGCAGGGCTTCTCCAGGGGGCCAAGCGCATCCCGCTCGGCAATGGACTGCGCTACTTCGGCGACGGGCACCAGATCTCCAAGAGGTTCGGCGACCGGCGATTCTGGCGCCTGCCGGTGATGGACGGGGAGTTCGTCTGCGAAGACAGCGTCGCCGTCGCCAAGGGGATCGGCGGCGGCAATTTCCTGATCCTGGCCGCCAGCCACCGCCAGTGTCTTGCCGCGGCGGAGGCGGCGGTCGCCGCGATCCGGCCGCTGCCGGGCATCATCCTGCCCTTCCCCGGCGGGGTGGTGCGCTCAGGCTCCAAGGTCGGATCGAAATACAAGGCGCTGATCGCCTCCACCAACACGCGCTTCTGCCCCACCTTGCGGGCGGTCGAACCGGAAACCCTGCTGTCCCCGGACGTCGAGGCGGTGCTGGAACTGGTGCTGGACGGCACCGACGAGGCGGCGATCCGCGCCGGCATGCGGGCCGGCATCGCCGCCGCCGCGGCCGGCGGCACGGCGGCCGGCGTGCTGGCGATCACCGCCGGCAATTACGGCGGAAAACTGGGACCGCACCACTTCCACCTCCACGAGGTGATGGCATGAGCGGTCTGACCCTGAACTTCCGCGGCGATGCCGGGACGACCGTGGACATGTCATCCCTGCTGCCGGAACATCTGGCCGGACTGACGGCGGAGGACATCGCCGGTCTGCCGCTTCCCTGCGCTGGGGGAGTGACGACGGTCGGCGAGATGTTCGAGCTTTCGGCCGGCGATGCGGCCGAAGCGATGCTGATCCGGCCGGGGGAGGCCGTTCTGCACCGGGTCGGCGCCGGCATGGTGTCCGGCCGCATCCTGGTCGAGGGCGATGTCGGCAGCCATGCGGGCGCCGGAATGAACGGCGGCCTGCTGCGCATCGCGGGCAATGCCGGCGACGCGCTGGGTGGCGCCCTGCCCGGCTTGCCGCTTGGGATGCGCGGCGGGCTGATCGGCGTCGGCGGCAGCGCCGGGGACCGGGCGGCCGAGCGGATGCGGCGGGGAATCATCGTGGTTGATGGCGTCGTCGGCGCCTATGCCGCCGGTTTCATGGTGGCCGGGACGTTGGCGGCCGGTGGGGGATGCGGCCCGCATCCGGGCTTCGGCATGCGCCGCGGCACTCTGCTGCTGGGTCGGCGGCAGGATACGGTGCCCGATGGCTTCGCCGATGGCGGCACGCGTGACTGGCTGTTCCTGCATCTGCTGCGGCGCGGATTGGAGGGGACCGGAAGCTGGTTCGAGCGTGCGGGCAACACCCGCGCCCATCGGTTCATCGGCGACCTTGCGGAAGGAGGGCATGGTGAAATTCTGGCGATGGCCTGAACGACGATCCCGCTTATCGATGTGCCGCCTTGCGTCTGCGGCTCTGCCGGTCATCGGGTTGCTTGCCCTTGCTCCACCGGCCATGGCCCAGGGGACCGATGCTCAGGACGCCGGCGCCAAGGTGATCCTGATCGGCTACCTCGCGCGCCAGGAGGACCCGCGCACGCCGCTGAGCTTCCTGGAGCCGGTGGCGACGGACGAGGGGCTTCAGGGCGCCCGGCTGGCGCTCGCCGACAACAACACGACGGGCGTGTTCCTGAAGCAGAGTTACCGGCTGGTGGAACAGGTCCTGCCGCAGGACGGCGACATCTCCGCCGGTGTGAAGACGCTGGCGGACGAGGGGGTGCGGTTCGTCGTCGCCGACCTGCCGGCCGACGCGCTGCTCGCCGCCGCCGACCGGCCGGAAGCCAAATCCATGCTGCTGTTCAACGCGCGTGCCACCGACGACGCGCTGCGCAACGAACAGTGCCGGGCGAACATCCTGCACACCGCCCCCAGCCGGCGCATGCTGGCCGACGCGCTGGCGCAGTACCTCGCCTGGAAGAAATGGACGCGATGGAGCCTGCTGACCGGCCGCGATCCCGGCGACGCGCTCTATGCCGAGGCCGTCCGCCGCGCGGCGAAGCGTTTCGGCGGCCGGATCGTCGACGAAAAGCCCTGGACCTTCGACACCGGAAACCGGCGAACCGACACCGGCGTCACCACCATCCAGTCCGACATCCCGCTCGCGACCCAGGGGCCGGATTACGACGTGCTGATCGTCGCCGACGAGGCGGGCGACTTCGGCGACTATCTCGATGGCCGTACCTGGTATCCGCGCCCGGTCGCCGGCACCCAGGGGCTGACCGCCACCGCATGGTCGCGGGTGAACGAGCAGTGGGGCGGCACCCAGATGCAAAACCGCTTCGAGAAGCTGGCCGGCCGCTGGATGACGCCGCGCGACTATGCCGCCTGGCTCGCCGTGCGCAGCGTCGGGGAGGCCGCGGCCCGCACCAACGCCACCAGCTTCGACGACCTGACCGCCTATCTGCACAGCCCCGATTTCGAACTGGCCGGCTTCAAGGGCGAGGCCCTCTCCTTCCGCGCCTGGAACGGGCAGATGCGCCAGCCCATCCTGATCGCCGGGCCGCGGATGCTGGTTTCGGTGTCTCCGCAGGAAGGTTTCCTGCACCCGGTGACACCACTCGACACGCTCGGCGACGATGCGCCGGAAAGCAAATGCCGTCTCAACCGATAGGGCGGACCACACCATGCGATTCCTGCTGTCCTGCACCATGCTGCTTCTTGCCGGTCCGGTCCTGCTGGCCGAGCCGGCTCTTGCCGAAACCATCTTCGTGTCCAACGAAAAGGACAACCAGATCGCCGTGGTCGACGGCGACAGCCTGCAGATCAAGAACAAGATCAAGGTCGGCCGCCGGCCGCGCGGCATCACGCTGAGCGCCGACGGGACGCAGCTCTTTGTCTGTGTCGGCGACGACAATCGCATCGACGTGGTGGACATCGCCAGCGGCAAGGTCGTCCACACCCTGCCCTCCGGCCCCGATCCGGAGCTGTTCGTGCTGTCTCCGGACGGCAGGAAGCTCTATGTCGCCAACGAGAACGACAACATGGTGACGGTCATCGACGTGGCCGACCGCAAGGCGATCGGCAACATCCAGGTCGGCGTCGAGCCGGAGGGAATGGGGATCAGCCCGGACGGCAGGATCCTGGTCAACACCTCCGAAACCACCAACATGGCGCACTTCATCGACACGGAGAAACACAGCGTCATCGGCAATGTGCTGGTGGACAGCCGGCCGCGCGTCGCCCGTTTCACCGACGACGGCAAACAGGTCTGGGTGTCGAGCGAGATCGGCGGCACGGTCAGCGTGATCGACCCGGCGGCGCTCAAGGTCATCAAGAAGATCAGGTTCGAGGTCACCGGCGTCCGGCGCGAAGCCATCCAGGCGGTGGGCATCCAGATGACCAAGGACGGCAAGCGCGCCTTCGTGGCGCTGGGACCGGCCAACCGGATCGCCGAAATCGACACCGGCAGCTTTGAGGTAAAGCGCTATTTCCTTGTCGGGCAGCGCGTCTGGAACCTCGCCTTCTCCCCCGACGAGAAACGGCTCTACACGACCAACGGCATCAGCAACGATTTGTCGGTGATCGACCTGGAGCGCAACAAGGTGATCAAGAGCATTCCGGTCGGCGGCGCACCCTGGGGCATCGTCGTCAAGCCGTGAGGCGGCCCGTAAGATGCGCAGCATGACGGAACCCACGGCCGGACCTGCCGGTTGACGCAAGAGGCCGGGTGCGTCGGCGACCGTCGACGGCGGCCCAGCCTCTTGGGAGGTGAAATCATGGAGAAGCATCCAGAAGAACAACCGCCGACGCCCGGCAAGAAGAGTGTTCTGAACGACAAGGCCGAGTTCGAGAAGGACGAGCGAAAAGACACCGTATCGCATATGGGCGAGAAGAGCGGCAAGGACAGGGCCGACCGGCCGCCGGATGCGGCGCGCGGCACAACCGAGCGGTCATGATCCCCTTGCCACGATTGCCCATTTCCGGAGATATGCGATGAAATCCCTCAAGACTCTGCCCCTGAACAGCCTTGCATGCGCCGCCGGCCTTGCCGTCGGCATCGCCATCGCCGCGCTGCCCGCCTCCGCCCAGTCGACAGGCAGCAATTCGGCTGGCAGCACGTCGACCGGCAACAGCGCGACGGGCACCAATTCGTCCGACAGCACCGACCCGCAAGGCAAGCTGACCGGAAACACCGGACAGCTGCCGCCCAACTCGCTTCCCGGCGAGCGCAAGGGGGCCATCGGCGGTGCGCCGGTATCGCAGGGCAGTTCCGGCTCCTCAACCGAGGGTGCCACGTCACCCACCGGACAGCTTCCCAAAGACTCTCTGCAAAAGGAGCGTCAGGGTGCGATCGGCGGGCATCCGGTCACCCAGGGCGGCTCCGGCCAATCGGATGACAAGAAGGACAAGCAGTAACCGGCACTTCGCCCGGCTTCGTGACATGATCGCGGCCGCTGCCACCGAAGATGGGGTAGCACTGTCCGAAAGGCCGTGCCATCCCGGTCGGAACCAGGGAAGCGGGAAGGCGGCGGCTGCGATTTCAAGTTACTCCGAACCTCTTTTGAGAGTTTGTTGGCAAAACAAACAAGATGCCATAATGGCTGCCGTGACCGACGCCGTGCCCGCAGGTATCCAGTGATCAGTCATGCTGGATCGGCGCGACCGGCGTGCCCCGCATGACCTGCGGCGGTCCTCCAATGATTTCAAAATGCATGGGAGAAAGCGGCGATGGGCATGTGGCAGGGGTCATCCCCGAAAATCAATCGTGTGCTGGTGGGCGAATCGCTGGTCGGCGACGGCAACGAGGTTGCGCATATCGACCTGATCATGGGACCGCGCGGCAGCGCCGCGGAGACCGCCTTCTGCAACGCGCTGACCAACAACAAGGACGGCTTCACCAGCCTGCTGGCGGTCATCGCCCCCAATCTGCAATGCAAGCCCTCGACCATCCTGTTCAACAAGGTGACGATCAAGGGCGCGGAGCAGGCGGTCCAGATGTTCGGCCCGGCCCAGCACGGCGTCGCCAAGGCGGTCGCCGACTGCGTCGCCGCAGGAACCATCCCGCAGGACGAGATCGACAACATCTTCATCTGCGTCGGCGTCTTCATCCATTGGGAGGCCAAGGACAACGCCAAGATCCAGGATTACAACTACCGCGCCACCAAGGAAGCGATCGAACGCGCGGTGTCGGGATTCCCGACCCTCAAGGATCTGCTGAACCAGAAGGATTCGGCAAAGCATCCGTTCGCCGCCGGCTAAAGGCCGCTGGCGCCCAACCGGATGGCGGCGGCCCGCGGTCGTGATGCGGTCGCCGCCCTTCCGGTGCTGTTGCAGGGTCGGCCGCATTTTTCGCCGACGGTCGAGCGATGGCGACCGATCGACCTCGACGCGAAAGACTCTGTAGATTCCGGCGGCCAGCTTCGTGCCGCCCCCTGCTGATCGGCAGGAAAGGACGGAATACCTTCAGTTCACTGGACATTTTTCGATCGCCATCGCTGGCGGATGGCACTTCAAGTCATCCAGGCACAATCAAACGGCATTTTAGATAACTTTAGAGCTTTTTCGACATCCTGCTAAATCAGCGGCTATTGCATAGAATTATTCCAGTTCAAATGAAGGATCCGCCCGGCACCCATTTTACGCCGCACAAAGAACTAGCCATAATTCTCACGTCACTATCCATTGGGGTTATGGTCGCTTCGGGGCGACAGGGGTACAGTTTCCTAATGGGCTCTCCCCGGCAATCCTGCCTGATCGCCCATTCCAGCGGAGGAAGCGGATATGAAGACTTGGCGCAAGCCGACGATTGTCGAGATTTCGGTCGGCACCGAGATCAACGCCTACGCCTGTGCCGGTTTGTAACCGGCGCATCCAATCGGCAAGGGTGACCCTTCCCTCAAACATCCGTCCACGCTTTCCACTCATGATCTTTCACTCAGGCCGGCCGCGGCTCGAAATGGGCGAAAAACTGCCCGGTGCCGTCAGGTGCGCTCGCATCATAATGCAGCGCGCAGAGCCGCAGCCGGCCAGCATCGCCCAACTCCGGGCCTGACAGCATGCTGTGAAAGCTCTCTCCGCCGAGCAGGCGATGCGCGGTGGTGAGATACAGCCGCGAAAGCCTGCCGTCCCGCAACATGGTGTCGAGCATCCGCGGTCCCGTCAGCAGATAGAGGCTGCGGAAGCCCATGCTGCCCAGTTCGCGCACCAATGGCCCACCTTCCACCGACAGTCCTGCTCCCGCGGTCAGCACCTCGTAACCGGCGGCGCGCCAGCGGGCGACCCGGTCGGGCGGCGCCCCGGCGCCGGTGGCGATGATTACGCGCTGACCATGGCGCGCCGGCGAGTCCGGCATCGGGAACTCCAGGCTGGCGCTGGCGACGACCACCGCCGGCTGCGGCGGCAGGCCGTTGTCCGCACGCCATTGCGCAAGTTCCCGCGTCGCTTCCTGCGTGCCGACCTGCAGAACATCGTCCAGCCGCCCGGCCGCAAGGTCGCGCAGATAGCCGCCATGGGTGACGAGACAATCCGCCTGCGCCTGAAGTTCAAGGAACAGTCGGAAGTCGTTGCCGCTGACCAGCCCGGCCGGCAGCCGGCTCTCCCCGGTGACGGGATCGCGCAGCGCGATGCGTCCGTCCAGACTGCCGACGAAGCTGGCATAAACGAAGGGGGCGGCGGCACTTCCCCGCTCATGCAGGCGGTGGGCAAGATAGGCGCCGGGAATCGCGATTTCCTCCGGTGCACCGGGATAGAGCCGGAGCATGCGCGCTGTCATCGCAGCCCTACCGAAGCGGCGGCATCGACCCGGCGAAGGAAATCGGCGGCAAGCGCATCGGCGATGTCGATTTTGCTGACCGACTGCAATCCCTGCCAGGCGGGCATCGAGTTGACTTCCAGCACCAGCCAGCGGTTTTCGTCACCGGGGGCGGGAATCAGATCGACGCCGGCATAGTCCGCACCGACCACGGCGGCGGCCCGCACCGCCAGATCGGCGACGGCGCCTTCGGGGATCAACGCCTCGCAGCTGGCACCCTGATGGACATTTGTGATCCAGTTGCGGCCATGTCGGATCATCGCCGCCACCGCAACGCCGCCGACGACGAAGACCCGGCAGTCGCGCCATTCACCCTCCCGGCGCGGCGGGATGAAGGGCTGCAGGTAATAGACGCCGGCGACGGCTTCGGGCTCCGGCACCTCGTCCGGCCGCGACAAGCGGCGCAGACCGCGCCCCTGGGCGCCGAACAACGGCTTCAACACGCAATCCGGCGAGTCCGCCACCGCTGCGCGGGCCAGTTCGGCGGACTGGACGGCCACGGACGGCGGCGTCGGCAGGCCGGCATGGGCCAACAGGAAGCTGGTGGTGCTCTTGTCCACACAGCGCTCGATGGCCCGCGCCGTGTTGTAGACCGGCACCCCCAGACGATCCAGCGCGTGGAGCACCCCCAGCCGCAAGGTCACTTGTTCGAAGCTGCCCTGCCCGACCACGCGCACGAAGGCACCGGACGGCAGCGTATCGCCGAATCCCGGCAGCAGAAGCCCCGTCCCAGTGCGTCCGACGGCGAAGCCGCAGCCGCTCAGCGGCACGCGCCGGCATTCGACTCCCCGGCGTGTGATCGCCCGCTCCAGCCGTGCCGCATGCCAGTCGGCCCCATCGGTGAACAAAGCGACCGCACCGGTCATGCCGCCTCCGCCAAAGCATGTTGCAAATACAGCTCACGCGCACGCTGGCCGGCAAGGCGGCGCGCTTCCTTCATGTCGGCCGCGTCGGCCATCACGGTACAGAGCGGAGCGCCCGCAGGAATGCGCGCGGGCGTGCGCGGACGGTCGGCGGTCCAATCCGGCCAGCACAAGCCATCCCGAAGCTGGATCGGCACGGTGCTGTAGACCACCATGGCGGCGCGGCAGCCCGTGAGCGACGGCAGTTCGGCCGGCAGCCGCCCGGCGCAGGCGTCCACATGCAGGCCGAACAGGCTGGGCATCGGCGGCCGGTCGAACAGGTCGAGCGTCGCACCCGGCCGCGGATTGATCTCCAGCAGGCACCAGCCGGCCGGTCCCGCCAGGAAATCGGCGCTGTTGAGCCCGACCAGCCCCACCGCGGCGGCGATCCGCGACACCGCATCGATCATCGCCGCGGCGGTCCCGCCGGAAGCCGACATGGGGCCGACCGCCCCGCCATAGCGGTAGGGTTGGCCGGGAGCCGACGCCACCCATTGCCGGCTGAAACCCACCGGCAGCACGCTGCGGCCATCGGCCAGGAACAGCAGGGATACCGGACGCCCGGCCATGCGGCGCTGGACATAATGGCCGGCCGGCAATCGCGAGGAGGCCGGCCGGATGTGAGCGCCGCCGCTGGCGCCGGCACGCTTCATCAACCAGCCCCCGGCGTCGGCCGGCGGCGCCGTGGCGACCTCCGGATGCGGAATGCCGAGGCTGGCAAGCAGGTCTGCGAAGGCGAACGGCTCCTTCAACCGCGCCACCGTTTCCGCCCGGTTGCCGATCACCGGCCGGCCGCGTGAAAGTGCCGTCAGCAGTTCGGGCCGATCCTCGAACCCGGCGCCATAGACAAGCGGCAGCCGGGACAGGTCCGGCGCGGCCAGCGCCCGTCGCAATGCGGCGGCGGGAATGCGCAGCTGCCGTGACGGCAACGTCAGGCACGGGTCGGCCAGGGCGGTTGTATCGGTATCGGCAAACAGGTCCACCGCAGCGACGCGCAGCCCGTCGCGGCAAGCGCTCGCCACCAGTGCCCGCGCCGACAGCGCCACCACCACGAATTCCGGGACTGCCGTCGCGGTCAAGCTCCGCTCCCCTTGCGAAAGCATCTTGAACATCCATTCGCAATCCCAACAATCATGCGCAGCAGCCATCTTTGCAATGACCCTTCCGAACAACGGCCCGTGCCGCCCGCCTGACGTCGCCCAGGGACCGCTGCTTGGGCAAGGGGGCACAGGGTACCCGCCTGGGGGAAGACTGGATGTTTGACGCCGCGATGCCTGCGGACCCTCCGTCGATTCCGGCGATCCACGGCCCTCCCGCCCTGGCCGTGGAGGAGTTGAGCCACAGCTTCGGCAAGCGCGTTGCGCTCGACCACGTGTCCTTTGCCGTGCCGCCGGGGGGCTTCACCATGCTGCTCGGCCTGAACGGGGCGGGAAAGACCACGCTGTTTTCGCTGATCACCCGGCTCTATTCCAACCGCACCGGCGCCATCCGCATCTTCGGTTTCGACCTGCGGCGCCAGCCGACCCGCGCGCTGGAGCGGATCGGCGTGGTGTTCCAGCAGCCAACGCTCGACCTCGACCTGACTGTCCGTCAGAACCTGCGCTACCATGGCGGCCTGCACGGAATGGCGCCGTCCGACTGCGAAGCCCGTGCGCGGGAGGAACTGGCCCGCATCGGACTGGCCGAGCGCGCCGACGACAAGGTCCGGGCATTGTCCGGCGGCCAGCGGCGGCGGGTGGAGATCGCCCGCGCCCTGGTACACCGGCCGAACCTGCTGCTGCTTGACGAGCCGACGGTCGGGCTGGACACCGAATCGCGCCGTCAAATCCTTGGCCATGTCCGCGCACTCTGCCGTGAGCAGGGGCTGGCGGTCCTGTGGGCCACCCACCTGTTGGACGAGGCGAAGGACGAGGATTCCGTCGTCATTCTGCATCAGGGACGGCTGCGCGCCTCCGGCAGCGTGCGCGCGGTCTGTGCCGAGTCGGGCGGCGCCACTCTGCCCATCGCCTTCGCCGCCTTGACGACAGGGGAGCGCCGGCCATGAGCGCCGCCACCTATTGGTACTGCCTGCGCAGCATCATCGTGCGAGAGGGGCTGCGCTTCCTGCACCAGCGTGAACGCTTCTTCGCCGCACTGGTCCGGCCGCTGGTCTGGCTGGCGATCTTCGCCGTCGGCTTCCGCGCCGTGCTGGGGGTTTCGATCATCCCGCCCTACGAGACCTACATCCTCTACGACGAGTATGTCGTGCCCGGCTTGGTCGCGATGATCCAGCTGTTCAACGGCATGCAGAACTCCCTGTCGATGGTCTACGACCGCGAGATGGGGAGCATGCGGACGCTGTTGGTCAGTCCGCTGCCGCGCTGGTACCTGCTGGTCGCCAAGCTGCTGGCCGGCGTCGCGGTGTCGATCGCGCAGGTCTATGTTTTCCTCGGCATCGCATGGCTGTGGGGGGTGGAGCCCCCGCCGCTGGGCTATCTCGCGGCGCTGCCGGCACTGCTGCTCAGCGGGCTGATGCTGGGGGCGCTCGGCCTGCTGCTGTCTTCCTTCGTCAAACAGCTGGAGAATTTCGCCGGGGTGATGAACTTCGTGATCTTCCCGATGTTCTTCGCCTCCTCCGCCCTCTATCCGCTCTGGCGCATCAAGGAAGGCAGTCCGACGCTGTACCAGATCGCCGCCTGGAACCCGTTTACGCAGGCGGTGGAACTGATCCGCTTCAGCCTCTATCTCCGAGTCGACGTGATGGCGCTGCTTTGGGTGACCGGCTGTCTGGTGCTGTTCCTGGGGGCCGCGGTTTTGGCCTACGATCCCGGGCGCGGCTTCTGGGCGCGGCGGGGCGGACCGGCCGAACAGGCCTGATATTGCAAGCGGAAGCTCTGCCGCTCCAGCCAATTGGGTACCACCCCTGTGCCATTCCTTCCGTTATTTCGCTTCTTCCAAAAACTTTCGAACGGTAGCGGAAAATAATCTTCACAGCCTATCTTTGTTTGAGCACACTGAATGTCAGCGTCGCCAACATAGTGCGGGGCAGTTTAGAACCCCGCCAACGGTCGTGTCCCGGCATTTTCGACCGGCGCGCCCGCGATGCCGCAGCAGTTCGAATTCGGAGCGTCGGTGATCCATTCGCCCGGCGCATCCACGGTTGACGTCACGCATCGATAGTCGAGGGAGAACGCCCTCTCGAAGACCGCATTTTACCGAAGCCGCCGCCTGCCGCCGCACAGTCCCTGGGACAACCGCCAAAAAACGGGAGGAAACACATGAACCCCTTTGTGCGCTGTCTGCTCGTCACCGCCGCGATCCAGGCGGCCACCGCCACGGTCGCCGTCACCGGCGCTATCGCCAACGACGACATCATGAAGAACCAGAAGGATCCGGCCAACTGGGCGCTGCAGCTCGGCAACTATGCCGGCCAACGTTACAGCACGCTCGACCAGATCACCCCCACCAATGTGAAGAACCTGCGGCCGGTGTGGCAGTTCTCCACCGGCGTGCTCCGCGGTCACGAAGGCGGTCCCATCGTCGTCGGCGACACGATGTACATCTCCACGCCGTTCCCCAACATCGTCTATGCGCTCGACCTCAACGACAACGGCCGCATCAAGTGGAAATATGAGCCCAAGCAGGATTCGTCGGTCATCCCGGTGATGTGCTGCGACACCGTCACCCGCGGCGTCGCGGTGGCCGGAAACAAGCTGTTCCTGGGACAGGCCGACAACACGCTGGTGGCGCTGGACACCGAAACCGGCAAGGTTCTGTGGACGGCCAAGAACGGCGACGCCACCAAGGGCGAGACGCTGACCGCCGCCCCGCTGGTGGTGAAGGACAAGGTCTATGTCGGCATCAGCGGCGGCGAGTTCGGCGTGCGCGGCCATCTGACGGCATACGACATCAACACCGGCAAGATGGTGTGGCGGGCCTTCTCGACCGGTCCCGACAAGGATGTGATGATCGACCCGCAGAAGACGATGATGCTCGGCAAGCCGATCGGCGAACCGGATCTGGGCATCAAGACCTGGCCGGCCGACCAGTGGAAGATCGGCGGCGGCACCACCTGGGGCTGGTACACCTACGATCCCGAACTGAACCTGATCTATTACGGCACCGGCAACCCGGGAACCTGGAACCCGGCGCAACGCGCCGTCGACAAGGACCGGGCCAAGAGCGACAACAAATGGTCGATGACCATCTTCGCCCGCGACGCCGACACCGGTCAGGCGAAATGGGTGTTCCAGAAGACGCCCTTCGACGAATGGGACTATGACGGCGTCAACGAGAACATCCTGGCCGACGTCACCATCGGGGGATCCAAGCGCAAGGCCCTGATCAACTTCGACCGCAACGGCTTTGCCTACACCATCGACCGCACCAACGGCGAACTGCTGGTCGCGCAGAAATACGATCCGTCCGTCAATTGGGCGAGCGAGATCGACATGAAGACCGGCAGGCCGAAGGTGAACGACAAATACAGCACCTTCGCCCAGGGCGAGGATCACAACACCACCGGTATCTGCCCGGCGGCGCTGGGTTCCAAGGACCAGCAGCCGGCGTCCTTCTCGCCGGACAGCGGCCTGATCTATGTGCCGACCAACCACATCTGCATGGATTACGAGCCATTCAAGGTCGAGTATTCCGCCGGCCAGCCCTATGTCGGCGCGACGCTCAGCATGTATCCGGCTCCGAATTCCCATGGCGGCATGGGCAATTTCATCGCCTGGGATCCGGCGGCCGGCAAGATCGTCTGGTCGAAGCCCGAGCGCTTCGCGGTGTGGAGCGGCGCCCTGTCGACCAAGGGCGGCGTCGGGTTCTACGGGACGCTGGAAGGCTATCTGAAGGCGTTCGACCTGAAGGACGGCAAGGACCTGTACAACTTCAAGACCTCGTCCGGCATCATCGGCAACGTCAACACCTACATGCACAAGGGCAAGCAGTATGTCGCCGTGCTGTCGGGTGTCGGCGGCTGGGCCGGCATCGGGCTGGCCGCCGGACTGACCGGCGAGCAGGAAGGCCTGGGCGCGGTCGGCGCACACAAGGCGCTGGGCGAATACACCCAGTTGGGCGGCACGCTGACCGTCTTCGCGCTGCCCGACAACCAGTGATGAACAGGCCGTGATGAGCAGACAGTGATGCGCGGGCGGGCGCCGGTTCCCTGGAGGGCCGGAGCCCGCCCTTTCCAAGCTGATGGTGCCTACGCATGAAGGCAGTGGGGAGAAAGAGCAAGATGCCCAAATACCTGATCGGGCTGTGCGCCGCCGTCGGGTTCACCGCGACCCTGACCCTCGGTACCGCGTTCGGCCAGCAGGATGCCGCACAGAAGCCAACCCAGAACCAGACATCGCCGGACGGAAATTCGACACAGGAGGCGAAGGTCGCCAATCCGGAAGAGCTGATGGATGACCAGGGCGTGCCGCTCTACATGGTCAAGGACGGCAAGGTCGATAAGGGGACCTACAACGGCTATCGGCGCTACGCCTCCTCCTGCCACGTCTGCCATGGACCGGACGGGCTCGGCTCTTCCTTCGCGCCGGCGCTGGTCGATTCACTCAAGCGGATGGACTATTGGCAGTTCACCGACGTTGTCACCAACGGCCGCACCAACATGGGCGCCACCGGCGACAAGGTCATGCCGACCTTCGGTTCGGATCCAAACGTGATGCTGAACCTCGCCGACATCTACCGCTATCTCAAGGCCCGTTCCGACGACAAGCTCGGCCGTGGCCGGCCCGAGCGGATCAAGTCGGCATCGTGAGCCCGACATGACCCGCCGGCCCGCCTTTCCTTCCCATGCCCTGCTGCTGGCCGTCGCGCTCTGCGCGGCGGCCGTGCCCGCCCGGGCGGCCGGGGGGCAGGCGGAGGGCATTCCCACCGACGTGCTGCGCGTCTGCGCGGATGCCAACCTGCTGCCCTTCTCCAACGACCGCGGCGAGGGGTTCGAGAACCGGATCGCCCGGCTGATCGCCGACGATCTGAAGGTGAAGCTGGCCTTCACATGGTGGCCGCAGACCATCGGCTTCGTCCGCAACACGTTGCGCACCCGCCAGTGCGATCTGGTGATGGGGACCGCGGTCGGCGAAGAGCTGATGCAGAACACCAACCCCTATTACCGGTCCACCTATGCGCTGGTCTACCGGAAGGATTCCGGGATCACCGCCAGGACCCTGTCCGATCCGTCCCTGCAAGGGGCGCGGATCGGCGTCGTCGCCCGCACGCCCCCATCGACCGTGATGCTGCGCCATGGGCTGACCAACCTGGAGCCCTACCAGCTCGACACCGACACGCGCGCCCACCACCCGGCCCAGCGGGCGGTGGAGGACGTCGCTGCGGCACGCACCGACGCGGCCATCGTCTGGGGTCCCATCGCCGGCTATTTCGCCGCCCGGCAACAGGTGCCGATGGCGGTCGTGCCGCTGATGGACGAGCCGGGAACCACGCCCTTCCAATACATGATCTCGATGGGCATCCGCCCGGACGAGCCGGATTGGCGACACTGGCTGAACGATTTCATCGTCCGCCGCCAGGGCGACATCGACCGCATCCTCGCCGAATACCATGTTCCGCTCGCCAACGCCGACGGTACCATCCGGACGGAGGTGGCGGAGCCGGAGGGCTATCGCATGGCCGACTACCGGGCCCCCACGCCGTCCGGGCTGCGCGGCGCCGAAACGGTGGGTCCGGCCGAGGTCGAGCGGCTGGCGAAGGACGGCGCCATCCTGGTCGACGTTCTGCCGACACCGCCGAAGCCCGAAGGCCTGACCTCCGAGAGCCATTGGGTGCCGCCGCCGCACCGCAGCCTGCCCGGCGCGCACTGGCTGCCGAATGTCGGCTATGGCGCGCCATCGGCGGAGCAGGAGGCCTATTTCCGCACGAATCTTGAAAGGCTGACCGCAGGGGACCGCAAGCGCCCGCTGGTGGTGTTCTGCCAGCCAGAGTGCTGGATGAGTTGGAATGCGGCCAAGCGCGCGGTTGCCCTGGGGTATGAGGCGGTCAAATGGTATCCGGCCGGCACCGAAGGCTGGAAGGCCGCGGGACACGAGTTGGTCACAATCGAACCCGAACCCAAGCCTGATTCCGGGCCGGCTTCCAAGGTGGCCAACTGAGCGATGGGCTCAGGACAGAAGCGCCGACAGCACCCGGGCGATCTGGCCGAGCCGCTGTTCGATCAGGGCCGGCTGCTCGCACACTGCGCCCTGGGCCCGCCGACGGTCGTCGAGGATTCGGCGGTCCCAGGCGATGGCATCCGTGATCTCCTTTGCCCGGGCCGGATCGCCCGACACGGCATCGAGATCGCGCAAGGCCGCCGCGATGCGCTCGCGCAAGGCCCGCTGGTGCTGGGCATAGCGCTCGATGGATGCGATGGCGGCGCTGCGCCGGCGGTCCAGCGTCTGGAAGGTGCCGGCGAAAGCCAGGGCAATCCGATGGTCCCGTTCCGGCGAAGCCCCCTGCTTCGCCGGACCGGCCAGCGCCTCGGCCTCCGGTTCCAGGGTGGCGGGGTCGACGCTGTCGTCGGATGCGCGCCGGACCAGGGTGGCGACCGCCGGATCCCGCTGCCATTCGTCCCCCAGCCCGTCGATCGACGGTCCATCCCAGACGGAGGCCGGCGACAGGGTCGGGACCAGGATCTGCTGACAGGGCCAATCGGGATTCTTCGGGTCCTGCGCCCAACCGGCGGCAGGCAACCCGACGATCACGGCCGTGGCCAGAACCGCGGCGAGAGCGGTTCCGAGGGTGGAGGAATATCGTTGCATGGCAAGAATGATGGCGTCGCCACCGTTCGGACGCAATCGGAACCGGTGCGCAAAAGGGGATGCCCGATGGATCATGTGGGGAGGTGGAACGGAGCCGCTATCATCGCACTGGTGACACTGGTTCTGGCGGCATTCGGGGTGGCGGCACCCGCATCGGCACGGACGCTGGTCCTGGACCTCGAACTGGAGGACAGCAGCGGCGAAGCGCCGTCAGCGGATCATGCGGAACGGCTGAAGCGGGTCAGCGCGGAGTTGCGCCATGCGCTGGACGCCAAGGGTTACGACGTGATCGACGATGCCGCCACGGCGCAGCTGGCGGCGAAGCTGGTGCCGCCGGGGACGGCGATCCGCTCATGCAACGGCTGCGAGCTGGACATCGCGCGTGCCGCCGGTGCCGATCTGGTCGTCCACGGCATCGTCCGCAAGGTCAGCAGCCTGATCCTGTGGATCGGCCTGGTCGTCGAGGATGTCGCCACCGGGCGCGTGGTGACGACGGCGCGCGGCGACATCCGCGGCGACAACGAGACCTCCTGGTCGCGCGGCGTCGGCTGGCTGGTCGACCATCGGCTGGCGGAGCATGCGCCGGCAAAACGCTGAGCGGGCATGGGCCGTCCACAGGACGGCCGCCGCAACAAACGACCGCCGGGCGGGCGGCGGGGAGGACCGAGAGATGCCGGACGAGTCCCAGAGCGGCTACAGCAGCATCATGAATGTCCTGCGGCCACCGCCGCCGCGCACCGCCGCGGTGATGCGCCGGTACGATCTGGTGCTGCGCGACTATGTCGGCGAGTTCCGCATCGGCGTATGGGATCACGAGAAGACCCGGACCCAGCGCGTGCGCGTCAGCCTGACCGTCACCGTCGAGGTGCCGAACCGGCCCTTCGTCGACGACCTCGACGCCGTCGTTTCCTATGAATACCTGATCCAGGGAGTCGAAGCCTTCACGCGGAGCCCCCACATCCAGCTTCTGGAGGTCCTGGCCGAAAAGCTGCTGGCGCTGTGCCTGTCGCCGCCTCAGGCGGTCTTCGCGCGGGTGCAGGTGGAAAAGCTGGAAATCGTCCCGCAGGCGGCCGGCGTCGGGGTGGTGCTCACCGGCGCACGGGACCCGGTGCAATGACCGGGACCTGGGTCGTCAAGCCGGCAGGCACGCGGCTGCGGGTCGAGCGGGAACGGGAGGCGGCATGGCCCGGCACATCCTGTTCCTGACCGGCTCCCTGGCGGAGGACCGGCTGCGGCAGGTGCTGCACTCGCTGGATCCCCTGCCTTTCGAGGCGACCGTCGTCAACCTCGGCGTCAAGGTCGCGGCACTCGCCACCACCGAGATCGTCCTGCGGCGGTTGGACTCTGCGCATGGCGCCGACCTGATCCTGCTGCCGGGCCGGTTTCGCGGCGATCTCGACATTCTCGCCGCCCATTTCGGCACGGCGGTCGAGCGCGGCCCCGACGAGCTTGAGGATCTGCCGCAATTCTTCCAGCGACAGGCCCGCCCCCTCGACCTCAGCCGCCACGACACCCGCATCTTCGCCGAGATCGTGGATGCGCCGTCGCGCGATACCGCCGCCATCCTCGCCAAGGCGGCGGAGCTTCGGCGCGACGGCGCCGATGTCATCGACCTCGGCTGCCTGCCCGACACCCCCTTCCCGCATCTGGAGGAGGCGGTCGGCGCCCTGCGGGATGCCGGCTTCGCCGTCAGCGTCGATTCCCTGAATGCGGATGAATTGCGCCGCGCCACGCGGGCCGGCGCCAATTATCTGCTCAGCCTGACCGAGGAGACCGTCCATCTCGTCGACGAGGGAGAGGCCGTGCCGGTGCTGATCCCGACGGCGCCGCAGGACCTCGACAGCCTGGGGAGAGCCATCGACGCCATGGGCAGCCGCGGCCGGCGTTTCCTGGTCGATCCGATCCTGGAGCCGATCCACCATGGCTTCACCGACTCCCTGCTGCGCTACCGCACGGTGCGGGAGCGCTGGCCCGACGCCGAGATCCTGATGGGCATCGGCAATGTGACCGAACTGACCGACGCCGACACGCCGGGCGTCACCGCCGTGCTGATGGGCGTGGTGTCCGAACTTCGCATCGGCAATGTCCTGGCGGTGCAGGTCAGCCCGCATTGCCGACGCGCCATCCGCGAGTTCGACGCGGCGCGGCGCCAGTTCTTCGCCGCCCGCGCGGCGCACAGCATGCCGCGCGGCTTCGGTGCCGGGCTGCTGTGCCTGCGCGACCGCCGGCCCTTCGTCCGCAGCGCCGAACAGATCGCCGAAACCGTGGCGCAGATCCGCGATCCCAATTACCGGGTGGAGGTCAGCGACGAGGGCATTCATCTCTACAACCGCAACGGCCACCATCGCGCCACCGATCCCTTCGACCTGTTCCCGAAGCTGGATCCCGGCATCGACGCCGGTCACGCCTTTTACCTTGGGGTTGAGATGGCGCGGGCGCAGATCGCGTGGCAGCTCGGCAAACGCTATGCCCAGGACAGCGAATTGCGCTGGGGGGCCGCGACCGACGAGCCAGAGGATGATCCCACCGGCTTCCACGCCGCCGGCCCGACCAAGCGAAGCAGCTGAGCCATGCCCCTGATCCGCGAGACCATCGTCACCACCAGCGGCGCCGACGGGCAGCCCCATGTCGCACCGATGGGGGTGACGGTGGAGCCGGACGGCGACGGGGAGCGCTTCATCCTGGCCCCCTTCCGGCCGTCGCGGACACTGGACAACCTGTTCGTTCGACGCTGCGCGGTGGTGAACCACACCGACGACGTGCGGATCTTCGCCGGCTGCATCAGCGGACGCCGCCGCGACTGGCCGACCGTTCCGGCGGAGCGGATCGACGCGCCCCGTCTGGCCGACTGCCTGTCGCACGAGGAGATCACCGTCGTGGAGGTGGAGGACGATCCGGTTCGCCCGCGCTTCCACTGCCGCACCATCCATGCCGCGGCGCATGCCCGCTTCCGCGGCTTCAACCGGGCGCAGGCGGCGGTGATCGAGGCGGCGATCCTGGTCAGCCGGCTGTACATGCTGCCCATGGACAAGATCGTGCGGGAGGCCGACTATCTGTCCATCGCCATCGGCAAGACCGCCGGCCCGCATGAGCTGGAGGCCTGGGATTGGCTGATGGCCCGCATCGCCGCTCACCGCGCGGGGGAGGACACATGACCGGATGGCTGGCCAGCGTCGCGGACGCGGCGGAAATCTCCCTGGTCCTGCCGGCGGGACCCGACATCCTGGACCTGAAGGATCCCGGCGCCGGAGCGCTCGGCGCCTGGGATCCGGAGGACATTGCCCACGTGGTGCGGGACATGGCGACCATGCCGGGGCGGCCACGGCTGAGCGCCACCATCGGCGACCAGCCGATGCGGCCCGACGCCGTGGTGCCGGCGGCGCGCCGGATCGCCGCCACCGGGGTGGATTTCGTGAAGATCGGCTTCGCCCCGGACGGCGCGCCCGACCGCTGCATCGACGCGCTGGCTCCCTTGGCAAGGGACGGGGCCAAGCTGATCGCCGTGCTCTTCGCCGACCTGTGGCCCAGCGATCCCTGCTGCCTGCCGATCGACAGGCTCGCCGCCGCCGGCTTTCGCGGGGCTATGCTTGACACCGCCGGCAAGCGCCACGGCCTGCGTCACCATTGGCAGGATGACCAGTTGGGCTCCTTCGTGTGCTGCGCACGGGCGCACCGGCTGCTGACCGGGCTGGCCGGGTCGCTGCGGGTCGCAGACATCCCGGCCCTGATGGCCCTGTCGCCCGACTATCTCGGCTTCCGCGGCGCACTGTGCGGCGGGGAGCGGACCGCCGGCATCGACCCGCAGGCGGCCTCAAAGGTCGCCGCCTGCGTGGCCGGATTGCCGACGGCTACTCCGCCGCCTCGGCAACCTGAGCCCGTTCGATCTTGATCGCGCAGTATTTGAACTCCGGGATCTTGCCGAACGGGTCGAGTTGCGGGTTGGTCAGCACATTCGCCGCGGCTTCCGCATAGGCGAAGGGGATGAAGACCAGCCCCACCGGCATGCGGTCGTCGATGCGCGCCTTCAGCCTGATCGTGCCTCGCCGGCTCGACACCAGCATGTAGTCGCCGCTCCTCATCCCGGCGCGGGTGAGGTCGTGCGGAGAGACATAGGCGACCGCCTCCGGCTCCACCGCGTCCAGCACGCTCGACCGCCGGGTCATCGACCCGGTGTGCCAATGCTCCAGCTGACGGCCGGTGGTGAGCACCAGCGGGTAGTCGAGATCCGGCGTCTCCGCAGGGTTGATCGGCCGTGCCGGCACGAAGCGACCGCGGCCCGTCTTCGTCGGAAAGCCGTTGCCGAAGACGATGTCGTGGCCGGGCTCGTCCGGACCGTCGACCGGATAGGTGACGGAGCCCTCGCGCTCCACCCGCTCCCAGGTGATGTTGGCGAGCGACGGCATGGCGCCGACCATCTCCGCGAACACCTCCGACACGTGGGTGTAGTTCCAATTCAGGCCGAGACCGCGCGCCATGTCCTGGATGATCCACAGATCCTGGCGCGCCTCTCCCGGCATCGGCACCGCCGCGCGGCCCATCTGGACCTGACGGTTGGTGTTGATGACGGTGCCGTCCTTCTCCGGCCAGGCCGAGGCCGGAAGCACCACGTCGGCGTATTTCGCCGTCTCGGTCAGGAAGATGTCCTGCACCACCAGATGGTCCAGCATGGCCAGCGCCTCGCGGGCGTGGGTCACGTCCGGATCGGACATCGCCGGGTTCTCGCCCTCGATATAGAGGCCCCTGATCCGGCCGTCATGGACGGCATCCATGATCTCGACCACCGTCAGCCCGCGCTTGCCGTCCAGCTTGGTCCCCCAGTAGTTCTCGTAGAAGGACTGGACCTCCGGATCCTCGACCGACTTGTAGTCGGGATAGAACATGGGAATCAGGCCGGCGTCGGACGCGCCCTGGACGTTGTTCTGGCCGCGCAGCGGGTGCAGGCCGGTGCCGGGGCGGCCGATCTGGCCGGTGACCAGCGACAGCGCGATCAGGCAGCGGCTGTTGTCGGTGCCGTGGATGTGCTGCGACACGCCCATGCCCCAGAAGATGATCGACGCCTTGGACCGGGCGAACAGACGCGCCACCGTGCGCAGGGTCGCGGCGGGGATGCCGCAGACCTTTTCCATCTCCTCCGGCGGGTAGTCCTTGACCGTCTCGGCCAGCGCCTCGAAATCCTCGGTGTTGGCCTGGACATACTGGCGGTCGTACAGCCCCTCCGCGATGATGGTGTGGAGGATGGCGTTCAGCATCGCCACGTCGCGGCCCGGCGTGAACTGCAGCATGTGCGTGGCATGACGCGCCATGGCGAGCCCGCGCGGATCCATGACGATCAGCTTCGCCCCGCGCTCCGCCGCGTTCTTGAAGAAGGTCGCGGCGACGGGATGGTTCTCCGTCGGGTTGGCGCCGATGATGACGATGACCTCGGCATCCTCCGCCGCCATGAAGGGGGCCGACACCGCCCCCGACCCGACACCCTCGATCAGCGCCGCCACCGACGAGGCGTGGCAAAGCCGGGTGCAGTGGTCGACGTTGTTGGTGCCGAAGCCGGTGCGGACCAGCTTCTGGAACAGGTAGGCTTCCTCGTTCGACCCCTTGGCCGACCCGAAGCCGGCCAGCGCATTGCCGCCGCGCTCGTCACGGATCTTGCGCAAGCCCCCTGCCGCCACCGCCAGCGCCTCGTCCCAGGTCGCTTCGCGGAAGTGGGTGAAGGGGTTCATCGGGTCGATGTCGACGTCGTGCTTGGACACGCCCTCCTTGCGGATCAGCGGGACGGTCAGGCGGTCGCCGTGATGGGCGTAATCGAAACCGAAGCGGCCCTTGACGCAGAGACGGTTCTGGTTCGACGGTCCGTCGCGGCCGTCGACCGCGACGATCTTGTTGTCCTTGATCTTGTAGGTCAGCTGGCAGCCGACGCCGCAATAGGGGCAGACCGAGTCAACCTCGCGGTCGGGTGCGTTGGTGTAGACGCCCTTCTCGTCCACCAGGGTGGCCGGCATCAGGGCGCCGGTCGGGCAGGCCTGCACGCACTCGCCGCAGGCGACGCAGGTGGACTGGCCCATCGGGTCGTCGAAGTCGAAGACGATCTTTTCCAAATGCCCGCGCGCCGCCATGCCGATGACGTCGTTGACCTGGACCTCGCGGCAGGCGCGGACGCACAGGTTACAGTGGATGCAGGCGTCGAGCTGGACCGCCATCGCCGGATGCGACATGTCGTCGGTCTTGGTCGGCCGGTCCACGGTGGGGAAGCGGCTGCCGGCGATCTCGACCTTGTCGGTCCATTTCCAGAAGGTGGAGTTGGGATCGTGCGCGGTCTCCCGCTCCGGCTGGTCGGCCAGCAGCAGTTCGAAGACCAGCTTGCGCGAGGCCTTGGCCCGCTCCGACGCGGTGCGCACCGTCATGCCGGACTTGGGCTTGCGGATGCAGGAGGCGGCGAGCACGCGCTCCCCCTCGATCTCCACCATGCAGGCGCGGCAGTTGCCGTCCGGGCGGTAGCCCGGCTCCGGGCGGTGGCAGAGATGCGGGATCTCGGTGCCCACACGGGTGGCGACCTGCCAGATCGTCTCGCCGTTGCGTGCCTCGACCTCGGTACCGTCCAGGGTGAAAGTGATGCCGTTGGACATGTCGGTCTCCTTACCCCTGTGACCCGGTTGCGCCCTGGGCAGTGCCCTGGCGCGACACGAAGTCCTCACGGAAATGCTTCATCACCAGCTTGATCGGGTTCATCGCCGCCTGCCCCAGGCCGCAGATCGACGCATCGCCCATCACGGTGGCGAGCGCCGTCAGCAACTCCTCGTCCCATTCCGGCTCGCTGATCAGGCGAACGGCCTTCTCGGTGCCGACCCGGCAGGGGGTGCATTGGCCGCAGCTCTCATCCTCGAAGAATTTCAGCAGGTTGAGCGCCACGTCGCGCATGTTGTCCTTGTCGGACAGCACGACGACGGCGGCCGAGCCGATGAAGGAGCCGTGCGGCTCCAGCGTGCCGAAATCGAGCGGGATGTTGGCCATCGACGCCGGCAGGATGCCGCCGGATGGGCCGCCGGGCAGATAACCCTTCAGCGTGTGGCCGTCGGCCATGCCGCCGCAATACCGGTCGATCAGTTCCTCCAGCGTGATGCCGGCGGGGGCCAGCTTGACGCCCGGCTCCTTCACCCGGCCGGAGACCGAGAAGGTCCGCAGTCCCTTGCGCCCGTTCATGCCGTGGCTGGCGAACCAGGACCCGCCCTTCTCCAGGATCTCGCGGACCCAGAACACCGTCTCGATGTTGTTGATCAGGGTCGGGCGGCCGAACAGGCCGACCACCGACGGGAAGGGCGGCTTGTGCCGCGGCAGGCCGCGCTTGCCCTCGATGCTTTCCAGCATCGCCGATTCCTCGCCGCAGATGTAGGCGCCGGCGCCGCGCCGCAGATGGATGCGGGTATGGCGGGCCAGGCCGGCGGCCTCGACCTTCGGGATCTCGCGCAGCAGGATTTCCCGGCAATGCGGATATTCGTCGCGCAGATAGATGTAGACGTCCGTCGCCTCGACCGTCCAGGCGCCGATCAGCATCCCTTCCAGGAACCGGTGCGGGTCGCGCTCCAGATGGAAGCGGTCCTTGAAGGTGCCGGGTTCGCCCTCGTCGCCGTTGATCGCCATCATGCGCGGCCCCGGCTCCGCCCGGACGTAGCGCCATTTCAGGCCGGTGGGGAAGCCGGCGCCGCCCAGGCCGCGGATGCTGGAATCCTCCAGCATCTTCAGCACGGCATCGACATCACGCGCGCCGTCCAGGCATTCGGCCAGCATCTTGTAGCCGCCGCCGCGGATATACTCGTCGAAGCCGAGATAGTTGGGGATGTCCGGATGGACATGGCCATGGGCGACGGCGTCGAGCACGCTGTCGACCGTCGCGTTCTCGTGCGGGGCATGGCCGATCGCCACGACGGGCGCGTTGTTGCAGCCGCCCATGCAAGGGGCGCGCACGACGCGGACCTCGCTCTCGTCGACACCGGCCTTCAGCGCATCGTGGAGCTGTTCGGCCCCGGCGAGCGCGCAACTCAGCGAGTCGCAAACGCGGATCGTGAGCTTCGGCGGTGTCGGCTCGCCATCCATCACGATGTCGAAATGGGCGTAGAAGGACGCGACCTCGAACACCTCGACCAGCGCCAGCCGCATCTCCTTCGCCAAGGCGGCGAGGTGACGGGCATGCAGGCAGCCGTAATGGTCCTGCAGCAGATGGAGATGTTCGATCAACAGGTCGGCCTGACGGGAGCGGTCGCCGAGAAGCGCCCGCACCTCCTCCAGGCTGACGGGATCGACCTGACGTCCCTTCTGCTGGTCGCGCGTCTTGCGGCGGCCGGAGCCGGGATGGATGCTGCGGGCAGGAACGCCGCCGGGCGGCGTCGCGCTGATGATCGGTGGGAATGCGGTCACGGCGGTCTGGCCTCTGCTGGATGGTCCGCGCTTCTGGTTGTCGCGATCCCAAGTTCCTGGTGTCTCGTATACCAGATGCCACGATAACGCATCTGCTGCTGAATGTCAGCATTCTAAATCATGTTCGGCAGCGACCGGATGGGAATGTCGGATGGGGTGCCGGGAAGATTGCGGCGGACGGCCTCCAGCGCGTCCGGAAGGTCGATGATATGGTGGATCAACCGGTCGGCGGGAAGATCGGCCGGGTTGCCGCGGGCATAGCCATAGGAAACGAGGATCGAGGCGACCCCGGCGGCGCGGGCGGCGGCCACATCGTTCGGGCCGTCTCCCACCATCGCCGCGCCGGCGGTCGGGGCGTCCAGCGCAGCCAGCACCGCCAACAGAGGTTCCGGGGCCGGTTTGCGCTGGGGCAGGCTGTCGCCGCCGACGATGGCGCCGAAGACGGGCAAAAGCCCAAGCTCGTTCAGCAAGCTGCAGGCGATGGCGTGGGGCTTGTTGGTGCACAGGCCGATGGCGTGGCCGGCGTCGGCCAGCCGCGCCAGCGTCTGCGGCACGCCGGGATAGACGCTGCCGGGGTCGGCGGGAAGTGCGGCGTAGAGGTCGAGGAACCGTGCCAGGGCCGGACCAACCTCCTCCACCGGCAGCGCCCGGCCGGTGGCGGCGAAGCCGCGCTCCACCAGCGGCCGGGGACCGTCGCCGATGAAGCTGCGCAGCATCTCACCGCTCACCGCCGGCCGGCCCCGTTCGGCAAGCAGGCGGTTGAGGGCGTGGCCGAGATGCGGGGCGCTGTCGATCAGCGTCCCATCGAGGTCGAAGATCACCGGTGCCGGCTTGCCCAATGTACCCTCCGTCAGCCGGATGCCATCAACGCCGGGGATCGCCGCTCCATCGCGGCGAACTCCAGTGCCGCAGCACGTGCGGCCATCCGTTCCAGCGGCAGGGGCACGATCCGCTCCGCCTGCCCGGCGGTCCCGAAGGCCTCGAACCGCTCGCGGCAGAGGGCGCGGGCGGCCTTCGTCGCTTCGGCCAGGAACTTGCGCGGATCGAACTCCTCCGGCCGCGTCATCATCGCGCGGCGCAGGCTGCCGCTCATGGCGAGGCGGATGTCGGTATCGATGTTGACCTTGCGCACGCCGTTGCGGATGCCTTCGCGGATTTCCTCGACCGGGACGCCGTAGGTTTCGCGGATGCTGCCGCCATGGGCGCGGATGATCTCCAGCCACTCCTGCGGCACGCTGGAGGATCCGTGCATCACCAGATGGGTGTCGGGGATGCGGTCGTGGATGGCGCGGATGCGGTCGATGGCCAGCACCTCGCCGTCCGGCCGGCGGTTGAACTTGTAGGCGCCGTGGCTGGTGCCGATGGCGATGGCGAGCGCGTCCACCCCCGTCCGCACCACGAAATCCGCAGCCTGCTCCGGATCGGTCAGCAGTTGGTCGCGCGACAGCGTGCCGACGGCGCCGGAACCGTCCTCCTCCCCCGCCCGGCCGGTCTCCAGCGAGCCGAGACAGCCCAGTTCGCCCTCGACCGAGACGCCGACGGCATGCGCCTGCTCCACCACCTGCCGGGTGACGCGGATGTTGTAGTCGTAGCCGGCCGGCGTCTTCATGTCGTCCAGCAGCGAACCATCCATCATCACGCTGGTGAAGCCGGAGCGGATGGCCTGCTGGCAAACGGCGGGGCTGGCGCCATGGTCCTGGTGCAGGCAGACGGGGATGTGCGGCCACATCTCCACCGCCGCCTGCACCATATGGCGCAGGAACGGCTCGCCGGCATATTTCCGCGCGCCGGCGGACGCCTGCAGGATCACCGGGCTGGCGCACTCGTCCGCCGCCTGCATGATCGCCTGGATCTGTTCCATGTTGTTGATGTTGAAGGCCGGCACGCCATAGCCATGCTCGGCCGCATGGTCGAGGAGCTGTCGGAGGGAGATCAGAGCCATCGCGGGAGGTCTCCGGTTCAGAATTGGGGGGAGCGGAGGCGTTGGGCGCGGTCGGCGACCGCCTCCGCAGTGATGCCGAAATGGCGGTAGAGATCGCCGGCAGGGGCGGATTCGCCGTAGCGGTCGAGGCCGACGACGTCGCCGTCCAGCCCGACGAAGGCCCGCCACAGCCCGGTCGCCCCCGCCTCCACGGCCAGCCGGGGAACGCCGTCGGGCAGCACGCCACGGCGCCACGCCCGATCCTGCCGCTCGAAAACCTCGCAGCAGGGCATGGAGACGACGCGGGCGACAAGGCCCCGGCCGGCGAGCAGACGACGCGCTTCCATCGCGATGGGCACCTCCGATCCGGTGGCGATCAGCACCACATCGGGCTTTCCGTCGTCGGCCAGAATATAGCCGCCACGGGCTGCATCACCGGCCCGGCCCGTGCCGGATTGGCCTGCTCCTTGGGCCGGCAGGGTCTGTCGCGACAGCAGCAGGGCGGTCGGGCCGTCCGCCCGCTCGACCGCGGCCCTCCAGGCGACGGCGGTCTCCAAAGCGTCGCAGGGGCGCCAAACGTCGAGGTTCGGCATCAGGCGGAGACTGGCGGCCTGCTCCACCGGCTGGTGGGTCGGGCCGTCCTCGCCCAGGCCGATGCCGTCATGGGTGAAGACGTAGACAACGCGCAGCCCCATCAGCGCCGACAGGCGCAGGCCGTTGCGGGCATAGTCGGAGAAGACCAGGAAGGTGCCGCCGAAGGGAATGACGCCGCCATGCAGCGCCATGCCGTTCATCACCGCGGCCATGCCGAACTCCCGCACGCCGTAATGCAGATGGCGACCGCCACTTCCCGGCCAGTCGGTGAGATTGGAACCGGTCAGATCCGCCGACCCGCCCAGCAGTTCGGGCAGCAGGCCCGCCAGCGCCTGGATGGCCTGCTGGGACGCCTTGCGCGTCGCCATCGGCTCCGCCCGCTCCGCAACCACGGCGATCCAGGCATCGGCCGTCTCGGCGAAGCGTTCCGGCAGTTCGCCGCGCATGCGCCGCAGGAACTCGGCCGCCGCCTGCGGGTGGGCGTCGGCATAGGCGTCGAAGCGCGCCTGCCAATCGGCCTGCGCCGCCGCACCGCGCCGCCGGGCGTCCCAGCCGGCACGCACCTCGTCCGGCAGTTCGAAGGGCGGAGAGGTCCATCCGAGCGCCGCCCTCGTCACGGCGATCTCCCCGGCACCCAGCGGTGCGCCATGCACCTCCGCCGAGCCGGCGCGGTTTGGCGAGCCGCGGCCAATCACCGTCCGGCAGCAGATCAGCGTCGGCTTGCCGCAAGGGGTCAGCGCCTCGTCGATGGCGGCGTCCAGCGTGTAGGCATCGTGGCCGTCCACCTCGCGGATCACGCGCCAGCCATAGGCCTCGAACCGCCGCGGCGTGTCGTCGGCGAACCAGCCAGTGACGGGGCCGTCGATGGAGATGCCATTGTCGTCATAGAAGACCACCAGCTTTTCCAGCCCCAGCGTACCGGCCAGCGAGCAGGCTTCGTGGCTGATCCCCTCCATCAGACAGCCATCGCCGACGAAGCAGAAGGTCCGGTGATCGATGATCCGGTGCCCCGGCCGGTTGAACTCCGCCCCCAGCAGCCGTTCTGTCAACGCCATGCCGACGGCGTTGGCGAGACCCTGCCCCAGCGGCCCGGTGGTCGTCTCCACCCCCGGCGTCACGCCATATTCCGGATGGCCCGGCGTGCGCGAGCCGAGCTGCCGGAACCGCTGCAGTTCCTCCATCGGCAGATCGTAGCCGGTCAGGTGAAGCAGCGCGTAGAGCAGCATGGAGCCGTGCCCGTTCGACAACGCGAAGCGGTCGCGGTCGGACCAGTGCGGGTCGGCCGGATTGTGGCGCATATGACGGCGCCACAGCGCCTCGGCGATGTCGGCCATGCCCATCGGCATGCCCGGATGGCCGGAGTTCGCGGCCTCCACCGCATCGATGGCGAGAATGCGCAACGCATTCGCCAGCAGGCGGCGGCCGGAGCCGCGATCCGGACTGTCGCTTGAACTATCGGCCGGCGGCCTGGCAAGCCGGTCCTGTTCGCGGACCTCTTGGGCCGCGGTCATCGACGCAGTCATGGCTGGTGTCCTCCCCGGTATTGGCCTTCGGGCGCTCCTCAGAACGCCTTCTTCTTGCGGTCGGCGAGTTGCCAGATCATCGGCGTGAAGATCAGCTGCATCGCCAGCGCCATCTTGTCGCCCGGACAGACGATGGTGTTGGGCCGGGTCATGAAGCTGTCCTTCAGCATCGACAGCAGATAGGGGAAGTCGATGCCCTTCGGCCGAGTGAAGCGGATGACCAGCATGCTCTCGTCCGACGTCGGGATGTCGCGGGCGATGAAGGGATTGCTGGTGTCCACCGTCGGCACACGCTGGAAATTCACGTCGGTGCAGCTGAACTGCGGGCAGATGTATTTCACGTAGTCGGGCATGCGCCGCAGGATGGTGTCGACGATGGCCTCCTCCGAATAGCCGCGCATGTTGCGGTCACGGTGGATCTTCTGGATCCATTCGAGGTTGACGATCGGAACCACACCGATCTTCAGGTCGGCATGCCGGGCGAGGTCGACGCGGTCGGTGCGCACGCAGCCGTGCAGCCCTTCGTAGAACAACAGGTCGGTGCCCGGTTCGATCTCCTCCCATGGCGTGAAGGTGCCGGGCTCCTGGCCATAGGGTTCGGCCTCCTTCTCGTCATGCAGGTATTTGCGGGTCCGGCCGCCGCCGGTCTCGCCATAGCTGCGGAACAGGTCGTCCAATTCCTCGAACAGGTTGGCGTCGGGTCCGAAATGGCTGAAGGTGGAATGGGGCTCCTCCTGCGCCTCGGCGACCTTGGCGCGCATCTCACGCCGGTCGTAGCGGTGGAAGCTGTCGCCCTCGACGAGGGCGGCGGAAACGCCCTCCCGGCGGAAGATCTGCTGGAAGGTGCGGGTGACGGTGGTGGTCCCGGCGCCGGAGGAGCCGGTGACGACGATGATCGGATGACGGACCGACATGGTATGTTCCTCCCTCAGCCGAGCGCCGCGGATTCAGACGCCAGGAAAAGCGACCGGCTGCCGAACAGCGGTGCATGGAAGGACAGTTCCTCCCCCCGGTCGTAGGCGGCGTGGTAGGCGACCAGCCTTTCCACCTCGGCCTTCGAGCCCAGGATCACCGGCACGCGCTGGTGCAGGGCCATCGGCTTGATGTCGAGGATGCGCTGCCGCCCGGTGCTGGCCGCCCCGCCAGCCTGTTCCACCAGCATGGCGATGGGGTTCGCCTCGTAGAGAAGGCGCAGCCGTCCCGGCTTGTGGGTGGGGCGGGCGTCGCGGGGATAGAGGAAGACGCCGCCACGGATCAGGATGCGGTAGACCTCCGCCACCAAGGACGCGATCCAGCGCATGTTGAAATCCGCCTCGCGCGGGCCGGAGCTGCCCTTGATGCATTCCTCGACATACTGGCGAACCGGCGGCTCCCAGAATCGGGCGTTGGAGCTGTTGATGGCGAATTCGCAGACATTGTCGGGAATGCGCATGTCGGGATGGGTCAGGGTATAGGCGCCGATCTCGCGGTCCAGCGTGAAGCCGTGCACGCCCTCGCCGAAAGTGGCGATGATCATGTCGGCCGGGCCGTAGAGGGCGAAGCCCGCCGCCACCTGCTGGGTGCCGGGCTGCAGGAAATGCTCCACCTCCGGCTCCTCCACGCCGTCGGGCGCCTTGAGGATGGAGAAGATGGTGCCGACCGTCAGGTTGACGTCCACATTCGACGAGCCGTCCAGCGGATCGAAGGCCAGCAGATAGCGGCCGCGCGGATATTCGCGGGGGATGCGGTAGGGCTCCTCCATCTCCTCCGACGCCATGCCGCAGAGCTTGCCGCCATACTCGCAGGTCCGCAGCATGATCTCGTTGGCGATCAGGTCCAGCGGCTTCTGCGTCTCGCCGTGGACGTTGACACCGGGTTCGGGAGCCGGGGCAGTCGGCTGGCCGGCGGACGGCGCCAGCGATCCACGGGCGGCGGCGCTGGCGATGAACTTGCACGCGGTCTGCACGTCGTTGAGCAGCGCGGTCAGGTCGGTATCGGCCCCGCCGCGGCGGCGCTGGTCCTCGATGATGAATTTGCTGAAGGTCGTGTGGCGGTGCGGCATCGGTTCCCCCTCTCTCGTGTTTTGTGCGGCCGGCTTTCTGCCGGCCTATTGTGTGAAGACGCGGCTTTGGCGGATGTCCTCCTCCGCGATGGTCAGCAGGTCGGCGGCGCCGATGACGGTGCCGCGCGCCTCGAACAGGCGGTTGGCCTGACGCAGCCGGGCACGGTCCAGCGCATTGCGGATCGAGCGGGCGTTGGCGAAGCGCGGCTGGGCCATGCGGCGGACGATGTAGTCGCCCATCGCCCGCTCGGCCTCCGGCGCCAGGCGATACTGCATGCCCTCCGTCATCAGCCGGGCGATCTCCAGAAGTTCGCTCGCCTCGTAATCGGGGAAGTCGACATGATGGGCGATGCGCGACGCCATGCCGGGATTGGAGCGGAAGAAGACCTCCATGCGGTCGCGGTAGCCGGCCAGGATCACGACCAGATCGTCGCGGTTGTCCTCCATCACCTGGAGCAGGATCTCGATGGCCTCCTGGCCGTAATCGCGCTCGTTCTCCGGCCGGTAGAGGTAATAGGCCTCGTCGATGAACAGCACGCCGCCCATCGCGCGCTTCAACACCTCCTTCGTCTTGGGTGCGGTGTGACCGATATACTGGCCGACCAGATCGTCGCGGGTGACGCTGACCACATGGTCGCGGCGGATATAGCCCAGCCCATGAAGAAGCCCGGCCATGCGCCGCGCCACCGTGGTCTTGCCGGTGCCGGGATTGCCGGTGAAACACATGTGCAGCGACGGCGGCTCCGCTCTCAGGCCGATGCTGCGGCGGGCCCGTTCCACCAGCAGCAGGGCGGCGATCTCGCGGATGCGGGTCTTCACCGGCATCAGCCCGACCAGTTCCCGGTCCATCCCCGCCAGCATCTCGCCGATGCCGGAGGCACGGTAAAGCGCGTCGAGATCGACGGAAGGCGCGTCGGATGGCTGGGCATCGGTTTCGGGGTCGAGAAGGTCGGCCGCGTCGCTCATGCCGCCCTCCATTCCGGTTCGGCCTTCAATGCGGCGCGCATGCGCCCCACCACGCCGCGATAGCCGCCGTCGGCGTCCATGGCCCCGAAGATTGCCGAGCCGGCAACGAAGATGTCGGCCCCGGCATCGGCGACGGCGCGGATGTTGTCGGGCTTGATGCCGCCATCCACCTCCAGCCGGATGTCGCGGCCGGTGCGCTCGCGGTGGCGGTCGATGCGGCGGCGGACCTCCGCGATCTTCCCGAACGCGGACGGGATGAAGGACTGGCCGCCGAAGCCGGGATTGACCGACATGACGACGATCAGGTCCAACCGGTCCATCACATGGTCGAGATGGGCCAGAGGTGTGGCCGGGTTCAGCGCCAGCCCGGCGCGGCAGCCCTGCTCGCGGATCAGCGCCAGGGTGCGGTCGGGGTGGTCGGACGCCTCGGGGTGGAAGCTGATGATGTCGGCGCCCGCCTTCGCAAACAGCGGAACCAGCGCATCGACCGGGCGCACCATCAGGTGAACATCGATGATCGCACTGGTGCGCGGACGGATGGCGGCGCAGACCAGCGGGCCGATGGTCAGGTTTGGCACATAATGGTTGTCCATCACGTCGACATGGACGACCTCGCAGCCGGCCTCCACCACCCGCTCCACCTCTTCGCCCAGGCGGGCGAAGTCGGCGGACAGGATCGAGGGGGCGAGGAGATGGCCGGGCCGGATCTCACATTCCCCTCGTTCACGCTCCATGACGGGTCTCCCCGCCATAGCGCTCGCCGGGCGGACGGGCGGTGGCGTAGCTGCGCACCGTGTAGCCGATGCGCCGCCCCGGCCCTTCGGCACGCAGCAGTTCGAAGCCGGGCTCCGCCGCCGGACGGTTGACGAGGTAGGACATGCGCACCGTTTCGAAACCGTGCGAGCTGTCGAAGGCGAGCACCTTCACATACAGGTCGGGGTGGGTGGTGCGGCAGGCGTCGATCTCCATCATCACGCCCTTGGCATCGCGCAGGTCGAACATGGGGTTGCCCCACATCGTCCAATAGCTGTTGCGCGGGTGCGGGTCGTCGGTGAACTCCACCGCCACGGCCCAGCCCTGGTCGAGGGCGTATTGCACCTGTTTCGTGATCTCCTCGTCCGTCAGGTCCGGCAGGAAGGAGAATTGGCCCTGAGAAAGACGCATGGGGGTAAGACGCATGGGACTCGCTCCTTCACATCGCCGCAGTGGGGGTGGGGACGTAATCGACGCTGTCGGTGGAGGCGTAGTCGAAGGTGACGTCCTTCCAGGTGTCGAGCGCGGCGCGCAGCGGAGCGCACCAGCGGGCGGCGTCGCGCAGGATCTCCGGCCCCTCGTTCCAGATGTCGCGCCCCTCGTTGCGGGCCTTGACCATGGTTTCCAGCGCCACGCGATTGGCGGTGGCCCCAGCCTGGATGCCGTCGGGGTGGCCGATGGTGCCGCCGCCGAACTGCAGGATCACGTCTTCGCCCAGATAGGTCAGCAGTTGGTGCATCTGCCCGGCATGGATGCCGCCGGACGCCACCGGCATCATCCGCTTCAGTCCGGCCCAGGGCTGGTCGAAGAAGATGCCGTGCTGCAGGTTCTGCGGAACGTGGGTCTCGCGGCAGGTGTCGTAGATGCCGCGGATGACGTTGGGGTCGCCTTCCAGCTTGCCGACGACGGTGCCGGCATGGATGTGGTCGACGCCGGCCATGCGCATCCACTTGGCGATCACGCGGAAGGACACGCCGTGGCTCTTCTGCCGGGTATAGGTGGAATGGCCGGCGCGGTGCAGGTGCAGGATCATGTCGTTGCGCCGCGCCCACTTCGCCATCGACTGGATGGCGGTGTAGCCGATCACCAGATCGATCATGATGATGACGCTGCCCAGCTCCTTGGCGAACTCGGCGCGCTCGTACATGTCCTCCATGGTGGCGGCGGTGACGTTCAGATAGGTGCCCTTGACCTCTCCGGTTTCGGCGGTGGCGCGGTTCACCCCCTCCATGCAGTAGAGGAAACGGTCGCGCCAATGCATGAAGGGCTGCGAGTTGATGTTCTCGTCGTCCTTGGTGAAGTCGAGCCCGCCCTTCAGCGCCTCGTACACCACACGCCCGTAGTTGCGGCCGGACAGGCCCAGCTTCGGCTTCATGGTGGCGCCCAGCAGCGGCCGGCCGAAATTGTTCAGCCGTTCGCGCTCCACCACGATGCCGGTCGCCGGCCCCTGGAAGGTCTTCAGATAGGCGACCGGGATCCGCATGTCCTCCAGCCGCAGCCCCTTCAAAGGCTTGAAACCGAAGACGTTGCCGATGATCGACGCGGTGAGGTTGGCGATCGACCCTTCCTCGAACAGGTCGAGTTCATAGGCGATGTAGGCGAAATACTGGCCGGGCGTGCCGGGCACCGGATCGACGCGGAAAGCCTTGGCGCGATAGCGCTCGCAGTCGGTCAGGCGGTCGGTCCACACCACGGTCCAGGTGGCGGTGGAGCTTTCGCCGGCGACCGCCGCCGCCGCTTCCTCCGGATCGACGCCGTCCTGCGGCGTGATGCGGAAGACGGCGAGCACGTCTGTATCCTTCGGTTCGTAATCCGGTTCCCAGTAGCCCATCTGCCGGTATTTCAGCACGCCGGGCCGATAGCGGGCCTTCGGGTCGCTCACCACCCCGTTGCTGGCTTCCTGGCTGCTGGGGAGCGTCGTCGATACGTAATTCATCGTCTTCACCTCGCCGGTGGCGTTCGGTTCGTTCCGATGAAAATGTTAGACGCACGTACTATTGAGGAAAATTCAAATACACAGCACAGTATGGCTAGGGATTCCTGATGAATGGGCCGGCAAATGACCATCCAGCACGCCACCCTGCGCCAGCTTCAGATCTTCACCGCCGCCGCCCGCAACCTGTCCTTCGCCCGGGTGGCGGAGCTGTTCGGCCTGACCCCCGGCGCGGTCTCCTTCCAGATCAAGCAGGTGGAGGGCCATTGCGGCTTCCCGCTGTTCGAGCGGATGGGGCGCGGCGTCGTCCTGACGGAGGCCGGGCGCGACCTTCTGGACCATGCGACGCTGATCCTCCAGGCGCTGGACAATGCCGATCGGCGGATGCAGGCGCTGAAGGGAGTGACCGGCGGCAACGTCACCATCGGACTGGTCAGCACCGCCAAATACATCGCCCCGCACATGGTCTCCCGTTTCCAGGCGGAGCGGCCGGGCGTGTCGATCCATCTCCAGGACGGCAACCGGCGGGAGGTAAACGCGATGGTCGCCAAGGGCGAGGTCGACCTAGCCATCATGGGCCGCCCGCTGGACGGGGAGGAGTTGCTGGCCGAGCCCTTCGCCCGTCACCCCAGCATCATCATCTGTGCACCGACCCATCCGCTGGCCGATGTCCCCGCCCTGCGCCTGTCTGATCTGGCCGACAGCGGCTTCATCGCGCGGGAGGAAGGCGCCGGCACGCGGGCGCTGACCGACGCCTACTTCAGTGGCCGCGGCTTCACCCCCCACATCGTCATGACCTCCAGCAGCAACGAGACGATCAAGCAGGCGGTCATGGCCGGCATCGGCGTCGCCTTGCTGTCCCGCCACACCGTGGACCTGGAGTTGGCGCTGGGTATGCTGCGGGAATTGAAGGTGGAAGGGCTGCCCTTGATGCGGTCCTGGTACATCGCACACCGCCGCAGCCTGCCGCTGCTGCCGGTGCATGCGCAGTTGCGCAGCTATCTGCTGGAACGCGGGCAGGCGATCATCGACAGCATCCAAGCCAGCCATCGGGCACTTGCGCCCGGCATCTGAATTTGGACGTCAGGCCTGAACGATCCGCACGCCGGTGGCGGTCAGCCGCTCCGCCCGCGTGGAGTCGAGATCACGGTCGCAGCACAGGACGTCGAAGCCGTCGAGCTTGGCGAAGAAGGCCGGCTTGACCTGATCGAACTTGCTGCTGTCGATCACCAGCGCCTTGGTCACGGCATTGGCGATGGCGGTCTGCTTGATCTCGACCTCGTGGAAGTTGGAACAGCTGATCCCCAGCGACTCGTGCACGCCGCCGGCCGATATGAAAGCGGTGTTGATGCCGATGCCGCGCAGCATCTCCAGCGACTCAGGACTGGAAAAGGACGCCGAGGAGGCGTGATAGAGCCCGCCCAGCATGACCACGCGCACGCCCGGCTTCTTGCAGACGATCTCCGCGATGTTCATGGCGTAGCAGACCACGGTGATCTGGCTGTCGGCCGGGATGCGGCTGGCCAGATGGGTTGTGGTGGTCCCGCAGTCGATGAACACCGTCTCACCCGGCTTCAGCAGGCTCGCCGCCGCCTCGCAGGCCGCCCGCTTCATCTCGATGTGGGCGTCCCGCTCGCGGTCGAGGATGTAGCCCATGCCGCCGACGCTCTCCAGGCCTCCGGCGATGTAGCCGCCGAGATAGGCGAACCGCCCGCCGCACGACGCGATGTCGCGCCGCACCGTCATTTCGGAAACGCCCAGCAACTGGGCCGCATCCTTCAGCCGGAGATAGCCGCCGGCATCCAGCGCGGACTGCAACCGGTTCAGACGCTCGGCCCTTCTCATCGACATGTCCGCATCCCGCACCGTTTCCGCCCATCCTGCGCACGGCCGCACCATACAATCCAGACGGGTTAATCCCAATGGCGCAAACCAATAAGCGGGATCGCCGTGGCCCGGATCACAAAGGCATGCATTGATCTTGACACAGAGCGCGACTGCATGAAACTATCCTTTCAGAAAATGTTAGGATGTTAACATCGCGGCGATCTTCGAAGCGGTGTCGGCATTCCGGCGACAAGGACGAGAGGCCCCAAGCGACAAGGGGCTCCCCGGGAGGACCAAGATGCCCATGCCCAGCGTTCCGACCGAGCCGGCCGGTCTGGCTCCGTTCATCGACCACACCATTTTGCGCCCGGACGCGCAGCCGGCAGATGTCGAGCGGCTTTGCGACGAGGCGCGCGCGCACGCCTTCAAGGCGGTCTGCGTAAACCCCGTCTTCATTCCGCTGGTGAGCGAACGGCTTGCCGGATCGCCGGTGGCGCCCTGCGCCGTGATCTGCTTCCCGTTCGGCGCCGACCCCACGGCGATCAAGGCGGAGGAGGCGGAATGGGTGGTCCGCCACGGCGCCCGCGAGGTCGATATGGTGATCCCCATCGGCCTGCTGAAAGCCGGACGGACGGCCGAGGTTCGCGACGACATCGCCGCAGTCAAGCGGGCCTGCGGCGACGCGCTGCTGAAAGTCATCATCGAGACCTGCCTCCTCACCGACGGGGAGAAGGTTCTGGCCTGCCGCCTGTCGCAGGAGGCCGGGGCCGATTTCGTCAAGACCTCCACCGGCTTCGCCGGCGGCGGCGCCACCGTCGAGGATGTGGCGCTGATGCGCCGGACCGTCGGCGACGGCATGGGCGTCAAGGCGTCTGGCGGTGTGCGGACAACCGAGGATGCCCGACGCATGATCGCGGCCGGTGCCTCGCGCATCGGCGCCAGCGCCAGCGTGACCATCGTCGGCGGCTGACCCCGCAGGCGGCGCGCACGCCGTACAGCGTGCCGGTCGGGCGGGAGTTCCGTCCGCCGCATCCGGCACGGCATCACAAAAAACGGAACGCGGACGGGGTGGCAAACACCCCGGCGCCGACGGTGGGTTGCGGGTTCCCGTCTCCGCCGTGCTGCGCGAATCGCCTCTCATGGGAGTCACGCCAACATGAAGAAGTTGCTGTCTTCGCTCATCGTCGCCGCATCGCTGGTCGCCGGACCGGCAATGGCCGCCGATCCGGTCCCGACCCCGGATGCCGTCAAGACTCTGAAGTCCGACGCCACCAAGAAGAAATACACCATCGCCACCGTGGTGAAGGTCGACGGCATCGCCTGGTTCGACCGCATGCGCGACGGCGTGAAGCAGTTCGCCGCCGACACCGGGCACGACACCTGGATGGTCGGGCCGAGCCAGGCCGACGCCGCGGCGCAGGTCCAGTTGGTGGAGAACCTGATCGCCCAGGGTGTCGACGCCATCGCCATCGTCCCCTTCTCCGTCGAGGCGGTGGAGCCGGTGCTGAAGAAGGCGCGCGACCGCGGCATCGTGGTGATCGCCCACGAGGCGTCGAACATCCAGAACGCCGACTATGTGCTGGAGGCTTTCGACAACTTCGCCTATGGCGCCAAGCTAATGGAAGTGCTGGGCAAGGCGATGGGCGGCGAGGGCAAATATGTCTGCACCGTCGGCAGCCTGACGTCGAAGTCGCAGAACGAGTGGATCGACGGCGCCATCGCCTATCAGAAGGAACATTTCCCGAAGATGCAGATGGCGACCAACCGTCTGGAGACCTATGACGACGCCAACACCGACTACAACAAGCTGAAGGAAGTCCTGACCACCTATCCGGACCTGAAGGGCATCATCGGCGGTCCGATGCCGACCTCGGCCGGCGCCGGCCGTCTGGTGGCGGAGCGCGGGCTTAAGAACAAGCTGTTCTTCTCCGGCACCGGTCTGGTGTCGGTGGCCGGCCAGTATCTGGCCCAGGGCGACATCCAGTACATCCAGTTCTGGGATCCGGCGGTCGCCGGCTATGCCATGAACATGCTGGCGGTGATGGCGCTGGACGGCAAGAAGGACCAGATCAAGGCCGGCCTGAACCTTGGCCTGCCGGGCTACACCAACCTGACCACGCCGCAGGGGGCCAAGGCCAACCTGCTGTACGGCCAGGGCTGGGTCGGTGTCACCAAGGAGAACATGGGTTCCTACGACTTCTGACGACCTGGGGGCTGGCGCCGCCGGCCGGGAACGGCCGCCGGCGCCAGCGTCTTCATCCTTTCCTCGAACCGCCGGGCGGAAGACATGTCGGACGGTTTCATCGAACTCCGGAACATCCGGAAGGTGTTTTCCGGCGTCGTGGCGCTGGACGCCATGTCGCTGGTCATCAGGCCCGGCGAGATCCATTGCCTGGCCGGAGAGAACGGATCGGGCAAGTCCACCGTCATCAAGATCATGTCCGGCGTCTATCAGCCGGACGGTGGCGAGTTCCTGATCGACGGCAAGCCGGTGGCGGCCATGACGCCGATCGAGGCCATCGCCCGCGGCGTCCAGGTCATCTACCAGGACTTCTCCCTGTTCGGGAACCTGACCGTCGCCGAGAATCTGGCGATGAACGTCCATCTGGGCGAAAAGCGGCGCCTGATGAACTGGCGGCGCACCCGTGCCATCGCCCGCGAGGCGGTCGACCGGCTGGGCGTCGAGCTGGACCTGGATGCGGAGGTCGCGTCGCTGCCGACCGCCGGCAAGCAGCTGGTCGCCATCGCCCGCGCGCTGATGTCCGACGCCCGCCTGATCATCATGGACGAGCCGACCACCGCCCTGACCCGCAAGGAGGTCGAGACGCTGTTCCGCATCGTCCGCGACATCCAGGCGCGCGGCATCGCCATCCTGTTCGTCAGCCACAAGATGCGCGAGATGCTGGAGATCAGCGAGCGCATCACCGTCATCCGCAACGGCCGCAAGGTGGCGGAGGGACCGACCGGCGACTTCGACGAGGCGCTGATCACCCGCCACATGACCGGCGGCGACATCCTCAACGAACCCTATGTCTGGACCCCGCCGCCCGGCGCGCCGGTTCCACCGAGGCTGGAGATCCGCGGCCTGAACGTGCCCGGCAAATGCGAGGGGCTGGATCTGGCCATCCGGCCGGGCGAGATCGTCGGGTTGTCGGGCCTGCTGGGGTCCGGCCGCACCGATCTGGCGCTGGCGCTGTTCGGCATGGTCCCGCGTTATGAGGGGGAAATCCTGATCGACGGCGCGCCGGTGCGGCTGCGCACGACCCAGGAGGCCATCGCCGCCGGCATCGCCTATGTGCCGGAGGACCGGCTGACCGAAGGGCTGTTCCTTCCGCAGAGCATCAAGCGCAACATGCTCGCCACCTCCTATGAACGCCTGGCGCCGCGGCTGGTGATCGACCGCGACCGCGCGGAGGAGATGACGCAGGGCATGGTCCGTGCCATGCAGATCGCCACCCCGACCGCCGAGAAGCCGGTGATGCAGCTGTCGGGCGGCAACCAGCAGCGCGTGGTCCTGGCCCGCTGGCTGCTGACCGACGCCCGGGTGCTGATCCTGAACGGCCCGACCGTCGGCGTCGATGTCGGGTCGAAGGCGGAAATCCACGCCAAGATCCGGGAACTGGCGCAGCATCACGGCCTCGCCGTCCTGATGATCTCCGACGACGTGCTGGAACTGGTGCAGAACTGCAACCGCATCGTGCTGATGCACCGCGGGCGCTTCATCGACGATCTGCCCGCCGCCGACGTCACCGAAGAGACGGTCAGCGACCGGCTCAAGACCTTTACCTGAGGGGAGGAACCGATGGCCCTGCTCCGCCGGTCGGAAACGGTCATCGCGGGCATCCTGCTGCTCGCCATGGTCCTCATCGGCACGATCAACCCTGCCTTCTGGCAGCTCGACAACCTGTTCAGCCTGATGCGCAGCAACGTCATCATCGGCATCATGGCGATGGGCGTGCTGCTGGTGCTGATTTCCGGCGGCATCGACGTGTCGTTCCCGGCCTTCGCCGTCGCCGCCATGTATCTGACGATCAAGGGCATGCTGGCGCTGGGATACAACGGCGTCGTCCTGCCTCTGCTGGCGGCCACCATCATGGGGCTGCTGTTCGGCGCGGTGAACGGCTTCTTCGTCTATAAATTCCGCATGATCCCGCTGATCGTGACGCTGGGCACCAGCGCCATGGTGCGCGGCTTCCTGCTGGGCGTCGTCGGCACCAGCATGATCAACATCAACAAGATGCCGACGGCCCTGATCGATTTCGCCCGCACCGACGTGGTCAGCGTCACCAAGGCCGACGGCACCACCTATGGCCTGACGGCGATGGTGCTGATCTATCTGGGGCTGGCGGTCGCCATGCATCTGGTGCTGCGCTACACCATGATCGGCCGCAGCGCCTACGCGCTGGGCGGCGATCCGGAAGCGGCGCGGCGCGCCGGCTTCGACCTGCGCAAGACCATCTTCTTCATCTACTGCGTCGCCGGCGCCCTTGCCGGCTTCGCCGGCCTCCTGCACAGCGGCATGATCTGGCTGGCCAACCCGCGCGACTTCGTCGGGCTGGAACTGGACGTGATCGCCGCGGTGGTGCTGGGCGGGGCGTCGATCTTCGGCGGCCGGGGCAGCGTTCTCGGCACCATGCTCGGCGTCTTCATGCTGGTGATGGTCAAGAACAGCCTGATCATCATGAGAGTGGACACCACCTGGCAGCTCGTCGTCGTGGGTCTGATCGTCATCGTCGCGACCGCCCTGTCGGCTTGGCGCGACCGTCGCCGGACGGCGTGAGGAGGCGGGAGCATGAAGGCACAAATGAACATCCGCAGCCTGGTCAACCGCGACAACAACATCGTCCAGCTGCTGGTGATGACGGTGCTGATCTTCGTCGTGATGACGGCGCTCAGCCCCGACAAGTTCCTGCGCTATTACAACTTCGAATCCCTCACCTACATCTTCCCCGAGCTTGGCCTGCTCTCCATCGCGATGATGATCGCCATGCTTACCGGCGGCATCGACCTGTCGGTGGTGGGGGTCGCCAATTTGTCGGGAATCCTGGCGGGCGTGCTGTTCCACAAGATGGCGGGGGCCGCCGGCATCGCCGACACCGGCATCCTGACCGTTCTGCTGGGCGGGGTCATCGCGCTCGGCACCGGACTGGTGGCGGGGACGGTGAACGGGCTGCTGATCACCCGGCTGGGCATCACGCCGATCCTGGCGACGCTGGGCACGGGGCAGGTCTTCACCGGGCTTGCCATCGTGCTGACCGGCGGGCCGGCCATCGTCGGCTTTCCCGCCGCCTGGGCCTTCCTCGGCAACGGCAAGATCCTGGGGCTGGCGACGCCCTTCGTGCTGTTCGCGGTCATCGCCGCGCTGATCGCCTTCCTGCTGAGCCGCACCGCGCTGGGCATCAACCTGATGCTGATCGGCACCAACCCGAAGGCGGCACTGTTCGCAGGGCTGAAGCGGGAACGGATGGTGCTGTATAGCTACATGCTGACCGGCGTTCTGGCCTCGGTCGCCGGGATCATCCTGTCGGGACGGACCAACGCGGCGAAGTCGGACTATGGCAACTCCTACCTGTTGCAGGCGGTGCTGATCGCCGTGCTGGGCGGCACCAACCCGGCCGGTGGGCGTGGCACGGTGCTGGGCATCACAATCGCGGTGGTGGCGCTGATGCTGCTGTCGAGCGGTTTCCAGATCCTGCGCTTCTCCAACCACCTGATCGACTTCATCTGGGGCGCGTTCCTGCTGCTGGTCATCGCCATCAACGCCTACAAGAACCGCACCCGCTAGCCGGCCTTCCAGGTCAGCTCCCGATAGGGAGGAAATCCCATGAGCGTCCGAACCGCAATCCATTTCCGCAAAAGCTTCTTCGGCGAGGCCGAACGCCCGGTCGCCGAGGCGCACGGCATGACCGCCAGCCTGTTCCGCTATGACAGCGGGATCGAGGCGGTGCGGCTGTCCAATCGGCGCGGGCATCTGGTGGTGCTGCCCTATTACGGCCAGATGGTCTGGGACGCCGTGTTCGACGGCGTCGACCTGACCATGGCGAACATGTTCGACATGCCGCGGCCGGCGACCGAGATCGTCGGCACATACGGTTGCTTCGCCTTCCATTCCGGGCTGCTGCGCAACGGCTGCCCCGGCCCGCAGGACAGCCATCTTCTGCATGGCGAGATGCCCTGCGCCCCGATGGATGCCGCCGGGCTGGAGGTGGGGGAGGATGACGAGGGCCCCTATATGGCGGTCACCGGCCGGCGGGAGTATGTGATGGGCTTTGGTGCGCATTATGTCGCCCGCCCGCGCGTGGTCCTGCGCCCCGGTTCCGCCCTGTTCGACATCCGGATGGAGGTGGAGAACCTGTCGGGCGCGGCGATGGACCTGATGTACATGTGCCACGTCAATTTTGCCTTCGCCGAGGGCGCACGCATCGTCCAGCCGGCACCCTTCACGCCGGAGGCGACGGCGGTGCGCACGGTGGTGCCGGCCCATGTGCCGCGCAGCCCGGCCTATGACGCGCTGCTGGCCGACCTCGCCCGCGATCCGGCGGTGATGGAGGTGCTGGACGAGCCGCATCGCTACGACCCGGAACAGGTCTTCTACATCCGCGGCCTGCGCACCGACGAGGATGGCGGCACCGCGGTGATGATGCGGCGGCGCGAGGGCGACGCCTTCCACATCGCCTACAGCACGCGGGAGTTCCCCAAGACGGTGCGTTGGGTGCTGGCCAACAGCGACCAGAAGGTCTGCGCCTTCGCCCTGCCCTCCACCTGCGAGCCGGAGGGCTATGCTGCGGAGGCGATGAAGGGCAATGTCCAGAAACTGGCGGGCGGCGAGACGCGACGCTTTTCCGTGCGGCTGGGCTATCTGACCGCCGACGAGGCCGAAGCCGAGGAATGCGCCATTCGGGCGCTGTGATTTAGGGCGTTGTGACAAGGAGATACCAGGATGGGCAAGATCGCCGTGGTCGGCAGCAACATGGTCGACCTCATCACCTACACCGCCCGCATGCCCGGCCCCGGCGAGACCATCGAAGCGCCGCGCTTCGAGATGGGCTGCGGCGGCAAGGGCGCCAACCAGGCCATCGCCGCCGCCCGGCTGGGCGCCGAGGTGATGATGGTCACCAAGGTCGGCGACGACATCTTCGCCGACAACACCATCCGCAACTTCGAGGCATCGGGCATCGACACCCGCCATGTCGAGCGGGTGCCCGGCACCTCCAGCGGCGTCGCGCCGATCTTCGTCGAGCCGTCGGGCGAGAACAGCATACTGATCATCAAGGGCGCCAACGCCCTGCTGTCGCCGGCCGACGTCGACCGCGCGGCCGACGATCTGAAGGGCTGCGACCTGATCGTCATGCAGCTGGAAGTCCCGCTGGAGACGATCTACCACACCATCGAGTTCGGCGCCCGGCACGGCATCGAGACCCTGCTGAACCCGGCGCCCGCGCCCGCCGACCTCGACCCGAAGCGGATCGAGCAGGTGACCTTCCTGGTGCCGAACCAGACGGAGCTGGCGACCATCTCCGGGCTGCCGGTGACGTCGGAGGCGGAGGCCGAGACGGCGGCGCGCAGCCTGATCGACCGCGGAATCCGCACGGTGATCGTCACGCTGGGCGCCCGCGGCGCGCTGCTGGTGACCAAAGGCGAGGCGACGCGGCGGATCGAGCCGGTGCGGGTGACACCGGTCGACACCACCGGGGCCGGCGACGCCTTCATCGGCAGCTTCGCGCGGTACTATGTGGAGAACCGCGATTTGGATGCGGCGCTGCACATGGCGGTGCGCTATGCCGCCGATAGCATCACCCGGCCGGGCACCCAGAAATCCTACGCCAGCCGTGAGGCGTTCGAAGCCTTCTGCGCCAGCCTGTAAGGGTCGGAAAGGGGACACGCCATGACACGCGCCGTGATCGGGGTGGATGTGGGGACCGGCAGCGCCCGCGCCGGGATCTTCGACCTTGCCGGGCGCCGGCTGGCCGCCGCCTCCCGCCCGATCCGGATGTGGAAGCCCGATCCGGAATGGGCGGAGCAATCCTCCGACGACATCTGGACCGCCGTCTGCGAAGCGGTTCAAGAGGCGTTGGCGGCATGCGGCGAAAAGCCGGAGGTGATCGGCGTCGGTTTCGACGCCACCTGTTCTCTGGTGGTGCTGGACGCCGCCGGGCGGCCGGTGACGGTCGATCCGGAGGGCGACGATTCCCGCAACGTCATCGTCTGGATGGACCACCGCGCCATCGGGCAGACCGACCGCATCAACGCCGGCGGTCATGAGGTTCTGCGCTATGTCGGCGGACGGCTGTCGCCGGAGATGCAGACGCCCAAGCTGCTGTGGTTGAAGGAAAACCTCCCGGCCAGCTGGAGCCGGGCGGCGCATTTCTTCGACCTGCCGGACTTCCTGACCTGGCGGGCGACCGGGGCGACGCGGCGGTCGTTGTGCTCGCTGGTGTGCAAATGGACCTATCTGGGGCATGAGGGGCGGTGGGACGACGGCTATCTCCGCGCCATCGGGTTGGGCGATCTGGTGGATGAGGGGCACGCCCGCATCGGCACCGATGTCGGCGAGGTCGGCAGCGCCATCGCCGGTGGGCTGACCGCCGAGGCGGCGCGCGAGCTTGGTCTGACGCCGGGCATCGCGGTCGGCACCTCGCTGATCGACGCCCATGCCGGCGGGATCGGGGTGATCGGGGTGCCGCTGGAGGCGTCGGACGGTGTCGATTTCGACCGGCGGCTGGCGCTGATCGGCGGCACGTCGAGCTGCCATATGGTGATGAGCCCCGGTGCGCCGCGCTTCATTCCCGGCGTCTGGGGTCCCTATCATTCGGCCATGCTGCCGGGGCTTTGGCTGAACGAGGGCGGGCAGTCGGCGACCGGGGCGCTGATCGACCATGTGGTCCAGGGCCATCCCCGTTATGCCGACCTCGCCGCCGAGGCCCGGCGGCGCGGCACCACGGTCTATCAGCTGCTGAACGAGGAGCTGGCGGATCTTGCGGAGCGCAGCGGCGGGCCGGTGGCGATGCTGACCCGCGACCTGCATGTGCTGCCCGATTTCCATGGCAACCGCTCGCCGCGGGCGGACGCCAGTCTGCGGGGCGCCATCAGCGGGCTTCGCCTGTCGGACGGGCTGGAGGATCTGGCGCTGCTCTATCTGGCGACGGTGCAGGCGGTGGCCTATGGCACCCGGCACATCGTTGCGGCGATGAACGAGCGGGGCTATGCCATCGACACCATTCTCGCCTGCGGCGGCGGCACCAAGAATCCGGTGTTCCTGGAGGCGCATGCCGACGCCACCGGCTGCACCCTGGTCCTGCCGGAGGAGCCGGAGGCCGTGCTGCTGGGGGCCGCCGTGCTGGGGGCGGTGGCGGCGGGCGCCTTCACGGACATCGCCGCCGGCATGGCCGGGATGGGCCGCGCCGGCCGCAGCCTCCGGCCGGCGGAGGGGCGGCTGCGGGACTATCACGACGCCAAATACGCCGTGTTCCTGCGGATGCACGAGGACCAGATGACTTACAGGGCGCTGATGGAGTGCGCCCGGTAGACCTCACATCACGCACTCGCAGGCGCCTTCCCGTTCCATCACCGGCGCCTTGTGCTCCTCGCACAGGTCGCCCGGCAGCTCCTCGCCCTGGAGCAGGGGGCAGCGTTCGAACAGCTCGGCCAGCCAGTCGACGAAGACCCGCACCTTCGGCGACAGGTGCCGGTTGTGCGGGTAGACGGCGGAGATCGGAATCCGGGGCGGCCGCCAGTCGCGCAGGATCTCGCGCAGGGCACCGCTGCGCAGGTGCGGCAGCACCATGAAACGGGCGGGCTGCAGGATGCCCTGCCCTTCCAGGCCGCAGGTGACATAGGCGTCGGCATCGTTGACGGAGACGACGCCCTTCATGGCGACCTCCTCCACCCTGCCATCGCGCTGGAAGCAGAGGTCCATGTTCCGCCCGGTGCGGTTGCTGAAATAATTCACCGCGATGTGGCGGTCGAGATCCTCGATCGTCTTCGGCTCGCCATGCTCGGCGAGATAGGCCGGGGTGGCGCAGGTGATCTGCTGCATGGCGCCGATGCGCCGCGCCAGCAGGGTGGAATCCGCCAGTTCGCCGATGCGGACCACGCAGTCCACCCCCTCCTGCACCAGATCGATGGGACGGTCGCCCAGACCCAGCATCAGCTCGATGTCGGGATATTTGGCGTGGAATTCGTGGATCGAGGGGATGATGACCAGCCGGCCGATGGAGCCCGGCATGTCCACCCGCAGCCGGCCGCGCGGCGTCTTGCGCGCGCTGGTGAAGGTGGATTCGATCTCGTCGATCTCCGACAGGATGCGGGTCGCGCCCTCCAGATAGGCGGCGCCGTCCATCGTCAGGCTGAGTTTGCGTGTGGTGCGCTGGAGCAGGCGCACGCCCAGCGCCGCCTCCAGATTCTGGACCGTCGTCGTCACCGAGGCGCGCGGCAGCCCCAGCGTTTCCGCCGCCTTGGTGAAGCTGTTCGCTTCGACCACCCGGATGAAGACGCGCATCGCATGCAGCTTGTCCATACGGATCCCGTCCTTTCCAACCACGGCCACTGCCGAGCGCGGCCCCCGTCAAGCGCAGGGAGTGTCCGCCGAAGAACGGCGAATAGCAATCGGCAGAGTCCCCTCTCCCCCCCCGGGGGGGGGGGTGGGGGGGGGGGGGGGGGGGGGGGGGGTTTGGGGGGGGGCAAGGCCCCCCCCCCCCCCCCCCCCCCCCCCCCCCCGGGGGGGGGGGGGGGGGGGGGGGGGGTTCGCGTGGCGGGACCTTCGGGAAAGCCACGCGGTGCATCCCCCTCACCCCGACCCTCTCCCCGGGGGGGAGAGGGAGATGGGCGCGGTTCAAGGGGGCGGCGGGATGGAACGGCGTGGAACGCTTTCCGGCGGATGTTCCATCTACCGGCGCCCGGAGAAGGCGCCGGCACCGCGGCGGGGCACCGGGCCGGGGTTGAGGTTGGGGTATTCCTCGTACTGGTTGAGGGTCCAGGGGAAGACGCCCTTCGGTCCCTCCGCCTCCGGCTGGGCCAGGACGGCGGCGACCATGGCCGGGCTGGGCGGCATGCGCTCGCGAATGGCGCCGGGGATGTCGTCGTCGTCCAGTTCGGGGACGGTGACGGCGGGCGGGTCTTCCGGTTTGGGAGCGGGTTTGGAGGCGGGCGGCTGATCGGGTTTGGAGTCTTGCCGCCTGGCAGCCGGGCTGTCGAGACCGGCGAACAGGCCGAGCCGCTCGGCCAGCCAGCGCACGGTGGCGGGATCGCCGGAGGTGACCAGCCGCTCGATCTGTTCGGCCACCAGAATGCGCAGGGAGGACAGGCGCAGTTCGGCCTCGCGGTTCAGGGCCTGACGCTCCCACCATACCCTGTGACGAAAATCCTTGGATCCGTAATAGGCCCGCCACAGGGTGGTGCGGCTGCAGCCCATGGCGCGGGAGACCTGAAGGAAACTGTTGCCGCGGGCCAGCATGCCGGCGGCCATGATCCACTGCTCTTCATGGAACTGCGATCCGGGGACCAGCGAGCCTTCGGAGGGGGTCGGCGGCTCTTCGGCCCAGCGGGGGAAATGGTCGTTGGTGAAGCTGCGGGGATCGAGAGGCATGGCAGGGCTCCGCAAAATGATGGGACAGTTGCGGAGAGGGTATGGGACTTTAGTCCTTCATTGGAGAGTTTTTGTGAAAAGCCGGAGGCAGCGTCGGGGGACGGGCGCGCCGCCGCCGTCACCGGCACTGCCGGGAAGGCGGCGGCGCAGGATGATCGCCGTCAGTGGAGCGTGGTGGCCGCCGGCTGGGACGCGGTGCGGGCGGTCTCGCGCGCACGGCCGATGCCGAGCAGCTGGTAGAGGCCGATCGCCGCGATGGTCGCGGTGCCGATGCCGCCGATGGAGAAGCCGCCGGTGGAAATGGTGAAGTTGCCGGCGCCGAGCACCAGCGTCACGCCGACGGTGATGAGGTTGCGCGGATCGGAGAAATCGACGCGGTTGTCGACCCACAGCCGCACCATCGCCGCGGCGATCAGGCCGAAGACGACGGTTGCCAGCCCGCCCAGCACCGGCGCCGGGATCGTCCGCAGCAGGGCGCCGAACTTCGGCGAGAAGCCCAGCAGGATGGCGGCGATGGCGGCGACGACGAAGATCAGGGTGGAGAAGACGCGGGTGACCGCCATCACGCCCATGTTCTCGACATAGGTGGTGACGCCGGTGCCGCCGCCGCTGCCCGAGACGATGGTGGCGATGCCGTCACCGATGAAGCCGCGGCCGATGAAGCGGTCGAGGTTGCGCCCGGTCATGGCGCCGATGGCCTTGATGTGGCCGAGATTCTCGGCGACCAGGATGAAGGCGATGGGGGCGACCAGCGCCATGGCGCCGGCATCGAAGGTCGGCGTGCGGAACTCCGGCATGCCGAACCAGGGGGCGGCGGCCAGCTCGGCGAAGCTGACCGGCGGCAGCAGGCCGAAGCCGTTGGCGAGGACCAGATAGAAGACATAGCCGGCGGCGATGCCGGCGAGGATCGAGAGCCGCCGGATGGCGAGCGGCGCATAGACCGCGATGACGGCGGTGGCGACCAGCGTGAACAGGGCGACCAGGGTGTGGGGACCGCTGCCCTCGATGCCCTTGACGGCGACCGGCGACAGGTTGAGGCCGATGGCCGCGCCGACGGCGCCGGTCACCGCCGGCGGCATCAGCCGCTCGATCCAGCCGGTGCTGGTGTAGCTGACCAGCAGGCCGATGAGGACATAGAGCACGCCGGCCGCGATGATGCCACCCAGCGCCGGCCCGATGTTCGGGTTGGGACCCTGGCCGGTGTAGCCGGTGACGGCGATCACCACGGCAATGAAGGAGAAGGAGGACCCGAGATAGCTCGGCACCCGCCCGGCGGTGAGCACGAGGAACAGCAGCGTGCCGATGCCGGAAAACAGCACCGCGAGGTTCGGATCGAACCCCATCAGCAGCGGCCCGAGGATGGTCGAGCCGGACATGGCGACAAGATGCTGGATGCCGAGCGTCAGCGTCGAGCCCCAGGGAAGGCGCTCGTCCGGCTGGACAACGGGGCCGGCCGCGAGCGGCCAACGCGGGAAGTAATCTGCCATGAAGGTTTGGTCCGAAGAGGGGTGGAACGGCGCTGTTGCCGGGGGTGAACGTCGCCCGCTTTTTGGCGTTTGCGGAGGCGTTGCGCCACATTTTTGTGCGGGAACGGTAGGAACGTCAGCAACAAGACCGGACGGGACATTCAACGTCACATTCATGCTTCAAGTGCTGACATCGTGCGCGCTGCGCTCTGAGCTTCGCATTCACTTCCGCCACCTCCTGGCCCGCCCTCTACAAAGGGAATCCGAAGCATACATTAGAGTTTATCTAGCAAGGTGAAGAAAAATAAATTTTGACACATGCGTATTAAAATTATGGACGTAACATTTACGGTTGATTTGAAGTCACTTTATATTTACTACATTGCAGGGGAAAAATTGGGCGATCCATTTCCTATTGTGATAATTTATACGCTCCTATAGACAGAATTAGCAGCAACTCATTGGCAATTTCTATCTATATTCGCCATTTGAATCTAATACAAAATACAACATCCTGTTCAACGACAAAGCTGGTGCAAACTGAGGAGAGCACGATAGATGTTTGCTAAACGATCCTAAGGCAGAACGAAGCCCGCTTAACCAGGGAGGGCAATTATTGGACATGCTCGACTTCCCAGCCGTCGAAATCCTTATTGAAGTGAACGCGCCAAACTGGCGAATTCTGTTGGTCTAGCAACGTAACATTGTAAATATACCGACCGTCTACTACACGGTGGAGACCGACAACCCAGGCCTCATCGAAAAGCAACGGATCAGGAAGTTGGCGAGCAATCCTGTTCGGATACCATTCACCGGCGCCTTGGAAAAGAAAGACAACAAGTATCTTGCCGGCTGCGTAGGCAGTGCCCCCTTTCTCCACCTTTAGCTTGACCGCCTCTAAGATTAGCTCGCCGGCATCCCGACCGATATTCTTTGAAATTGCTGGCACCATAACGTGCTCAGTCGGGATACCGACGCCATCAACGCTGTCGAGAATAATCCCGTCGCCTCCTACGTAATCCGGAGCGGAGGTAAACGTCAGACGTTCCGGTGACGTGACGGAATTGACGGCAATGCATAGCAACAAGTTCGCGAGAATCTCACGCGAGCGCATGTCATTCATGCGCTCGAATCCTTTCCCAGTCTGGAGATGAATCCCATTCAATATGAAGGGTTGTAGCTCCTTAAGAGCTAGAGCGAGGCTCTTAAAACGGGTGACTTTATGTTTCATGGAGAGTCCTGTATAATATTAATATAGAACTGAATTTGTATTATGGCATATGCCATTCTGTTCGTCATCTCGACCCTTGGCGGCTGGCCCGGAAACTGTCTGGAAACGTCCGCTTTCAACGAGTTCCGGACATTTTGATTGCCGGACGGGATGACAGACTGGATGCCCAGTGCCGATGTTCCAGTCTGCTCCACCTTAGTGATGCTTGCCTAACACCTAACGCGCTCTCGTCATTCTGCAGCCACAAGCCAGGAAAAACTTGGCCTTCGGGCCTCCTTCGGCGTGATCGGGTACCAGCAGATAATGGGTGATCTTCTTGAGGTCCGGCGTCGCCTTGTCGGCGTCAGGCACGTGCATTGCGGATGGCGTCCGGCATAACGGTGGCGACGGTGTGGAAGGGCTTCGCGAACTCGACCTCGTAGGCCGCGCCGGACCGGTACACGCCGACGACGGTCCCCATCGACCCGGCCGGCAGCACGCCGTCCTCGGTCTCCACCGGCTTGGACAGCGCCACCCGCGTCAGTTCCTCGATCGGTTCGTGCGTTCCGGTGTCGGTCGAGCGCTTGTGCGGAGTCCATATGAAGCGCCCCATGGGCTCGGACATCACAACCTCCCCTGCCAGTGGCGGCAGTCCCGGATATCATCTCACATCGCCCCCCTGAACAACAACGGCGGGCATCACGGGGTTCGGGGCAATCGCATTTCCTTCCCTCTCCCGCCCCGGGAGAGGGAAGGGGCCCATGCGGAGCATGGGAAGGGTGAGGGGTAGCGCAAGAAACCATGCGGTTCGGGATTCTCGATATCCCCCTCACCCTCCCCGCCTGCGGCGGGTCCCCTCCCTCTCCCGGGACGGGAGTGGGCAATCATCGTCAAATGCGTGAGGGGAACGGCGCGCTTTGCGCGCCGCCAAGGGGCATGCTGCCCCTTGGCAATCCCCTGACGCGGGCGGGACGCCCGCGCTCCCCCCTCACCCAACCCTCTCCCCGGGGGGGAGAGGGCTTTTAGGCGCACTGTTGCGGGGGGCCCTTCGCGTCGGAATGGCGCCAGCACGAATAGCCCCTCCCCCACAAACAGCCACCCCCACCCCTCCCCGATTGTTCGTCCCGGCTGAATTCTGTTCCCAGCCGCAGCGGCTTTATCCCACCCGGACGGTTGCACATTATCCCTCTTGCCGCATTGCAGGAGGGGCGCCAGGGCGCCGGATCGGGATGGAACGTTCACGCACGTCGCTGAAGGTGGAGGGCCGCGAGGTCCCGCTTTGCCTGTATCGGCCGGCGGTTTCCGGACCGCTGCCGGGCGTGCTGTATTTTCACGGCGGCGGCTTCACCTCCGGGTCGGTCGAGGATGTCGAGGTGCCGGCGATGGCACTGGCGGAGAGCATTCCGGCGCTGGTGGTGGCGGTCGGCTATGCGCTGGCCCCCGCCCATCCCTTCCCCGCCGCCATCGAGGATGCCCATGCCGCAGCCCTCTGGCTGGCGGAGCGGGCCGGGCCGCTGGGCGTCGCCGGGCATGATGCCGGCGGGCATGTCGCGGTGTCACTCACCCTGCTCGCCCGCGACCGCGGCGGGCCGGAGTTCGCGGCGCAGGCGCTGCTCGGGCCGATGCTCGATCCGAGTTTGACACGCGTCGCCCATGGTGAAAAGGGCGGCGAGGGCAGCGTGACGGAGTGCGCGCGCTATTACCGCGCCTATCTGCCGGAGGCGGCGCTGCGGCTGCATCCCTATGCGGCGCCGCTGGAATCGCGCCGGCTCGGCCGGCTGCCGCCGATCATGATCGCCACGGCGCAGAACGACGTGCTGCGGCCGGAGGCGGAAAGCTATGCCGCCCGGCTGATCGACGCCGGTGTGCCGACCGAGGTCACGCGCTTTGCCGGCGTCAGCCATGCCGGCCTCGCCCAACACGCGCCGGCGCTGGCCGCCGCCGCCGATTTCTTCCGGCGCCGCCTGACCGGCGCCCATCCCCATACTTCGAGCCACAGGTAAAGCCCCATGTCCCGTAACACGTCACGCAAGACCCTTTCCCTTATCATCGCGGCCGGCGTCTCCGTGGCGGCGCTGACCGGCGCCATCACCCTGCGCAGCCCGGCCGAGGCACAAACAGCCTCCGAAGCTCCCGCCCCGCCGCCGGCCGAGGTGGATGTCGCCACCGTACTGGCCCGGCCGGTGACGGACTGGCAGTCCTATTCCGGCCGGCTGGAGGCGGTGGACCGCGTCGATATCCGGCCGCAGGTTCCCGGCACCGTCGTCGCCGTGCATTTCCGCAACGGCGCGCTGGTGAAGAAGGGCGACGTGCTGTTCACCATCGACCCCCGCCCCTATGAGGCGGAGGTGGCGCGGGCCGAGGCGCAGGTCGCGGCGGCACAGGCGCGGGTGAAGCTGACCGCGGCCGACCTCGACCGCGCGCAGAAGCTGGTGCGCGACGACACCATCTCGCGCAGCACCATGGACCAGAAGGACAATGCCGCCCGCGAGGCGACCGCCAACCTGAAGGCGGCGCAGGCGGCGCTGGAGATCGCGCGCCTCAATCTCGGCTACACGCGGGTGACGGCGCCGGTGTCGGGCCGGGTGTCGCGAGCGGAACAGACGGTCGGCAATGTGGTGGCCGCCGGTGCCGCCGCGGAGCCGCTGACGACTCTGGTTTCGGAATCGCCGATCTACGCCTCCTTCGACGTCGATGAGCAGACCTATCTGCGCCACATCGCGCCGATGCGGGATTCCGGGACGATCCCGGTCCGGCTCGGCCTCGCCAATGAGGAGGATTACTCGCGCGACGGCATGGTGGAGTATGTCGACAACCGGCTGGACAGCGTGTCCGGCACTATCCGCGTGCGCGCCCGCTTCGACAATGCCGACGGCGTGCTGGTGCCGGGGCTCTATGCACGGGTGAAGGTGGGGGGCACCAAGCCCTATGACGCGCTGCTGGTGGATGACCGCGCCATCGGCACCGACCAGGACAAGAAGTTCGTCCTGGTGGTGACGCCGGAGAACAAGGTGGAGTACCGGCCGGTGAAGCTCGGCGCGCTGCAGAACGGGCTGCGCGTGGTGACCGACGGACTGTCGGCCGGCGAGCGCGTGGTCGTCAACGGCACCCAGCACGCCCGGCCGGGCATGGCGGTCACGCCGAAGATGGTCGCCATGGGCGACGGCAAGACCCAGACGGCCCAGCGATGACATGTAGCAGCGTGCCCCCTCCCTAACCCTCCCCCGCTGGCGCGGGAGAGGGAACTGCCGCCGCTCCTTTGCATGAAGTCTGCAAGCGTCCTGCCCCCTCTCCCACCGAAGGTGGGGGAGGGATGGGGAGGGGGCATCCCTCGGAGACACCAGATGAACATCTCGAAATTCTTCATCGACCGGCCGATCTTTGCCGGCGTGCTGTCGGTGGCACTGTTCCTGGCGGGGGCCATCGCGCTGTTCCGCCTGCCGATTTCCGAATATCCGGAGGTGGTGCCGCCGTCCGTCGTGGTGCGCGCGCAGTTCCCCGGCGCCAACCCCAAGGTCATCGCCGAGACCGTCGCCTCCCCGCTGGAGGAGCAGATCAACGGCGTCGAAGGCATGCTCTACATGCAGTCGCAGGCGAACAGCGACGGCAACATGGCGCTGACCGTGACCTTCAGGCTGGGTACCGACCCGGACAAGGCGCAGCAGCTGGTGCAGAACCGCGTGGCCCAGGCGATGCCGCGGCTGCCGGCCGACGTGCAGCGGCTGGGCGTCACCACGGTGAAAAGCTCGCCGACGCTGACCATGGTCGTGCATCTGCTGTCGCCCAACGACCGCTATGACATGACGTACCTGCGCAACTACGCGGTGCTGAACGTCAAGGACCGGCTGACCCGCATCCAGGGCGTCGGCGAGGTGCAGGTGTGGGGCGCCGGCGACTATGCCATGCGGGTGTGGCTCGACCCCGGCAAGGTGGCGCAGCGCGGGCTGACCGCCACCGACGTGGTCAACGCCATCCGCGAGCAGAATGTCCAGGTGGCGGCCGGCGTGATCGGCGCCTCGCCCTCGCTGCCCGACGTGCCGATGCAGCTGTCGATCAACGCGCGCGGCCGGCTGAAGACCGCCGACGAGTTCGGCGACATCGTGCTGAAGACCGGCGGGGACGGCGGCGTCACCCGGCTGCGCGACGTGGCGCGGGTGGAGCTGGCGGCGGCGCAGTATGGCCTGCGCTCCCTGCTCGACAACAAGCCGGCGGTGGCGATGGCCATCACCCAGACGCCGGACGCCAACGCGCTCGCCATCTCCGACGAGGTGCGCAAGGTGATGGCGGAGCTGAAGGGCGACATGCCGGAGGGGGTGGATTACTCCATCGTCTACGACCCGACGCAGTTCGTCCGCTCCTCCATCGAGGCGGTGGTCCATACGCTGCTGGAGGCGGTGGCGCTGGTCGTGTTGGTGGTGATCGTCTTCCTGCAGACCTGGCGGGCGTCGATCATTCCGCTGCTGGCGGTGCCGATCTCCATCGTCGGCACCTTCTCGCTGCTACTGGCCTTCGGCTTCTCGATCAACGCGCTGTCGCTGTTCGGCATGGTGCTGGCCATCGGCATCGTCGTCGACGACGCCATCGTCGTGGTCGAGAATGTGGAGCGCAACATCGCGTCCGGCCTGTCCGCCCGCGACGCCACCATCCGCGCCATGCAGGAGGTCAGCGGGCCGATCATCGCGATTGCGCTGACGCTGGTCGCCGTCTTCGTGCCGCTGGCGGCGATGACCGGCCTCAGCGGCGAGTTCTACAAGCAGTTCGCGATGACCATCGCGATCTCCACCGTGATCTCCGCCTTCAACTCGCTGACGCTGTCGCCAGCGCTGTCGGCGGTGCTGCTGCGCGGCCACGACCAGCCGCAGGACTGGCTGACCCGCGCGATGAACCGGGTGTTCGGCGGCTTCTTCCGGCTGTTCAACCGGGTGTTCCACAAGGCGTCGGACGGTTATGGCCGCGGCGTCGGCGGGGTGGTGCGGCGCAAGGGCGTCATGCTGGCGGTCTATGCGCTGCTGATCGGCGCCACGGTGCTGCTGGGCCGCACGGTGCCGTCGGGCTTTGTGCCGATGCAGGACAAGGAGTATCTGATCAGCTTCGCGCAGCTTCCCAACGGCGCGTCGCTCGACCGGACGGAGGCGGTGATCCGCGAGATGACCGACATCGCGCTGAAACGCCCCGGCGTGCAGAGCGCCGTGGCCTTTCCGGGGCTGTCGGTCAACGGCTTCACCAACAGCTCCAGCGCCGGCATCGTCTTCGTAACGCTGAAGCCCTTCGCCGAACGCAAGGACCCGTCGCTGTCGGCCGGCGCCATCGCCATGGACTTGCAAAAGCGCTATGCCGGTTTGAAGGAAGCCTTCGTCGCCATCTTCCCGCCGCCGCCGGTGATGGGGCTGGGGCAGCTGGGCGGCTTCAAGATGCAGCTGGAGGATCGTGGGAACCTGGGGTACGAGGCGCTGAGCAATGCGGTGAATGCCTTCGTCAAGCGCGCCGCGCAGACGCCGGAGCTGGGGCCGACCTTCTCCGCCTATCAGATCAACGTGCCGCAGCTGGACGTCGATCTTGACCGGGTGAAGGCCAAGCAATTGGGCGTCAACGTCGCCGACGTGTTCGACACCATGCAGATCTATCTGGGCTCGCTCTACGTCAACGACTTCAACGCCTTCGGCCGCGTCTATCAGGTGCGGGTGCAGGCCGACGCGCCGTTCCGCGACACCGCCGACGACATCGGGTTGCTGAAGACCCGCAACGCCGCCGGCACGATGGTGCCGCTGTCCTCGCTGGTCACGGTGCAGCCGGGCTACGGGCCGGAGATGGTGGTGCGCTACAACGGCTTCACCGCCGCCGACGTCAATGGCGGACCGGCGCCGGGCTATTCGTCGGGACAGGCGGAAGCGGCGGCGGAGCGGATCGCGGCGGAGGTGCTGCCGCGCGGCGTCAAGCTGGAATGGACCGACCTGACCTATCAGAAGATCCTGGTCGGCAATGCGGGCCTCTGGGTCTTCCCGATCAGCGTGCTTCTGGTCTTCCTGGTGCTGGCGGCGCAGTACGAGAGCCTGACGCTGCCGCTGGCCATCCTGCTGATCGTGCCGATGAGCGTGCTGTCGGCGCTGTTCGGGGTGTGGCTGACGGGGGGCGACAACAACATCTTCACGCAGATCGGCTTCATGGTGCTGGTCGGGCTGTCGGCGAAGAACGCCATCCTGATCGTCGAGTTCGCCCGCGAACTGGAGCATGAGGGGCGCAGCGTGGTGCAGGCGGCAATCGAGGCGAGCCGGCTGCGGCTGCGGCCGATCCTGATGACCTCCATCGCCTTCATCATGGGCGTGGTGCCGCTGGTCACCTCCACCGGCGCCGGTGCCGAGATGCGGCACGCCATGGGTGTCGCGGTGTTCGCCGGCATGATCGGCGTGACGCTGTTCGGTCTGGTGCTGACCCCGGTGTTCTACGTGCTGCTGCGCAAGCTGGCCGGAGCGGAGCGTCGGGTGGAAGCGCCGGCGCATGGCGGAGTGCAGCCGGCGGAGTGATTGCTGATGCTCCCTCTCCCGCCCCGGGAGAGGGAAGGGGCCCATGGCATCGCCATGGGAAGGGTGAGGGGTGATCCAAAGATCAAGATCCATGTTCGGATAGCCCCTCACCCTCCCCGCCTTCGGCGGGTCCCCTCCCTCTCCCGGGGCGGGAGAGGGTATTTATCGGCTTCCCTCATTCATCCGGCAGCATGTTCTTCGGCAGGTTTTCGCGGAAGATCACTTCCGCCCTTGGTGTTTCCACCCCCTGCATCGCCGGCCGGCCGGCGCGCAGGTTGGTGAAAATGCCGACGCAGGCCGACAGGGTGTTGCGCGGATCCTGGGTGATCACCGCGTCCAGCGCCCCGTCGATCAGCAGGCCGCGCGTCTCGGTGGTCAGGCCGTGGCCGATGAAGACCATCTCGCGTTCCCGCCGCGTCTCCTTCAGCGCGCGGGCCACCCCCTCCGCCCCGCCGCCGATGTTGTAGACCCCGGCAAGGTCGGGATGCAGGCCCAGCAGCATGCGGGTCTGGCGGTAGCTTTTCCCCTCGTCGTCATGGCCCTCGCGCAGGCCGACCACCTCGATGTCGGGGGCGATCTCCTTCAGGACATGGAGGAAGCCCATCTCGCGGTCCTCGTGGGCGCGGTAGCTGAGGCTGCCGGCGATCATCGCCACCTTGGCCGGGCGGTGCCGGAGGAAACGCGCGATCAGATAACCGGCGGTGCGGCCGGCCGCGCGGTTGTCCAGCCCGACATAGCCGGCGCGCCGACAGTTCAGAATGTCGGAGATCAGCGTCACGCTCGGCACGTTGCGGTCGGCCAGCGCGTCCACCGCCTCGCGCACCGCCGGATGCTCCAGCGCCATGAAGGCGACGCCGTCGGCGCGGCGGCCATGCTGGAACAGGCTGCGCGCCAGCAGTTCCGGATTGAAGCTCTTGATGAATTCCACCTGCGCCTTGACGCCGTGCGGGGCGAGCATGGACTCCGCGCGGCGGATCATCTCCCCCAAGCCGGTCAGGAAGCGGTTGTTGCCGGCGGGCAGCAGGAAGGACAGCCGCATCGGCTTCTGCCCGGCCGCAGCATAGAGATCGCTGTCCGGCAGATAGTCGAGTTCGGCCGCCGCCTTCAACACCCGCTGCACGGTGGCGGCGCGCACCCCCGGCCGGTGGTTCAGCACGCGGTCGACCGTGGCGGTGGACACCCCCGCGGCCTGGGCAATGTCGGCCACCCGCGGCAGGCCGCGGGGTCCGGCGGCAATTTCCGGATCGTCCTTCAGTGAAACCATCAAAAACCATCAATTTCGGCGTTTGACACTTGTCGGTGCTGGACATACCGTCCATCCAACAATCATCAATTGACATCAGATCACATCAGAAACGCAAGGCCGGAAACAGCAACGTCGGCCGGTAATCCATGGGAGGTTTGAAATGACCAGTCTGACCCGCCGCACGATGCTGAAGGCCATCGCCACCGCGCCCGCAATCGGCGCGGCCGGTACCGTCATCGGCATGCCGCACATCGCCCGTGCCGCCGAGTATGAGCTGAAATACGGCAACAACCTGCCGCTGACCCACCCGCTGAACATCCGCGCCCAGCAGGCGGCGGAGCGCATCGCCAAGGAGTCCAACGGCAAGGTCGAAATCAAGATCTTCCCGAACAACCAGCTTGGCGGCGACACCGACATGCTGTCCCAGGTGCGCAGCGGCGGCCTGACCTTCTTCACGCCCTCGGCGCTGGTGATCGCCACGCTGGTTCCGGTCGCCGCCATCAACGCGGTCGGCTTCGCCTTTTCCGACTACGATCAGGTGTGGAAGGCGATGGACGGCAAGCTGGGCGCCCATGTCCGCGAGGCGATCTCCAAGGTCGGGCTCTATGCGTTCGACAAGATGTGGGACAACGGCTTCCGCCAGATGACCAGCGGCGACAAGGCCATCGGCTCGGCCGCCGACATGAACGGGCTGAAGATCCGCGTGCCGGTCAGCCCGCTCAGCATCGCCATGTTCAAGGGGTTGGGCGCCTCCCCCACCAGCCTGCAGTTCAGCGAGGTCTATTCGTCGCTGCAGACCCGGATCGTCGATGCGCAGGAGAACCCGCTGCCGATCATCCAGGTCGCCAAGCTGTACGAGGTGCAGAAATACTGCTCGCTGTCGAACCACATCTGGGACGGCTTCTGGTTCATCGCCAACGGCCGCGCCTGGAAGGGCCTGCCGGCGGAGATGCAGACCATCGTCGCCAACGCCATCAACGACGCCGGCATGGCGCAGCGCGGCGACATCAAGGCGCTGAACGCATCGGTTCGCACCGATCTGGAGGCGAAGGGGCTGGCCTTCAACCAGCCCTCGCCCGACAGCTTCCGCGCCAAGCTGCGCGACAGCGGCTTCTACGGTGAATGGAAGGGCCGTTTCGGCGACGAGGCCTGGGGCCTGCTGGAAGAGGCGGTCGGCAAGCTCGCCTGAGCGCCGGCCCACTCAAAAGCTGTGAGTTTTTAGAGGCTGTTATCGGCCGTCATCCCCGCTTTTGCGCATAGGCGCCAACTTACAGGTTTCTGCCCATTCCCCAATGGGCCGGCACCTCTCTCAGCGTCATCCCCGCGAAGGCGGGGATCCAGGCTTACTCATTGGTTTTACTTGGGAAACACTGGATCTCCGCCTTCGCGGGGATGACGGTCGATAAGGGACGGGCTTGGCTTCGGCAGCAATCAAATCCGTAAGTTAGCCTTTGCGCCTTCGCGGGAATGACGCCCGAAAGAGGCAAAACTCACAAACGCTCAGGTATTCTTCCATGAAGGAACATCCCGCCATGTCCCACCTGTCCGAACCGGTTCACGGCTTTGCGGAGGCTCCCGGCAGTCTCGGCACCGGCGGCGGCGCTTCGCTGCTGCGCCGGATCGACCGCGGCCTGTCCGTCGGGGTCGAGACCGTGGCGGGCCTTCTGGTTCTGGTCGAGATCGTCGTCCTGCTGGCCGGCGTCACCGCCCGCTACCTGTTCCACACGCCGCTGGTGTGGTCGGACGAGCTGGCCTCGATCCTGTTCCTGTGGCTGTCGATGCTGGGTGCCGTGGTGGCGCTGCGCCGGGGCGAGCATATGCGGATGACCGGGCTGGTCAGCCGCGTCGGCCCGCAGGCACGCAGCCTGCTGGAATGCATCGCCATCACCGCCCCCATCGCCTTCCTGGCGCTGGTGCTCTACCACGCCGTCGATTACGCGATGGAGGAGCAGTTCATCACCACCCCGGCGATGGAGGTCTCCAACGCATGGCGGGCGGCGGCGCTGCCGGTCGGGCTGGGGCTGATGCTGGTGGCGGCGCTGTTCCGGCTGCTGCGCGTCGCCCGGCCGCTGACCGTGCTGGCGGCGGCGCTGGTGACCGGCGCCATCGTCGCCGGCTTCTGGGTCGCCGGACCGGTGCTGAAGCCGCTGGGGCAGTTGAACCTCGTCATCTTCTTCGTCGGGCTGGTCGCGGCCAACGTCTTCGCCGGCGTGCCCATCGCCTTCTCCTTCGCGCTCGCCACCTTCGCCTATCTGGCGCTGACCACCTCCACCCCGCTGCTGGTGATGGTCGGCCGGCTGGACGAGGGGATGAGCCACCTGATCCTGCTGGCGGTGCCGCTGTTCGTCTTCCTCGGCCTCTTGATCGAGATGACCGGCATGGCCCGCGCCATGATCCAGTTCCTCGCCAGCCTGCTCGGCCATGTGCGCGGCGGCCTGTCCTATGTGCTGATCGGGGCGATGTATCTGGTGTCGGGGATCTCGGGCTCGAAGATCGCCGACATGGCGGCCATCGCCCCGGTTCTGTTCCCGGAGATGAAGAAGCGCGGCGCCCCTCCGGGCGATCTGGTGGCGCTGTTGTCGGCGACCGGTGCGCAGACCGAGACCATCCCGCCCAGCATCGTGCTGATCACCATCGGGTCCGTCACCGGCGTGTCGATCGCGGCACTGTTCACCGGCGGCATGCTGCCGGGCGTGGTTCTGGGCGCCTGCCTGTGCTTCGTCGTCTGGCGGCGCTACCGCCGTGAGGATCTGAGCCATGTCGAGCGCACCCCCGGCCGCGAGATCGCCCGGCTCGCCATGGTGGCGCTGCCAGCCATCCTGCTGCCCTTCGTCATCCGCGCCGCGGTGGTCGAGGGCATCGCGACGGCGACCGAAGTGTCGACCATCGGCATCGCCTATTCCACCGTGGTCGGGCTGCTGATCTACCGCCAGTTCGACTGGCGCCGGCTGAAGCCGATGCTGATCGAAACGGCGTCGCTGACCGGGGCCATCATCTTCATCGTCGGCTGCGCCACCTCGATGGCCTGGGGCCTGACCCAGTCCGGCTTCTCGTCCGATCTGGCGCGCTTCATGGCCGGCATCCCCGGCGGCGCCTATGGCTTCCTCGCCATCTCCATCGTCGCCTTCATCATCCTGGGCAGCGTTCTGGAGGGCATCCCGGCCATCGTGCTGTTCGGCCCGCTGCTGTTCCCCATCGCCCGCGCCGTCGGCGTGCACGAGGTGCATTACGCGATGGTCGTCATCTTCGCCATGGGCATCGGCCTGTTCGCCCCGCCCTTCGGCGTCGGTTACTACGGCGCCTGCGCCATCAGCAAGGTCAATCCCGACGACGGCCTGAAGCACATCTGGGGCTATGTCGGCGCCCTGCTGGTCGGGCTGGTGATCGTCGCCGCCATTCCCTGGATTTCGACCGGGTTCCTGGCTCGTTAAAGCCAACCATTTTCCCTCTTATCCGGAGTTCCTTCAATGAGCCGATTCTTCGGCCAGATCCGTCAGGCTGGCTACGTCGTGCGCGACATCGAGGCCGCCATGGACTATTGGAGCCGCACGCTCGGCATCGGTCCCTGGTTCTACAACGAGCGGGTTCCGATCCGGAACTACAGCTACCGCGGCGAATCCTACGAGGTTCACAATTCGGTGGCGCTGGCCAACTCCGGCCCGCTGCAGATGGAGCTGATCCAGACCCGCAACGACGCGCCGTCGATGTACCGCGACTTTCTGCAGGCGGGGAACACCGGGCTGCAGCATGTCGCCTACTGGACCGAGGATTACGACGCCGACCTCGAACGGCTGCTGGGCCAGGGCTTCAAGCCGGTGATGAGCGGCGAGGTCGGCGAGAAGGGGCGCTTCATCTATTTCGACACGGAATACCATCCGGGCACGGTGATCGAGCTGTCGGAGGTCGCCGGGCCGAAGGGCAAGATGTTCGATTTGATCCGAGAGGCGTCGATGGGGTGGGACGGATCCGATCCGGTGCGGCCGTTTCCGGATTTGAGCAAGCTGTAAGGGGCGATTTGTGGGGGCGTTTTGCCCCCTCCCTAACCCTCCCCCGCTTCGCGGGAGAGGGAACTCCGCTGCGCTCCCGCAAAGCTCCTACCCCCTCTCCCTCGAAGAGGGGGAGGGATGGGGAGGGGGCAACCCGCGCCAGCACTTCACGCCATCACAAGGCCATCCCATGCACCCCGACCGCATCGAAGCCACATACCTGATCGAAACCCCCCTCGCCCCGGCCAAGGTGGCGGAGGTGATGGCGGGGGAGCAGTCCTGCGGCACCTTCACCCGTGTCCATGGCGAGACCGACGACCTGCGCGCCCGCGCCCGCGCCATCGTCGAATCCGTCGAGAAGCTGGACGTCGCCGAGACCCCTGCCCTGCCCAACACCTGGCTGGAACGGCAGCGCAACCCCGGCCCGTGGCAGCGGGCGCGCGTCACCATTTCCTTCCCCACCGCCAACATCGGCGCCAACCTGCCGACGCTGGCGGCGACGGTCGCCGGCAACCTGTATGACCTGGGCGAGGTGACGGGGCTGCGGCTGGAGTCCTTGCGCATCCCGCAGGCCTACCGCGCGCAGTTCGACCTGCCGCGCCACGGCGTCGCCGGCACCCGGCGGCTGACCGGGGTGGCGGACGGGCCGCTGGTCGGCTCGATCATCAAGCCGAATGTCGGGCTATCGGCCGAGGAGACCGGCGAGCTGGTCGGCACGCTGTGCGCCGCCGGGCTGGACTTCATCAAGGACGACGAGATCTGCGCCGATCCTGCCCATGCGCCGCTGGCCCGGCGCATCCCGGCGGTGATGGACCGGGTGCGCCGGCACCAGGACCGCACCGGCAAGCATGTGATGGTGGCCTTCAACATCACCGACGAGACCGACGCCATGCGCCGCCACGCCGATCTGGTGGAGCGCGAGGGTGGGTCCTGCATCATGGTCAGCCTGAACTGGTGCGGCTATTCGGCGGTTCAGACGCTGCGCCGGCACAGCGGGCTGGTGCTGCACGGCCACCGCAACGGCTTCGGCGCCCTGTCGCGCCATCCGCTGCTGGGCATCGGCTTCGACGCCTATCAGGCGCTGTGGCGGCTGGCCGGGGTGGATCACATGCATGTCCACGGCCTGAACGGCAAGTTCGCCCAGCCCGACGAGGAGGTCATCGACGGGGCACGGGCCTGTCTGGCGCCGCTAGGATGCGACCTTCCCCCTCTCCCCCCCGCTCTCGCGCAAACTTCGTTTGCGCTGACGCGACAGGCGGACCAAAGGTCCGCCGAAAGCGGGGAGAGGGTCGGGGTGAGGGGGATGCATGGCGTGGGATCGGGGGAACCGGAAACGTCCACGCCTGCCGACACCTCCACGCAACGCGACCCCCTCACCCTAACCCTCTCCCCGGGGGGGAGAGGGAACGTCAGCGACGCCGTGATGCCGGCCTTCTCCTCCGGGCAATGGGCCGGCACGGTGCCGGTCACCTGGGAAGCGGTGGGGACGGCGGACCTGCTGTTCATGTCCGGCGGCGGCATCATGGCCCATCCCGACGGGCCGGCGGCCGGCGTGCTGAGCATCCGGCAGGCCTGGGACGCCGTGCGGGCCGGGCGCACGCTCGACGAGGCGGCTTTGGAGCAGCCGGAGCTGCGGCGGTCGCTGGACTTCTTCGGCAAGAAGGGCTGAAAGCGATGGCGGCGGGACCGAGGCTCGGCTGGTACGGCGACGACTTCACCGGGGCGACCGACACGCTGGCCGCCCTGGCGAAGGCCGGGCAGCGGGCGCTGCTGTTCCTCGACGTGCCGGATGCCGCCCGGTTGGGAGAAGCCGGGCCGTTCGACGCCGTCGGCATCGCGGGCGCCGCGCGCAGCATGGCGCCGGACGCGATGCGGGCGGAGCTGGAGCCGGTCGGGCGCTTCTTCGCCGGGCTGGGCGTGCCGGTGATGCATTACAAATGCTGTTCCACCTTCGACAGCGCGCCCGGTGTCGGCAGCATCGGCGAGGCGGTGCGGAGTCTGGCCCCGCATTTCCCCAACCGCTTCCGGCCGGTGGTGGGCGGGCAGCCGAACATCGGACGCTATTGCCTGTTCAGCACCCTGTTCGCGGCGGCTGGGACCGGCGGGACGGTCCATCGCATCGACCGTCACCCGACGATGAGCGTCCATCCCGTCACCCCGATGGCGGAGGCCGACCTGCGCCGGCATCTCGCGGCGCAGGGGCTGGAGGAGATGGCGGCGCTGAATTTCCCGGATTACGGGTTGGACGGCGACGCGCTGAACGGGCTGTTGGAACGGCGGCTGGCGGAAGGAGCGCCGGCGGTGCTGCTGGACGTGTCGCGCGGTGAGGATCTGGCGGCCGTCGGGCGGCTGATCTGGGAGCGGGCCGAGCGCGAGGCGTTATTGGCGGTCGGGCCGAGCAGCGTGGCGCAGGCGCTGGTGGCGCATTGGAACGCCGGCTCGGGTGCTCGGACGGAAGAAGCGCCGTTGGCGGCGGCGGACTCGCCGGTGTTCCTGATGGCGGGCAGCCTGTCTCCGGTGACGCGGCGGCAGATCGAGGCGGCGGGGTCCTACACGCGCATCCGGGCCGATGCGGCGGCGCTGTGTGCGGATGCCGGCTATGCGGAGGCGTTGTCGGGGGAGGTGGCGGCTTCGCTGCGCGCCGGGCGCCACACGCTGGTCTGGACCGCGCCGGCGGAAGCCGGGACGGCGGACACCGCCCAGGCCGGGCGGGTGGCGGCGGCGACGGCGGAGTTCGTCGCGGCGGTGCTGCGGAGCGTGCCGTTGCGCCGGGTCGGGATCGCGGGCGGGGATACGTCCAGCCTCGCGGTGCGGGCGCTGGGGTGCTGGGGGTTGTCCTATCGCTGCACGCTGGCGCCGGGGGTCACCGTCAGCCGCACCCATGCCGACGACCCTTCGGTCGATGGGCTGGAGCTGATGCTGAAGGGCGGACAGATGGGCGGCGAGGATTTGTTCGAGCGGTTGCTGGGGTAGGCCCTCTCCCGCCCCATTCTCCCCCTCTCCCCGGGGGGGGAGAGGGGATCGGTCCGGGATTGCGTGCCGCTCAGACCGCGGCAGTCACCACCACTTCGATCTTGATCTCCGGCTTGCCGAGATCGGCGACGCCGATGGTCGCGCGGGACGGCAGGTCGTTGCCGTCCAGCCAGGACAGCCATGCGTCGTTCATCTCGTTCTTCAGGCTCATGTCGGTGATGAACAGCTGGGCGGACAGCAGCTTGGTCTTGTCGCTGCCGGCCATCGCCAGCACCTGGTCGAGCTTGCCGCAGATCTGCGTGACCTGGCCGCCCATGCCGACGCTGACGTCGTCGGCGATGATGCCGCCGAGATAGGCCGTGCCGTTGTTGACGACGACGCGGTGCATGATCTTGGTCTTCTCGATGCGCTTGATCACGGGGAACTGCTCCTTGGTTTTTTGAAAGAACTCACGGGGTGATGGAGAAATCGACGTAGCGGGCGGCGATGCGCGCCAGCGTGCCGTCCTGCACGACGGCGCGGATCGCCTCGTCGAAGGACTGCTTCAGCGCGGTGTCCTCCTTGCGCAGGCCGACGCCGATGCCGGGGCCGAACACCTCGGCGTCGATCACCGGCTGGCCGACCAGCTTGACCGACTTGCCGCCGTCGCCCTTGACCCAGTCGGACGCGGTGGCGCCGGTGGTGATGGCGGCGTCGAGCCGCCCGGCCTTCAGGTCGGCCAGCAGGTTGGAGGCGGTATCATAGGTCTTCAGCGTCGCGTCGCTGCCGAGATGCTTCTCGACATAGCGGGAATGGGTGGTGGAGACCTGGGCGCCGATGGTCTTGCCGCGCAGGCTGGCCGGCGAGCCGTCGATGGTCGACTTGGCCGGCGCCACGAAATAGGCCGGCACCACCATGTAGGGGGTGGAGAAGCCGATGGCCTTCGCCCGTTCCGGCGTGATGTTCATCGTCGCCATGATGGCGTCGTACTTCTTCGCCAACAGGCCCGGAATGATGCCGTCCCATTCCTGCGCCACGACGGTGCAGGGACGCTTCATCCGCTCGCACAGCGCATGCGCGAGGTCGACCTCCAGCCCCGCCACCTTGCCGTCGGGCTGGGTGAAGTTGAAGGGCGGGTAGGCACCCTCGGTGGCGATGCGGATCTCCTGCGCCGCGGCGATGCCGCCGGACGCAAGCAACAGAAGGGCGGCAACGCCCAAGGTGAGGCGCTTCATGGCGGGCTCCGGCAGGTGAGTTGGTTCAGCGCGCGGCGACGACGACGATCTCGACGAGGATCGACGGGTCGGCCAGACGGGCCTCCACCGTCGCGCGGGCCGGCGGGTTGGCCTTGTCGACCCAGGCGTCCCAGGTGGCGTTCATCTCGGGGAAGGTCGCGATGTCGGCGAGATAGACGGTGGCGGTCAGGATGCTGCTCTTCGACGTACCGGCCTCGGCCAGCAGGGCGTCGATCTGGCGCAGCACGTCGCGGGTCTGCGCCTCGACGGTGGTGGAGCCGTCGTCGACGATCTGGCCGGCGAGATAGACGGTGTCCTTGTGGATGACCATGTCGCAGAGCCGCGGGGTCGGGTGGAAGCGCTGGATCGTCACTGTGGGATTCTCCAAAGGTCAGGCGGCGAAGCGGCCGATGCGGAAGGGGGCGATGGGCAGGTCGGTGGACCCGGCTGTGATCAGGTCGGCGGTGATCCGCCCGACAATGGGGCCGAGCTGGAAGCCGTGCGCCGAGAAGCCGAAGGAATGGTAGAGGCCCGGCTCGGTGCCGCTGGGGCCGATCACCGGGATCTGGTCCGACATCCGCGCCTCGATCCCCGCCCAGGAGCGGACGATGGTGGCGCCGCGCATGCACGGGAACAGGTCCCACACCGTGCGGGCGTTCACCGACACCTGGGAGAAGTCCAGCTCCGTCCGGTTCTCGTCGCGCACCGCCCGGCCCAGCAGGCCGCCGCCGATCAGCACGGTGCCGTTGGGGAACTGCTTGAAGGACAGGGTGCGGCCGGTCGCGCCGACCACTGGCTTGATGAAGGGGGCGACGCGGGCGGTGATCATCAGCATGGGTGCGATGACCTCCAAGGGCACCGGCTCCCCCACCTGCGCGGCGATGCGGTCGGCCCAGGCACCGGCGGCATTCACCACCACCGGGGCCTCAAACTTGGCGCCGTCCGCCGTTTCGACGGTCCATAGGCCGTTCTTGCGGGCCAGCCGGGTCACGGCGCCGCCCTCCTGGAAGCGGGCGCCGAGCGCGATGGCCTTGCGACGGAAGGCGAAGGTGGTGCGGAAGGGGATCGCCGCACCGTCGCCGCGCGACACCAGGGCGCCGACGCAATGGCCGGCGATGGACGGCACCAGCGAGCGCAGCTCCTCCTGTCCGATCTCCTCCTCGTGGGTGAAGCCCAGCGCGTTCAGTTCGGCGACGCGGGCGCGCACCGTCTCAAGCTCGGCCTCGGTCTCCGCCACCTTGATCTGGCCGTGGCTTTCGAAGCCGCAATCGTCGTCCACCAGATCGCGGATGCCGTGCCACAGCGCCATCGAGGCGACGGACAGCGGCACTTCGGCGACATGGCGGCCGAGCTGGCGCACGCCGCCCGCATTGACGCCGGAGGCGTGGCGGGCGACATGGTCCTTCTCCAGAACCAGAACGCGGACGCCGCGCATCGACAGGTGCAGCGCGGCGGAGCAGCCGTGCAGGCCGCCGCCGATGACGATGACGTCCGGAGAGAGTGCGGTCATCGGGCGGCTCCGCGTCAGTGCTTGAAGACGGCGTCGATGTCGGCGTCGGTCTTCGGCAATGCTGCCAGTTCGGCCAGCGTGATCGGCTTCACCGGCGGGCGCAGCCGGTAATAGCCGACCTCCGCCGGGGAGACGCCGCGTTCGGCCGCGATGACCTCCGTCACCGTCGGACCGCAGAGCCGGCCCTGGCACGGTCCCATGCCGCAGCGCAGGAAGCTCTTGGCCTGATTGGGGCCGGAACAGCCGAGCCGCACCGCCTCGCGCACCGCGCCGGCGGTGGTCTCCTCGCAACGGCAGACGATGGTGTCGTCGGCCGGCACGCGGAAGGCCTCCGCCGGGGTGTAGAGCGTGTCGAGGAAGGCGCGGCCGGTCAGCGCGCGGTCCAGTGCGGCGCGGAAGGGCGCGGCGGACTGGTCGCGCTGCTCCCGGCCGATGCGGCCCAGCCGGTACAGGGCGTCGAGCGCCGTCAGCCGTCCGGCCTCCTCGGCCGCGCGGGCGCCGCCGATGCCGGCGCCGTCGCCGGCCAGCGACACGCCCTCGACCGAAGTGGCGCCCCACGCGTCGGTGGTCGGGCGCCAGCAGCGCTGCTGCTCGTCCCAGCGCTGGGCGCAGCCGGTGGCATTGGCGAGGTTCAGGTTGGGGATGACGCCCTGGTGCAGCAGGAGCGTGTCGGCGGGCAGCCGGTGTTCGGTGCCGTTGCGGGTGTAGACGACGCTCTTCAGGACACCGTCACCGCCGATGCCGCTTTCGGCGCGCAGGGCCGTGACGTTGCCGATGACGGTCAGCTTGCGCCGCACCTCCAGCATCAGCTTCATGCCCTTGCCGAGATAGGGCGAACGCAGGAAGCCGGGCAGCAGCGGCAGGGCGGCGCGCCAGTTTTCCTTCGGCGTCGTGTCGAGGATGGCGTCGATGCGGGCGCCGGCCTGCAGATACTGCCAGGCCAGCAGCCAGAGCAGCGGGCCGCTGCCCGCCATCACCGTGGCGCCCGACGGCACAAGGCCGGAGGTCTTCAGCAGAACCTGTGCCGCACCGGCGCCCAGCACGCCGGGCAGGGTCCAGCCGGGGATCGGGAAGGGCCGTTCGAGCGCGCCGGTCGCCAGGATGACGTGGCGGACGGTCAGCATCGCCGCCGCGCCGTTGCGCGACAGGCCGATCTGGATGGAACGGGACCCGTCGGCAGCGTCCTCGCGCGGGCGGGCGACGCTCCACACCGTGGTTCCCGGCCAGTGGGCGGCACCGCTGTCGCGCAGCGGCCCCAGCAGCTCGGCGCCGTGCCAATAGTCGGGACCAAGCACCTTGCGGTCGCGCACCGGAGTTTCGGTGACGGCGCGGTAGATCTGGCCGCCCGGCTCCGCCTGCTCGTCGAGCAGGACGACCGACGCGCCCTTGGAGGCGGCCAGTGCCGCAGCGGCGAGGCCGGCCGGACCGGAGCCGACGACGGCGATGTCGAAATCGAACCTGTTCCCCTGGGCGCTCATCGCTCCACCTCGCGCTTGCCGTTCTGGGTTTCCACCGCCATGCCGGGGGCGACCCGCACCTGACAGCCCTGGCGGTTGCCGGTGCCGTCGATGGTGACGAGGCAGTCGAAGCAGACGCCCATCATGCAGTAGGGACCGCGCGCCGCGCCGCTCACGGGTGTGGTGCGGCAGGCGGTGACGCCGTTCGCCAGCAGGGCGGCGGCGACGCTGTCGCCGGCCCGTGCGCTGGCCGGACGGCCGTCGATCGTGAAAGCGACCGTCTGGCCAGCGGACTGGGAAGCGGTCTCGATCTCAGGCAGCCTGCGGAACATGGAACCTCCGGGCGCTGAAGGGCTTGAAGCGGTCGCCGAGGCCGCCGGCCGCGATCAGCGGCGCCAGCGTCAGCGCATGGTTGGCGGCAAGGGTGACGCCGCTGTGGCAGGTGGCGACGAAGGCGCCGGGCGCCGTCTGCGACTCCTCGTAGATCGGGAAGCCGTCCGGGGTCAGCACGCGCAGCGCCGCCCAGCTGCGCACCACGTTCAGCTTGCCCAACAGCGGGAAGAAGCGGATGGCGCGCTCTGCGATCGCCGACGACACGCCGGGCTGCAGCGTGGTGTCGAAGCCGGCCTCCTCGAAGCTGTCGCCGATCATCACCCCGCCCTCGTCGGTCTGGCGGACATAGACGGTGGGATGGTGCAGGAAGGGCGCGGTCTTCTCGGTGACGATGACATGGCCGCGCTGGGGACGGACGGGGGCCGACAGCCCGACCATCGGCGCCAAGCGCGCGCTGTCGTGGCCGGCGGCCAGCACGATCTTGCCGGCGCGGACTTCGCCGCCGGCAGTCGTCATGCGGAAGCCGCCGTCGCGATGCCCGATGCTCTCCACCCGGTGGTTGGGCCGGTAATCGACGCCCAGCAGGCCGATGCCCTTGTGCAGGGTGCGCAGCAGCCGCAGCGAGTTGCAGTGACCGTCCAGCGGGCAATAGGTGCCGCCGACCACGTCGGGGCCGATGAAGGGCAACTCCTTGCGCAGGGTCTCGCGGTCCATCACCTCGTAGGGGTATGGGATCATGTCGGGCTGGTTGTGCAGCCGCATCATGGTGTTGGCGCGGGCCTGCAGATCCTCTTCCGATAGCATCGGCATGAAGCCGCCGGGGCGCCGGTAGGCGACGTCGAGACCGGTCTGCTCGCGCAGCAGGTCGGCGAAGCCGCCCCACTCGTCGGAGGACTGCTTGGTCCAGCCGGCATAGTCCGCCATGCCGAGACCCTTGCCCTGCACCCAGACCAGGGCGAAGTTGCCGCGCGACGGACGGACGGCGATGTCGCCCTCGTCCAGCATCGCAACCTTCTGGCCCGACCGGGCGAGGCCCCAGGCCAGCGCCGATCCGACCAGCCCGCCGCCGATCACGGCGACGTCGTATTCTCCGCCCCGACTGGGCTGCGTCATCGTCTCCACTCCCGCCGCCGGCGCCGCACCATTTTCCGTGCGCACCGGCCGCCGCCGTTATCGTGTGGCGCGCATCGCAGGTCTCGACACCCGTATACGGTGCCTATTACTTGTCGATGCCGTGCATATCCTTGTGGGCACGCCGGATCTGCCGGCGTTACACATGGATGGATTGCGAACTGCAGGGTTTTCTTTGGCGGAGCGCCGCGGGATGCTGCCCGGCGGCGCACCGCCGCTCCTCGATCCTTGCGACAGCATCGGCAGCCAACCTATAACTGTCAAATCAGATCGAAGGGGTGTTTCATGACCGAATGTTATGGTGTGGTGAGGGGCGGTCTCCCTCTCCCCCCCGGGGAGAGGGTCGGGGTGGGGGGGATGCGTGGCGTGGCGCTCCCGAGAATCCTCGCCGTGCGTCCCCCCCCCCCCTAACCCTCTCCCCGGGGGGGAGAGGGGATTGGTCCTGCCTTGCGAACTGGGACGGGCACCATGATCAATCCGCGCCAGATCGAGGCTTTCCGCGCGGTGATGGTGACCGGCGGCATCACCGCGGCGGCGGAATTGCTGAACATTTCCCAGCCCGCGGTCAGCCGGCTGATCGGCGACCTGCAATATGCGCTGAAGCTGACGCTGTTCGAACGGCGGGGCCCTCGCATCGCGCCGACCAGCGAGGCGATCTCGCTGTATCAGGTGGTGGATCGCGCCTTCGTCGGGCTGGAACTGATCGAGCAGACGGCGCGCGACCTGACCGCCCGGCGCAGCGGGGCATTGCGGGTGGCGGCGATGCCAGCGCTGGGCGTGGGGTTCCTGCCGCGCTATGTCGCGCGCTTCCTCGCCGAGCGGCCGCGGGTGGACATTGCGCTGCGCGGCAGCACCTCGCCGATCATCCTGGACTGGGTGGCGACCGGACAATGCGAGTTGGGCTTCGCCCACACCCCCATCGACCACGCGGCGGTGGTGACCGAGAAGATCCACGGGATTCCGGCCGTCGCCATCCTGCCGCCCGGCCACCCGCTGGCCGCCAAGGATGTCCTGGTGCCGAAGGACTTCGAGGGGGAGAGCTTCATTTCCACCACCCCGCCAGCCCTGTTGCGCTCCCGCATCGACACCGCCTTCGCCGACCATGACGTGGCGCGGGTGATGCGGGTGGAAGCCCAGTTGACCATGAACGCCTGCGCCATGGTGGCGGCCGGCTATGGCGTGTCCATCGTCGATCCCTTCACCGCCCAGGATTACGTCCCGCACGGGCTGATCGTCCGCGCCTTCGAACCGCGCATCGGCTTCGACATCGCCATCCTGCGCTCCGCCCAGGTGCCGCTGTCGATGATCGCCGAGGACTTCCTGGCCGGCTTCATGGAGGAGGCGACGCGCTTCCGCGACGATTTTCTCGGCACCGGCGGCACCGGAAACGACCACCAACTCGTTCGCAGCACGGAATTATAACATTAGCGGATGAATGATGGCGGGAATTCGATTTGACGGTTATGTGACCGCGCCATCACCCTTGGCCCAAGTCCTGGCCGCGACCGTCCCGCAGAGCAGCCTGAAAAACATCCGGCAGAAATGCGGACGGCAAGACGAGGGACGGTAAAAGCGGCGATCCGGACCGGCAGTGCGACCGGCCTTGAAGATCAGGCCCGGATGCCCCCCAGGATCATGAACAGGACCGCAAACAGGGAAACAGGCTCTAGAGGAGAATGACGATGCGCTCCGTGATGTGCGGGTTGATGGCGACGGCGGCCCTGTGGTGCGGCATGGCCGCGGTCCAGACGGCCCAGGCCCAAACGGCGGCCCAGGACAAGACGCTCTATGTCGCCGCCTATGGCGGTTCCTTCGAGCAGACCATGCGCAAGGACATCATCCCGGCCTTCGAGAAGGCGACGGGGGTGAAGGTCGAGTATGTCGCCGGCAACTCCACCGACAACCTTGCCAAGCTGCAGGCCCAGAAGGGCAACCAGCAGATCGACGTCGTCATCCTGGACGACGGCCCGATGTATCAGGCGGTGGCGCTGAATTTCTGCGCCGATCTGGCGAAGGCGCCGGTCTACGACCAGCTCTATGATCTGGCGAAGATGCCGTCGGGCAAGGCGATCAACTTCGGCGCGGTCGGCACCGGCATCGTCTACAACAAGGCCTGGTTCGACGAGAACAAGATCCCGGCCCCGACCTCGTGGAAGGACATCGAGGACCCGCGCTTCAAGAAGAAGCTGGTGGTTCCGCCGATCAACAACAGCTATGGCCTGCACGCACTGGTGATGATGGCCCGCCTGGACGGCGGCGGGGAGACCAACATCGAACCGGGGTTCAAGGAGTTCAAGGACAAGATCAACCCGAACGTGCTCGCCTATGAGCCGTCGCCGGGCAAGATGACCGAGCTGTTCCAGAGCAACCAGGCGGTCATCGCCGTGTGGGGATCGGGCCGGGCCAAGGCGCTGGCCGACACCGGCTTCCCCGCCGCCTTCACCTATCCGAAGGAAGGCGGCATCGTGCTGGGATCCGCCGCCTGTCAGGTCGCCGGCAGCAAGAACGCGGCCGAGGCGCAGAAGTTCATCCAGCACATGCTGGGGGTCGAGGCGCAGACCGCGCTGGCGGTCAATGCCGGTTTCGGCCCGGTCAACAAGACGGTGGAACTGCCCGCCGACAAGCAGGTCGGCATCCCCTATGGCCCGGAGCAGGTCGGCAAGCTGCTGGTGGTGGACTGGGACACCATCAACAAGAACCGCGAGGTCTGGAACAAGCGCTGGACCCGCGAGATCGAGCGCTGAGCTAGTCCCCTCTCCCCCCCGGGGAGAGGGTTAGGGTGAGGGGGAGCACGGCGAGGATTCTCGAGAATCCACCCCTGCGCATCCCCCTCACCCCGACCCCCTCCCCGGGGGGAGAGGGGGATATGGGGAAGAGGGAGACGACGGCATGGCTTATCTGGTTCTCGACCAACTGACCAAGCGCTTCGGAAACTGGACGGCGGTCGACAACGTCTCGCTGACGGTGGAGAAGGGCGAACTGATTTCGCTGCTGGGGCCGTCGGGCTGCGGCAAGACCACCACCTTGCAGATGATCGCCGGCTTCCTCGACGCCGACGGCGGGCGGGTGACGCTGGACGGCCAGGACCTGCTGGCGAAGAAGCCGAACGAGCGCGGGCTGGGCATCGTCTTCCAGAGCTATGCCCTGTTCCCGCACATGACCGCGGCGGAGAATGTCGCCTTCGGGCTGGAAATGCGCAAGATCGCACGCGCCGACCGCGAGCGCATGGTGGCCGACGCGCTGAAGCTGGTCGGGCTGGAGCAGTATGGCGACCGCCACCCCCGCCGCATGTCGGGCGGCCAGCAGCAGCGCGTGGCGCTGGCGCGGGCCCTGGTCATCAAGCCGAGCCTGCTGCTGCTGGACGAGCCGCTGTCGAACCTGGACGCCAAGATGCGCGAGGAGATGCAGATCGAGCTGCGCCGCATCCAGCGCACCGTCGGCACCACCATGATCCTCGTCACCCACGACCAGTCGGAAGCGATGGCGCTGTCCGACCGCGTGGTGGTGATGAACAAGGGCCGCATCCAGCAGGTCGCCACCCCGCAGGAGGCCTACGACCGGCCGGCCAACGCCTTCGTCGCCAATTTCCTCGGCCGCACCAACCTGCTGCCGGGGATGGTCGGCAGCGGCGCGGGGGGAAATACGGTCATCACCGTGGCGGACAGCGTATGGCCGGTGACGCAGCCGGTGCCCGTGGGTCCGGGGGCGCTGGCGGTGCGGCCGGAGAAGATCGGTTTCGTCGATGCGGGCGGCCTGAGCGGCACCGTGCTGGCCCGCGTTTTCCAGGGCACGCAATGGCTGTTCGAGATCGAGACCGCCGCCGGGCGCGTGACGGTGATCCGCCAGCATGACGGCTCGCCCCTGCCGGCCGAGCGCGAGCGGGTGATGGTAGGCTGGCGGGCGCAGGACATGGCGGTGATGCCCGCCGATCCGGACTCGGCGACTTCCGTCCGGGAGGCGGCATGAGCATGGCGGCCTCCACCGATACCCAAATGCAGGCGACCGGCGCGCGCCCGGATACGCATGCGCCCCCTCCCCGCCGGCCGCGCCGCTGGCCGCTGGCGCCCTATCTGCTGAGCGCGCCGGGGCTGGCGCTGTTCGCGGTGCTGCTGCTGGTGCCGCTGGTGATGACCTTCCTCTTGTCGCTGAACAGCTTCAGCTTCTATGGCGGCATCCAGAATGTCTGGCAGCTCGGCAACTATGCCGACATCATCGCCGACAGCTATTTCCACGAGGTGTTCCTGCGCACCTTCCGCATCGCCGCGGTGGTGACGCTGCTGTGCGCGGTGTTCGGCGCGCCGGAGGCCTATATCCTGCGCCGGATGAAGTCGCCGTGGCGCGGGCTTTGCCTGCTGATCGTGCTGGGGCCGCTGCTGATCTCGGTGGTGTCGCGCACGCTGGGCTGGGCCTTGCTGTTCGGCTCCACCGGGCTGGTCAACCAGGGGCTGATGGGGCTGGGGCTGATCGCGACGCCGATCGAGTTCATGTACACGGAAACCGGCGTCGTCATCGCGCTGACCCATGTGCTGGTGCCCTTCATGGTGCTGTCGGTGTGGGCCTCGCTGCAGCGGCTCGACCCGCAGGTGGAGAATGCGGCGCTGTCGCTGGGCGCCGGGCCGCTGACGGTGATGCGCCGGGTGGTGCTGCCGCAGATCGTGCCGGGCATCCTGTCGGGGTCGATCATCGTCTTCGCGCTGGCGGCCAGCGCCTTCGCCACCCCGGCGATCATCGGCGGGCGGCGGCTGAAGGTGGCGGCGACACTGGCCTATGACGAGTTCCTGAACACGCTGAACTGGCCGTTGGGCGCCACGGTGGCCGTGCTGCTGCTGATCGCCAACATCGTCATCATCGTCGGCTGCAACCGGCTGGTCGAGCGTCGCTACAAACAGGTGTTCGAATGAACCGCAACGGCCCGATCGCCCTGATCTTCCACGTCCTGTTCCTGGGCTTCCTGCTGGCGCCGATCCTGATCGTCTGCGCGGTGGCCTTCACCTCGCAGGGCTATCTGTCGTTGCCGACCGAGGGGCTGTCGCTGCGCTGGTTCCGCGCCATCGGCGACAATCCGGAATTCATCCGCGCCTTCAAGGACAGCCTGCTGCTGGGGGCGGTGTCCTCCACGCTGGCGATCCTGGTGGCGGTGCCGGCGGCACTGGCCATCGCCCGCCACCAGTTCTTCGGGCGCGAGGCGATCCAGGCGCTGTTCCTGTCGCCGCTGATGGTGCCGCACATCGTTCTCGGCATCGCCTTCCTGCGCTTCTTCACCATGATCGGGCTGGGCGGCACCTTCACCGGGCTGGTGCTGAGCCATGTCATCATCATCCTGCCCTTCGCGCTGCGGCTGATCCTGGCGGCGTCGACCGGAATGGACCGGGCGGTGGAGAACGCGGCGTCGTCGCTGGGCGCATCGTCCTGGACCTGCTTCCGCCGGGTGACCTTGCCGCTGATCCTGCCGGGGGTGGCGAGCGGCTGGGTGCTGGCCTTCATCAACAGCTTTGACGAGGTGACGATGACCGTCTTCATCGCCTCGCCGGAGACCACCACCCTGCCCGTCCGCCTGTTCCTCTACATCCAGGACAACATCGACCCGTTGGTCGCGGCGGTGTCGGCGGTGCTGATCTTCCTGACCGTGGCCGCCATGCTGGTGCTCGACCGCGTCTATGGGCTGGAACGTCTGCTGGTCGGCAAGGGCCGCGACTGAGACTGGCTTTCTCCCCCCTGAGTTTCCTCCCCAGACTGAGCGCCCCGCACGTCCGCGTGCGGGGCGTTTTCTTCTCGGCGAGTGATTCCGTCGTTTCTGAAAGACTTTGTGACAGATGAGGTCGTGGAACCGCGTCTTGTCCGAGCAATGGACGGGATTCTGGAGAGTTACCCCTACACCAATCGTAGGGCCTGACCCCGCCTATGCTGGGTAACCAGTTCCAGATATTGCCCAGTGATCGCAGGAAAGTAACAGGATTTACCCCTTATTCGCCGAATCCCGGAAAAATGCCTCACCAATGCCCCAACCGTCTGTCCATGGTGGCGCCGCATCACAACCGCCTAAGGATACGGACCAATGGCCACGACCTCCGGGAACTCGACCATCACCGTGAACGCGAAGGGGACCCTCGACGCGCATTTCAACCTGCTGGTCGACGGCAAGCAGATCGGTGAGGGCACCACGGGTGCCACGGCCAAGGACTTCGTCTTCAAGACGGACATCGCCGAGAACCAGGGCCACAAGGTCCAGGTCCAATACGACAATGACGGGATCTTCAACGGCACCGACCGCAACCTGATCGTCAACGGGATCACCATCAACGGCAAGTCGGTCCTGCCGACCGCCGACCATGTCACCTACGACAAGGGCGCCCTGGACGGCCATGACGTCGCCGACGGCCAGGCCGGCATGTGGTGGAACGGTACGCTGGTCGTCGATGCCGACAAGAGCTATTTCACCGCGGACGGCGTGACGACACCCACCACGCCGGCCCCCACCACGCCGACGCCCGTCCCGCCGGTCAGCGAGGCGCCCGCCCCCACGCCGAGCGCCCCCACCCCGAGCGTGCCGCAGCCGACCGGCCCCGGTTTCTACGTCGCCACCAACGGCAAGGACAGCTGGTCGGGCAAGCTGGCCGCTCCCAATGCCGACGGCACCGACGGTCCCTTCGCTTCGCTGCAGAAGGCCCAGACGGCCATGCGGTCGAGCGACATTGACACCACCTATGTCCGCGGCGGCGATTACCACCCGAACAGCCCGGTCTGGCTGACCGGCCAGGATTCCGGCGTCACCTTCACCGGCTACGGCAACGAGAAGGCGGTGATCCACGGCGGCTCGCAGGCCTCGGTGTCCTTCGGTCTCAGCGGCGCCCAGCATGTCACCATCGAAGGGCTGACCTTCACCGACGGCGTCACGAACGGACACTATGTCTTCGCCGACAAGGCGGATGGCCTGACCTTCGCCAACAATGAGGTGAAGGGCGGCGGCTACGGCATCACCGTGCAGGACAGCGCCAACAGCAAGGTGGTGGGCAACCAGTTCGAGAGCACCGGCGCCGAGTCGATCTTCGTCAAGGCCGGTTCGAACTCGACGGTCGTATCCGACAACCACATCACGCATCCGAACGCCGCCGACCGCGGCGACGCCGGCATCTGGGTCAACGGCAGCTCCGACGTCCAGGTCACGCACAATCTGGTCGAGGACTCGCCGGAGAAGGCCATCGCCGTCGGCTCGGTCCAGACCGACGGCAGCGACGCCTCCCACCGGGTGACAGTTGCCTTCAACAAGGTGGTCGACGCCAATCTGGAATCGAACGACGGCGGCGGCATCTACCTGATCAACCGCCAGCAGGACCTGACCGGCCATACCGTCGTCAACAACGAGGTGACCGGCACCACCGCGACCAACCCGACGGGTCAGGTGGCGAGCTGGGGCATCTATCTGGATGACTGGACCAGCGGCGCCACGGTGAAGGGCAACCTCGTCCACGGCAACATCGGCGGCGTGTTCCTGCATGGCGGCTGGGATAACAAGGTCACCGAGAATGTGATCGCCGACAACAGCGGCGCCCAGATCGGCCTGCAGCAGCCGGTGGCCTGGAGCGGCTGGAAGGGCCACGCCATGAGCGGCAACGACGTCTCCGGCAACGTGGTCGACGTCAGCGACGGCACCGCCGTCCATATCTACGGCCCGGCCAACGTCGGCAACATCCACGACAACTTCTACAGCCACCTGAACACGTCGCAGGACATGTTCGACGTCTGGCCGCAGGTGATGGCCGGCGGCGGCAAGGGCAACCTGGCGGAATGGCAGGCCGCCGGCTACGACAAGGGCTCGACCATGGTCGATCCGGGCTTCGTCAATCCGGCGGCGCACGACTACAGCCTGTCGTCGGATTCGTCGGTCTATGCCCATGGCTTCGACCACATCCCGACCCACGACATCGGGCTGATTGGCTGATCGGCCTCGACCCGGCCAAACGAGTGTCTTGACTGCGGGCCGCCCGGCGACGGGCGGCCCGTTCGCATTGGAGGACCGCGCGATCGGCGGCTACAACCGTGACCGCAGCTTTGCCTCCAGCGCCGCGAGCTGGCGCGTGAGAGCATATATTTTCTTCAACTACATACAATTATGAGCCAAAAGGTCATATTGTATGGAAATGAGGGTGAGGCGTGTCGCGCTCCGCCGACGATCTGGCTGCCGACGATCTGGCTTGGGTGCCGACAATCGATCGCGGGGCAGGCCGGCTGTACCGCTCCATCACCGCGAGGCATTGCGGCCAGTGTCCGACCTTCTGGCCGGGGCACCCGCCATGTCTTCCATGGTTGCATGAATGGCGACGGCGTATTGCATGCATTTAGGTTGACATTGTAGGCCTATGCGGAGCATACGGTTACGCATTGCATGCATACAATACTTCCGGAAGGACCATGCGATGTCATCCGAACAGGAGTGGCCGCCTCTTCCCCCGCTCGGCACCGGCGTGCGTGGCCGTTGCCCACGTTGCGGCCAGGGGCATATGTTCAGCGGCTTCCTGACGCTGCGCTCCCACTGCGAGGTCTGTGGCCTGGACTATTCCTACGCCGATCCGGCTGACGGCCCCGCCTTCTTCGTCATATGCTTCGCCTGCATTCCCACGGTCATCCTGGCTCTCTGGATCGAGGTGAAGTTTGAGCCCCCTTACTGGGTACACCTCGTCACGACCCTGCCCTTCCTGTTGCTGACCTGTATTCCGCCCTTGCGGCCGTTGAAGGGTTGGCTGGTGGCCAGCCAGTACTTCTACAAGGCCGAGGAAGCCCGATTCAGCTCTTCTGACGATAGATAGCGTCATAGCCTGGAGATTTTCAAAATGTACGACTGGTTCCCTTTGGTCTTCTTCCCGTTCAAGATCATCGTGCTGGGCACGGGCATGTTCTTCGCCATCAAGTGGCATCACGATAAGGCGAAGGCGGAGCGAGCGAAGAAGAATAACGAAACCAGCGGACGGTAAGCGCCCGCCGAACACAGCCTTGAGCCACGGTCGAGACCTCGGATAACGAAGTCTTGTCGCCATCACTTGTTGCCATGAATGGACCGGGTCTTGGCGAGGCCCGATGCGGGCCGGTGCCGCGAGTTCAGGAAGGCAAGAGGCCCCCGGAAAACACCTATCGCGATACCCTGCATTGGCAGGCTGCATCGTCGTCACCACAAACGATCCGTTACCACCATTTTCTGTGTTGACCGCGAGGTTCCGTCAGCCGTACTTTTAACCAGCCGGTTAAAACATCGCGGCCGCCCCGCCGCCCGAGCCCGCCGGCCGGAGGAGACGCATGGAACCCCGCTCTCGCTCGGGCGCAGCATTGCGCCTGCTCAATTCCGACTGGGTCCGCCCCATCCTGCTGATCGTGATCCTGCTGGTTCTGTGGGACCTGGCGGTCCGGCTGTTCGGGGTGCCCGCCTATCTGGTGCCGAAGCCCGGCGACGTCGTGCTGGCGATGATCGACGAGTGGCCGCGCCTGCTGTCCGAATCCGTTCCCACATTCACGGCGACGCTGGGCGGCTTCGCGCTGTCGGTGCTGTTCGGCATTCCCATCGCGATGCTGATCGCCGGATCGCGCACGGTGGAAGCCTATGTCTATCCGCTGCTGGTCTTCTCGCAGTCGATCCCCAAGGTCGCCATCGCGCCGCTGTTCGTGGTGTGGTTCGGCTTCGGTTTGATGCCGAAGGTGATCGCCGCCTTCCTGCTGGGCTTCTTCCCGGTCGTCGTCTCGGCGGTCCAGGGCTTCAAGTCGGTGGACGGCGAGATGATGGATCTGGCCCGATCGATGAAGGCGTCGCGGTTGCAGACCTTTCAGATGGTCAGCCTGCCGCATGCGCTGCCGGCGATCTTCGCCGGGCTGAAGGTGTCCATCACGCTGGCGGTGGTGGGGGCGGTGGTCGGCGAATTCGTCGGCTCCAACTCCGGCATCGGCTTTGTCCTGCAGCGCTCCATCGGCAATTTCGAACTGCCCTTGATGTTCGCGGCGTTGACCGTGCTGGCGCTGATGGGCGTCGTGCTGTTCTGGGTCATCGACGTGGTCGAACGCTTCGCCATCCCCTGGCACGCCAGCCAGCGCAACAAGTTCGGCCCGACTGCGTAAGAGGCAGTGAGTTCTTAGGATCATTTTCGGCCGTCATCCCCGCGGAGGCGGGGATCCAGGCTACCGACCCAAGCGCTTGAAAGGGCTGGATTCCCGCCTTCGCGGGAATGACGGTCGAGAGACGCGAATGACGGTCGAGAGACGCGCTTGATGTGATCCGACGCCGCAATTTTGAAGATGTAGACCCGAAACCCGTTCATCGACAAGAACCCCGGTGCCGGAAACCGCCGGCCGACGGGGCGATCCACCACCCATGGGAGGACACCGGTCGTGATGAAGAAAGCCATCGTCGCGGCGCTCTGCGCCTTTGCCGCCTCCACTTTGCCGGCGCAGGCCGCCGACAAGGTGACGCTGATGCTGAACTGGTACGTCTATGGCGAACACGCGCCCTTCTATTACGGCAAGGACAAGGGGCTGTACGAATCCCAGGGCATCGACCTGGAAATCCAGGAAGGCCGCGGATCGGCGGTGACGACGCAGCTGGTCGCCAGCAAGGCCGTCACCTTCGGCTATGTCGACGTGCCGACGATGATCAAGGCGGCGATGAAGGGTGCGCCGGTGGTGTCGCCGGGCGTGCTGCTGCAGACCAGCCCGATGTCGGCGATGGGCTTCACCGAGAAGAACATCCGCAAGCCGGAAGACATCAAGGGCAAGATCGTCGCCATGACGCCGGGCGACAGCATGTCCCAGATCTGGCCGCTGTTCCTGAAGAAGACCGGCCTGAAGGAGCGTGATTTCGAGGTGGTGTCGGGCGACGCCCAGACCAAGCTGAACGCCGTCATCAACGGTCAGGCCGACCTGCTGCTGGGCTATGTCATGGACCAGAGCATGAAGATCAAGGACGCCACCGGCAAATCGGTGACGCCGATCCGCTTCGCCGATTACGGCGTCAACATGGTCTCCTCCGGCATCATCGCCAACGCCGAAACGCTGAAGGAGAACCCCGACCTCGTCCGCCGCTTCATGGCCGCCACCACCAAGGCGGTGGAGGAGGCGGAGAAGGCGCCGAAGGACGCGGCGGCGGCGATCCTGAAGGCCAACCCGAAGGGCGGCAAGCCCGACACGCTGCAGGAAGGCTTCGAGCTGACCATCCCGCTCTACCGCACCAAGGAGACGGAGAAGATGCGGCCCTTCCAGGTCACCGACGCCAACATGAAGGAGACGGTGGATCTGCTGGTCGAATATGGCGGGCTGGACGCGTCGGCGAAGGAGAACCCCAAGCGCTTCTACACCCGCGAGTTCCTGCCGGCCGACCCGGCCGCCAAGGCGATGAACGCAGCGGCGAAGTAACCGACCGCCCCGGTAAACGATCGCATGCCCGCACGGAGCGACGAGGAGAGCATGGCACAGCCACAGTTGAAACTGGTGGGCGAGGCGGAGACGCAGCGCCTGTCCGGCGAGCCGCTGATCCGCATCGACGGCGTGACCAAGACCTACCGCACCCGCGACGGCGAGGTTCCGTCGCTCCGCCCCATCACCTTCGACGTGCGGCCGGGCGAGTTCCTGGTGGTGGTGGGACCGTCTGGCTGCGGCAAGTCCACCCTGCTGAAGATGCTGGCCGGGCTGCTGCCGGTCACCAGCGGCAGCATCCAGATCGAAGGCGATACGGTGACGGAGCCGCACGACGACACCGGCATCGTCTTCCAGAGCCCGACGTTGCTGGCGTGGCGGTCGGTGCTGCGCAACATCATGCTGCCGGTGGAAATCCGCCGCCTGCCGCGCGACCGCTATCAGGAACGCGCCCACAAGCTGGTTGAGATGACCGGGCTGAAGGGGTTCGAACACAAATATCCGTGGCAGCTGTCGGGCGGCATGCAGCAGCGCGCCGCGCTATGCCGGGCGCTGGTGCACGATCCGAAGATCCTGCTGATGGACGAGCCGTTCGGCGCGCTCGACGCCATGACGCGGGAACGGATGAATGTCGAGCTGCAACGCATCCAGCATGAGACCGGCAAGACGGTGATCCTGATCACCCACTCCATCCCCGAAGCGGTGTTCCTGGCCGACCGGGTGATGGTGATGTCGGAGCGGCCCGGCACCATCGCCGCCACCTACGAGGTGCCGCTGGAGCGCCCACGGACGCTGGACGTCATGGGCGACCCGGTCTTCATCCAGCTGACCCAGACCATCCGCAAGCATTTCGCGGCGCAGGGGCATTTGGATTAAGCGCCGGCTCCAGGTGCCCCCTCCCTAACCCTCCCCCGCTACGCGGGAGAGGGAACTGCCGCCTCATTGCAAACTCTCCCCTCTCCCGCGAAGCGGGGGAGGGAGGGACCCGCGGCGAAGCCGTGGGAGGGAGGGGGCATGCCACATCTCCAGCTGAAAGACTCTACAATATGCCCGCCCCCCGTCTCCGCATCCGTGCAATCGAGCTGTACGAGCGGCCCGTCCGTTTCGTGAAGCCGTTCCGCTTCGGCGCGGTGACGGTGGAGGCCGCCCCGCAGGCTTTCGTCCGCGCCCTGGTCGACGTGGAGGGACAGGGCGAAGCCTGGGGTGCCACGGCCGAGATGATGATGCCGAAATGGTTCGACAAGCGCCCGAACCGCAGCCCGGCCGATACGGTGGACGGTTTGCGCCGCTCGCTGGTCGAGGCGCGGGAGGCTTATCTGGCGGACAGCCGGCTCGACACCGCCTTTGGGCATCATGCCGCCTTCGCGTCGACGATGGAGCCGAAACTCGCCGCCGCCTTCGGGCCGGCGCAGATCGATAAGGCGGTGCTGGACGGGCTGCTGCGGGTGCTGGGGTTGAACGCGTTTCAGGGGCTGGGCGCCAATGTCGCCGGGCTGGATGCGCGGCTGACGCCGGACCTTCGCGGGTTCGATCTGGACGGGTTCCTGGCGGGGCTTGCGCCGCTCGGCGAGGTGGAGCTGCGGCACACGGTCGGCCTGCTCGATAAGCCGGAAAACTTGCGCGCCCTGCTGAAGCACGCGCCGCTGCGCTGGTTCAAGGTCAAGCTGGGCGGCGACGTTTCCGCCGATATCGCGCGGCTGACCGAACTGGCCGCCGTGCTGGAACGGAGTGCACCCGGCTTCCGCGCCACGCTGGACGGCAACGAGCAATATCGCGATGCGGCCCAGGTGGCGGAACTGCTCGACCGCATCGACGCCTCCCCTGCCCTCGCTGGCTTCCGCAGGGCGCTCGCCTATCTGGAGCAGCCGATCGCGCGGGAGGCGGCGCTCGCCCAGCCGCTGGGCGCGGTGGCGGAGCGGGTGCCGGTCATCATCGACGAGTCCGACGACGGGTACGACGCCTTTCCGCAGGCCCGCGCCATGGGCTATCGCGGCGTGTCGTCGAAATCCTGCAAGGGTCTCTACAAGGCGATGCTCAACCGCGCCCGCTGCGCGGCATGGGGGCCGCCGCACTTCATTTCCGCCGAGGATCTGACCTGTCAGGCCGGGCTGTCGGTGCAGCAGGACACGGCGTTGGTCGCCTTCCTCGGCATCCCGCATGCCGAACGCAACGGCCATCAGTATGGCGGGGGCTTCGGCAGCGAGGCCGAGGGGGCGGCCTTCCTCGAAGCCCATCCCGGTTTCTACGCCCGCGACGCCGACGGGACGGTGCGGCTTGCCGGCGGCAGCGGACGGCTGGCGACGGCGCCGCTGTCCGGCCCCGGCTTCGCTCATATCGCCGACCCTGACTGGTCCGGCCTGTCACCCCTTTCAAACCCGACATCAGCGCTATCCGAAGGAGTCCACCCATGAGCACCAAGCGCCTTGGCCTCATCATGCACGGCGTCACCGGGCGGATGGGCATGAACCAGCACCTGATCCGCTCGATCCTGGCGATCCGCGCCCAGGGCGGCGTCACCCTATCCGACGGCTCGCGCGTCATGCCCGACCCGATCATCGTCGGCCGCAATGCCGAGAAGATGCAGGAGCTGGCCCGCCGCCACGGCATCGAGCGCTGGAGCGATAATCTGGACGCGGCGCTTGAGAACCCCGACGACGTGATCTTCTTCGACGCCGGCACCACCCAGATGCGCCCCACCCTGCTGGAGAAGGCGATCCGCGCCGGCAAGCATGTCTATTGCGAGAAGCCGATCGCCACCAACCTGGACGAGGCGCTGCGCGTCGTCCGGCTGGCCGCCGAGGCCGGGGTGAAGAACGGCACGGTGCAGGACAAGCTGTTCCTGCCGGGCCTGGAGAAGCTGCGCATGCTGCGCGACAGCGGCTTCTTCGGCCGCATGCTGTCGGTGCGCGGCGAGTTCGGTTACTGGGTGTTCGAGGGCGATTGGCAGCCGGCGCAGCGTCCGTCCTGGAACTACCGGGACGAGGATGGCGGCGGCATCATCCTCGACATGATCTGCCACTGGCGTTACGTGCTCGACAACCTGTTCGGTCAGGTCAAGAGCATCTCCTGCCTGGGCGCCACCCACATCCCGGAACGCTGGGACGAAAAAGGCAAGCCCTACAAGGCCACGGCCGACGACGCCGCCTATGCGATGTTCGAGCTGGAAGGCGGGGTGATCGCCACCATCAACTCGTCCTGGTGCACGCGGGTCTATCGCGACGATCTGGTGACCTTCCAGGTGGACGGCACCAACGGCTCTGCGGTCGCCGGCCTGACCGACTGCGTGATCCAGCCGCGCCAGGGCACGCCGCGTCCGGTGTGGAACCCCGATCAGAAGCAGACCATCGACTTCTACGACACCTGGCAGCCGGTGCCGGACAATGCCGTGTTCGACAACGGCTTCAAGGTGCAGTGGGAGTCCTTCATCCGCCATGTCGTGGAGGATGCACCGTACAGGCACGGCCTGATCGAAGGCGCCAAGGGCGTCCAGCTGGTGGAATGCGCGCTGCAGAGCTGGCGCGAGCGCCGCTGGGTCGATGTGCCGGCGATCGGAGGGTGAGGCTGCGGCTTCGAATGCCCCCTCCCTAACCCTCCCCCACCTGCGGTGGGAGAGGGGACTGCCGCCGCCCTTTGCATAACTCCCGCAAAGCTCCTGCCCCCTCTCCCGCGAAGCTCTCGCACAAAGCTTTGCTTTGTGCTGACGCGACAGGCGGACCATAGGTCCGCTGAGAGCGGGGGAGGGATGGGGAGGGGGCACGCGGCGACGACGACCTACCCAGGAATCCATCCCATGCCGACCATCCGCCTCCCCCGCCCCGACCGCAGCATCGAGAGCTACACGCTCGCCCCGCCGCGCGGCTTTCCCGCCCGCACCGACCGGCCGCTGACCCGCGTCGCCTTCGCCGCCGCCCATATGGTCGCCGATCCGCTGGCCGAGGGCGATCCGTGGCTGGCGCCGGCCATCGACTGGGACCGCACCATCGCCTTCCGCGAGCATCTGTGGGACCTCGGTCTCGGCGTCGCCGAGGCGATGGACACGGCGCAGCGCGGCATGGGGCTGGACTGGCCGACATCGCTGGAGCTGATCCGGCGGTCGCAGTCGGCGGCCAAGGCGCGGGGCGGGGTGATCGCCTGCGGCGCCGGCACCGACCATCTGCCGCCGGAGAACGCCCGCGGCATCGACGACGTGATCCGCGCCTATGAGGAGCAGATCGAGGCCATCGAGGATCTCGACGGCCGCATCATCCTGATGGCGTCGCGCGCGCTGGCCCGCGTCGCCAAGGGGCCGGAGGATTACGTCCGCGTCTATGGCCGCATCCTGTCGCAGGTGAAACAGCCGGTGATCCTGCATTGGCTGGGCGACATGTTCGATCCGGCGCTGGCGGGATATTGGGGGACGAGCGACGTCGATGCGGCGATGGACACCGCGCTGTCGATCATCGGCGACTTCGCGGCCAGGGTGGACGGCATCAAGATCTCGCTGCTCGACAAGGACAAGGAGATCGTCATGCGGCGCCGCCTGCCTGAGGGGGTGCGCATGTATACCGGGGACGACTTCAATTATGCGGAGCTGATCGCCGGCGACGGACAGCATCATTCCGACGCGCTGCTGGGCATCTTCGACGCCATCGCGCCGGCGGCCGCGGCGGCGCTGGCCCATCTGGCCGACGGCGACGAGGCGGCGTTCCACGACATCCTCGCCCCCACCGTGCCGCTGTCGCGCCACATCTTCAAGGCGCCGACCCGCTTCTACAAGACCGGCGTGGTGTTCATGGCCTATCTGAACGGCCATCAGGACCATTTCACCATGGTCGGCGGGCAGGAGAGCACGCGGTCCACCCTGCATCTGGCCGAGCTGTTCCGGCTGGCCGACAAGGCCGGGCTGCTGTCCGATCCGGAGCGGGCGGCGCAGCGGATGGCGGCGGTGCTGGCAGTAAGAGGGATTTCGTGATGCGGGACTTCTCCACGGACCATCGCTGGCTGTCGATCAACACGGCGACGGTACGCAAGCAGGGCGATCTGGTCGGGATCCTCGACGCCTGCGCCCGCCGCGGCATCCGCGCCGTCTCGCCCTGGCGCGATCAGGTGGCGGCGGTCGGGCTCGACGCCACGTTGCGGGCGGTGCGGGCGGGGGAACTGGCGCTGTCCGGCTATTGCCGCGGCGGCATGTTCCCGGCCGACCCGTCGAAGGCGGCGGAGGTCCGCGACGACAACCGCCGCGCGGTGGACGAGGCGGCGGCGCTGGGGGCGGCCTGCCTCGTGCTGGTGGTCGGCGGGCTGCCGCAATACTCCCGGCCCGGTTCGCCGGTCAGCAAGGATATCGCGCTGGCCCGCTCGCAGGTGGAGGACGGCATCGCCGAATTGCTGGACTATGCCCGCAAGGCGGGGATGCCGCTGGCGATCGAGCCGCTGCACCCGATGTATGCCGCCGACCGCGCCTGCGTGAACACGATGGCCCAGGCGCTGGACATCTGCGACCGGCTGGACCCGGTGCGGACGGGGGCGTTGGGGGTGGCGGTCGACGTCTATCATGTCTGGTGGGATCCGGATCTGGAGACGCAGATCCGGCGTGCCGGCCGGGAGAGGCTGCTGGCCTTCCATGTCTGCGACTGGCTGGTGCCGACCACCGACCTGCTGCTCGACCGCGGCATGATGGGCGACGGCGTCATCGACATCCCGCGCATCCGCGGCTGGGTCGAGGATTGCGGCTTCGCCGGCTATTCGGAGGTGGAAATCTTCTCGCAGAACACCTGGTGGGAGAAGCCGATGGGCGAGGTGCTGGACACCTGCATCGAAAGACACCGCAGCGTGGTTTGAAATCGCCCCGGTTTGAATTTTCGGGCAGGGGCTTCTACCATGGGGGGCAGACCGCCCCCCTACCCGCACCGCAGGAGCCGGCTTCCCGCATGGACAGCCTGACCGACACACCCGAACCGGTGCCGCCCGCCCCCGCCGCGAACCGAAACGCCGCGCCCGCCAAGGCGACCCGCGACCCGGAGGGCACACGGGCGCGCATCATGGCCGCGGCAACGGAGGAGTTCGCGCGCTACGGGCTGGGCGGCGCCCGCGTCGACCGCATCGCCGAGCAGGCCGGCACCAACAAGCGCATGCTCTATTACCATGTCGGCAACAAGGAGGAGCTGTATCTGGCGGTCCTGGAGGACGCCTATGCCCATATCCGCGAGACCGAGCGCACGCTGAACCTCGACAAGCTGGCGCCGCCCGACGCCATCGCCCGGCTGATCGGCTTCACCTGGCAGTATTTCATCGACCATCCCGAATTCATGGCCCTGCTGAACATCGAGAACCTGCACCGGGCGGAGTTGCTGAAGACTTCCGGGCAGGTGCAGTCGATGCACTCCCCCTTCGTGCAGATGATCGCCGATGTGCTGGCGCGCGGGGTGGAACAGGGGGTGTTCCGGGCCGGGGTCGATCCGGTGCAGCTCTACATCTCCATCGCCGGGCTGTCGTACTTCTACCTGTCCAACGTCCATACCCTGTCGGTGATCTTCGGCCGCGACCTGCTGGCCGACCCGGCGAAGGAGGAACGGCTGGCCCATATGGTGGAGCTGGTGCTGCAATCCCTGCGGCCGTGACCCAGGGCAATCGCATATGGAATCCAGAATCCCATAAAAGGACTTCCGTCATCCCCGCGAAGGCGGGGATCCAGGAAACCATCGTGCAAAGCGACTGAAACGGCTGGATTCCCGCCTTCGCGGGAATGACGTGCTTCCTTGTGTAGGATCATAATTGCCATATGCGATTACCCTGCGGCCCTGACCCCTGCGGCCCTGACCGGCGTCCTTTCCGGGAACCGGAAGCGCTGCCGACAGTTGGGACATGACGGGGGCGCGGAAGGAAAGAAGACCGAATGGCTTCGCGGATCGAGGATTATGCCCTGCTCGGCGACTGCGAGACGGCGGCGCTGGTGTCGCGCGAGGGGTCGATCGACTGGCTGTGCTGGCCGCGGTTCGATTCCGATGCGTGCTTCGCGGCATTGCTGGGCACGCCGGAGCATGGCCGCTGGCTGATCGCGCCGGCCGACCCGGACGCGCGGGTGACGCGGCGGTATCGCGGCGACACGCTGATCCTGGAGACCGATTTCGAGACGGACGACGGGGCGGTGACCGTCATCGACTTCATGCCGCCGCGGGACCAGGCATCGGACGTCGTCCGCATCGTCGTCGGGCGCCGGGGCCGCGTCGTCATGCGGACCGAACTGGTCATCCGCTTCGGCTATGGCTACGCCGTGCCGTGGGTGACGCGCCTGGAAGACGGCACGCTGCGCGCCATCGCCGGGCCGGACATGCTGCATCTGCGCACGCCGGTCGAGCTGTGCGGTCGGAATCTGACCACCGTCGGCGACTTCACCGTCGAGGAGGGCCAGCGGGTGCCCTTCGTGCTGACCTACGCCCCCTCCTGCGATCCGATGCCCGATCCGGTGGATGCGGAACAGGCGCTTTGCGACACCGAGCGGTTCTGGCGGGACTGGATCGGCCGATGCAATTACGACGGTCCCTGGGCCGAGGCGGTGCGGCGCTCGCTGGTGACCTTGAAGGCGCTGACCTATCTGCCGACCGGCGGCATCGTCGCCGCGGCGACCGCCTCGCTGCCGGAACAGCTGGGCGGCATCCGCAACTGGGACTATCGCTATTGCTGGCTGCGGGATTCGACCTTCACGCTGCAGGCGCTGATGAATGCCGGCTATTACGACGAGGCGAATGCTTGGCGCGGCTGGCTGCTGCGCGCCACCGCCGGCCGGCCGGAGCAGCTGCAGATCATGTATGGCCTGGCGGGCGAGCGCCGGCTGATGGAGTGGGAGGCGGACTGGCTGCCCGGTTATGAAGGCGCCCGGCCGGTGCGCATCGGCAATGCCGCATCGACGCAGCTCCAGCTCGACGTCTATGGCGAGCTGATGGATGCCCTGCATCAGGCGCGGCGCGGCGGGCTCGGCGCCAACGAGGCGGGCTGGCAGCTTCAGCGGTCGCTGCTGGCCCATCTGGAAACGGTGTGGGACCAGCCGGACGAGGGCATCTGGGAAACCCGCGGCGGGCGGCAGCACTTCACCTTCTCCAAGGTGATGGCCTGGGTGGCGGCCGACCGCGCGATCAAGAGCGCCGAGCATTTCGGCATGGACGGGCCGGTCGAGCGCTGGAAGGACCTGCGCCGGCGCATCCATCAGGATGTCTGCGCCAACGGCTATGACCCGGATATGGGGACCTTCGTCCAGTCCTATGGCAGCAAGCTGGTGGACGCCTCGCTGCTGCTTCTGCCGGTGGTGGGATTCCTGCCGGCCCATGATCCGCGCATCGCCGGCACGGTGGCGGCGGTCGAGCGCCAGCTGTTGAAGGACGGTTTCGTCAAGCGTTACGACACCGGCCGGGTCGAGGACGGGCTGCCCCCCGGCGAGGGCAGTTTCCTGGCCTGCAGCTTCTGGCTGGTGGATGCCTTCGTCCTGCAAGGCCGCCGCGACGAGGCGAAGGCGCTGTTCGAACGCCTGCTGGCCCTGCGCAACGACCTGGGCCTGCTGTCGGAGGAGTATGACGCGCAGGCCGGGCGTCTGGTCGGGAATTTCCCGCAGGCCTTCTCCCACATCGCGCTGATCAACTCCGCCCTCAACCTCAGCCGCAACGCCCAGGCGGCCAAGCAGCGTTCCAACGGCGAAAGCGGCGGCTGATCGTCCGCGATCGCCCGGCAAACGGCCCAGCCAAGAGAGGCTCGGAGCCCAGGCCGCACTTCGGAGGTATAGACCATGACCGCCGAGGGAGGCTCAGGTTGGGAGCCGATGCGAAGCCGCGGCCGGAACGCAAAGGGGGACCGTCGGGTCGGAAGCCTTCGCTCCCGACCCGACGGTCCCCCCATGCGTGCGTCTGTGACGACGTGGCCGGTTATTCGGCGGCGGTCTTGGTCTGGGGGACGACGCTCAGCGCCGCCGTACGGTCGCCTTCCTCCTCGACATAAGCACGGCCGTAATAGCTGTCGACCAGCAGTTGCCTGATCTCGGCGACCAGCGGATAGCGCGGGTTGGCGCCGGTGCACTGGTCGTCGAACGCCGCCTCGGCAATCGCATCGACCCGCGCCAGGAACGCCGCCTCCGGCACCCCCGCCGCCTGGATCGAGGCCGGGATCTCCAGCGCCCGCTTCATCTCCTCGACCCAGCCGATCAGCTTCTCCACCCGCTCATGATCGCGGCTGCCGCCGAGGTCCAGATGCCGGGCGATCTGCGCGTAGCGCGCCACGCCCTTGGGACGGTCATACTGGCTGAACGCCGTCTGCTTGGTCGGGATGTCCGCCGCGTTGTAGCGGATCACGTTGGCGATCAGCAGCGCGTTGGCGATGCCGTGCGGGATGTGGAACTCCGCACCCAGCTTGTGCGCCATCGAATGGCAGACCCCGAGGAAGGCGTTGGCGAAGGCGATGCCGGCCAGCGTCGCCGCGTTGTGCACCAGCTCCCGCGCCTTCGGGTCGTGGGCCCCGTTGCGGTAGGCCGAGGGCAGGTTCTCCTTCAGCAGCTTCAACGCCTGCAACGCCTGCCCGTCGCTGTACTCGTTCGCCACCACCGAGACATAGGCCTCCAGCGCGTGGGTCACCGCGTCGATGCCGCCGGCCGCCGTCAGGCCCTTGGGCATGTCCATGACGAGGTTGGCATCGACGATCGCCAGCGTCGGCGTCAGTTCATAGTCGGCGATCGGGTATTTGGTGCCGGTGCGCTCGTCGGTCACCACCGCGAAGGGCGTCACCTCGGACCCCGTGCCCGACGTGGTCGGCACCGCCACCAGCTGCGCCTTCACGCCCAGCTTGGGGAAGGTGTAGATGCGCTTGCGGATGTCCATGAAGCGCAGGGCGAGGTCCTCGAACGCCACCTCCGGCGCCTCGTACATCACCCAGATGATCTTGGCCGCGTCCATCGGCGAGCCGCCGCCCAGCGCCAGGATCACGTCGGGCTGGAAGGCGTTGGCCAGCGCCACGCCCTTGCGCACCACCGCCAGCGTCGGGTCGGCGCTGACCTCGAAGAAGGTCTCGACCTCCAGCCCCAGCGATTTCAGGACGCGGACGCTGTCGTTGACATGGCCGTTCTCGAACAGGAAGCGGTCGGTGACGATCAGGCAGCGCTTCTTGCCGCGCAGTTCCTCAAGCGCGAAGGGCAGGCAGCCGCGGCGGAAATAGATCGACTTGGGCAGCTTGTGCCACAGCATGTTCTCCGCCCTCTTCGCCACCGTCTTCTTGTTGATCAGGTGCTGCGGCCCGACATTCTCGGAGATCGAGTTGCCGCCCCACGAGCCGCAGCCCAGCGTCAGCGACGGGGCGAGGCGGAAGTTGTAGAGGTCGCCGATGCCGCCGTGCGAGGACGGCGTGTTGATCAGGATGCGGGCGGTCTTCATCCTGTCGCCGAAATGGCGGATGCGCCCGGCCTGCTGGTCCTGGTCGGTGTAGAGGGCGGAGGTGTGGCCGATGCCGCCGAGAGCGACCAGGGCGGCGGCCTTGTCGCAGGCTTCCATAAAGTCCTTGGCGCGGCAGAGCGCCAGGGTGGGGGAAAGCTTCTCATGGGCGAAGGGTTCGCTGTCGTCGATGTCGGTGACCTCGGCGATCAGCACCTTGGTGGCGTGCGGGACGGTCAGGCCGGCCATGGCGGCGATGGCGTGG